>JAKZTB010000254.1:0-17862 GCA_047517345.1 Alphaproteobacteria bacterium
CAACTTTTCAACATCGACCGGGACATCTCCCATCAAACCGTCGCGGATCCCTTAGCCCATCAAACCGTCGCGGATCGCTGGCAGGGATTCGTCGTCGAAAAAGACCGATCCACGAACGAACTCGTCTATTCCGTCGTTCGAGTTTTCGCGTCGAATTGCATCAAGTTGCCGCAATTCGCCGGAGATTTTTGCACGCTGTTCGGCAAGGTATTGGTAGTACGTGTCGCAGCCGGCAACTTGACGCGGATAGTCTCGCAGCGCTTCGAAAGTCTCCTTGCGCTTGCCTTCGAGCTGCGTGCGAATCTCCGCCCAGACTGGATCGTTTCGTTCGGCTTCGCTATGGCCAGCCATTTCGATCATCCTTACAGCACTACCAGAACATGAACTTATCACAAACCGACGAACATTTTCGAACGGTTCTAAACGCTTACGCGCTATCCGGACAAATGCACCGCCGGGTCGGCGATGTGTTCCAGGAAGGCCGGCCTTTGCCGGATGACCTCGTACCACCGCGTCAGGTTCGGCAGGTCCGGCGTCTCCAGGTCGAACAGGAACCACCGGTGTACCCGCATGCCGACCGGGATATCGCCCATCGTGAACCGGTCTCCGGCAATAAACCGAGATTTGGCCAACTGGTCCTCGATAATCTGCAACGGCCGAAGCAGCGCCTGCCGCGCACCTTCAACTTGTTCGGGATCCCGCTCTTCCAGCGGTAAGCGGACCAGATGCATTACCAAAGTGTGCTGATGCGGCAGGAAGACATTGCCCTCCCAATCCATCCAGCGGCTCGCCGAGGCGAAGGTCTCCAGATCGTCGCCAAACATCAAGTCCGGTGCGTATTTCATCGCCAGGTACTGGATAATGCTGTTCGATTCCCAGAGCGTGAAATCGCCGTCCTTTATGGTCGGCACCGTGCCGTTCGGGTTCATGGCGCGGTATTCCGGCGTGTCGACGATGCCGTAGGGTTCGTTGCCCTTGTCGACGCTGCCGTTCGGTCCCATCGTCGCACTGGCCAGGACCATCTCGAACTCGACGCCCGTTTCCGCCAGCGCCCACAACACTTTCTGCGTTCGCGCAGAGGTCGGCCTGCCCCATATCGTTAACATCGCGGTCTTCCTTTCGGTTCCCTGCTGTTGCGATCGTGAGTGTAGCCAAGAATAGGGTTTTCACGCCATGGGCCGGCATGCCAGTCTGCGCGCAACCAAATGAGATGACGAGGAGCCGAATTGAAATGAAACTAATTGGCGGTTACCGCTCACCCTACGTCCGCCGCGTCGCCGCGAGCATGAACCTGATGGGCATGGCATACGAGCACGACCCCGTTCCGGTATTCGACGAGCCGGAAGCGGTGCGGGCGCATAACCCGCTGGTCCGCGTGCCGACCCTGGTCATGGATGACGGCGATTCCCTGGTCGAAAGCTACGCCATTCTCGATGCGCTTAACGAGATCGCCGACGAGGACAAGCGGCTGATCCCGATGAGCGGCCCCGACCGGCGCCACGTCATGAAACTGACGGCTGTCGCGACGGGCACCATGGATAAGACGGTCTGGGCGGCCTATGAGCTGCGCTTCCATCCGAAGGAGAAAGTTCACCGCCCCTGGGTCGAGCATAACGAGGAACAGGCGCTGGGCGGGCTCGGTTTCCTGGACGATTGCGCCAAGGCAGCGGGCGATGGCTGGCTCGCCGGCGGCGATCGCATTAGCCAAGCGGATGTCAGCGCCGTCGTCGCCTTCGCCTTCGCGGCCCTGGCCCGTCCGAAGCTGGAAGTCGGCGATAAGTTCCCGGCGCTCGCCAGTTTCGCGGCGCGCTGCGAGGCCATGGGCGCGTTCTCCAGCGTGACGCCTTAGTGACCGCGCGACTCGAAACAGGCACCGAATTCCGCGACGATGCAAGACGCGTCAAGCGTCTGCCGCCGGAGACCGTCAAACGGCTGACCAAGCTCGATCCGGCGAGGGCCTGGTACGGCGCCTTCGAGACCGTGGCGATCCTGGCAATCGCAATCGGCGCTGCCGTGACCTGGTGGACGCCCTGGGTTGTCATCCCGGCGATCATCGTCATCACCGGCCGGCAGCAGGCCTGTTTCGTACTGGCGCACGACGCGGCCCACTACCGCATGTTCGAGAGCCGCGCCTTGAACGATTTCGTCGGGCGGCTCTTCGCGACACCGGTCGGCATCTCGATGTGCACCTACCGGGTGATCCACCGGCTGCATCACAATCACCTGTACGAGGATCGCGATCCGGACACGCCACTGCACGGCGGCTATCCGCGCGGCCGCGCCTATCTGGCCAAGAAGCTGGCGAAAGACCTGCTCGGCCTGACCGCGCACAAGACATACGCGTACTTCTTCGGCGCGCCGGCGATTAACGACGATGCCGCGCAGGCGAAACGGCCGCTAGACGACACCTCACCGGTGTTGCGCAAGGCCGCGCGAAGCGACCGCTGGATCGTCGCCGGCTTCCAACTCGCCGCTCCTATCGTCGCCTTCTGGGCCGGGTACGGGATCGAATATCTAGTGCTGTGGGTTTTGCCCTTGGTCACCACCTTGCAAGCGCTTCTGCGCTTTCGCGCGATCTGTGAGCACGGCGCGGTGACGGATTTCAGCTCACCCTTGACCGCGGCACGGACCAACTACGTCCCCGACTTGCTGCGCTGGTGGATGTTTCCGCACCACGTGAATTACCACGTCGAGCACCACCTCTATCCCTCGATTCCGCACTACAACCTGCCCGCCTGCCATAAAGCGATGGCGGAACACGGTTTGCTGGAAGCAGTGGAGGTTCGCGACATCTTCACGACCACGAAATTGGTCATCGCGCCGAAGCCGGCGAATTCTTGAATTCTACCGAAGCGGTTCCGCAGCCGTTCCGTCGCTCTCCGCTTCCGATAATAGCCAGGATCTAAAAGCCTCAACCGCTTCGGATTGCGCCATCGGTTTCGGACAAACGACCCAGTAGGCGATCGGCGCGGCGATCGATTCCGCGATCGGGCGCACCAAGCGTCCGGCTTTCAAGTCGAGCGCAGCCAGCGCGCTACGCGCCAGGGTGACCCCCTGCCCTGCTACCGCGGCGTCGATAGCATAACTGGTGTCCGAGAAGATCGGACCGTTGTCCGTCCCTGCATCCGACACACCGAAGGCCGCGCACCATTCCCGCCAGCGAGAGCGCTGCTGGTCGTGCAGCAGACGGCATCGGGCAAGATCGCCCGGGCTCTCGAGCGCGTTCTCCGCCGCGAAAGCCGGGCTGCAGACCGGGAAGAACCATTCCGGGCAAAGCCGCGTGACGTGCAGATGCGGCCAATCGCCCGTGCCGTGGCGGATCCCGAGATCGATGCCGTCGGCAGCGAAGTCGACATGCCGGCGGGCAGCACTGATCCGAAGGTCGATCTCCGGATGCGCTTCCGCGAAGTCGCCGAGTCGCGGCACCAGCCATTTGTTCGCGAAATTCGGCGACATCGTGACGGTCAGGACGCGGTCCCGCCGTTCCCGCCGCAGCGCCTCGGCGCCCGTCCGTAGCCGCTCCAAGGCCTCGCGCACGAAAGGCAGATAGGCCCGCCCGCTATCGTTTAGCGCCAATCCCCGCGCCTTGCGTTTGAAAAGACGCGTTCCCAACAGCGTTTCGAGTTCGCGAATTTGATGGCTTACGGCACCCTGCGTCAGATTCAATTCCTCCGCCGCACGCGTAAAATTCAACAAGCGCGCCGACGCTTCGAAGGTCCGCAGCGCCTGGGTCGATGGAAGATAATTCATCGCCGAGCCATTAAATATACTAATGACTATAGCAGATTATTTCGATTTTAAACTGGGATCCCAAAATGCACCTTTAAACAGTCAGCCAATGCATAAGGATTAATTTCGATCATGTATTCCTTCTCGATTTCCGCCGAACGACTCATCGACACCATCGGCACGCCGCGGGCGCCAATTCTGTACGACACACGCCGGACCAAAACCTTCGATAAGGCCGAAAGGGTGATCGCTTGCGCCAAATGGCGCGACCGGCAAAGCGTCGACGAGTGGTACGCCGATATTCCCGATGGCGCGGATATCGTCGTCTATTGCGTCCACGGCCATCAGTTGAGCCAGAGCACCGCCGGTCATCTTCGGGCCAAAGGCATAAATGCACGGTTCCTCACCGGCGGCATCGACGCCTATGAAGCGGCCGGCGGCATCACCATTGCGAAATTGGAACAGCTGCCCCAGACGTACGCAAAACCCACCCGGTGGGTCACGCGGGAACGGCCAAAGGTGGACCGTATCGCGTGTCCCTGGTTCATCCGACGATTTGTCGATCCCGAGGCGGAAATCCTGTATGTCGAAGCCGACTGGGTGACCGGCACAGCAGCCGAGCTCGACGCAATTCCATTCGATATCCCCGACACCGAATACGGGCACCATGGCGAGGCCTGCACGTTCGACGCCTTCTTGAACCGGTTCGGCGTGTTCGACGACGGCCTGACCCGGCTCGCCCAGATCGTCCGCGCAGCAGACACGAACCGCTTCGGCGATGCGCCGGAAGCGGCAGGACTGCGCGCACTGTCGCTTGGACTTTCGGACGCCGATCAGGACGACCACGCCGTTCTTGAGAAGGGTATGGTGCTGTACGATGCGCTCTATTCGTGGTGCCGCAGTACCGGCACGGAACAATGACCAGCATGGAAGCGCCGATGACCGACATGAACGCCCAGACCCAAACGCCATCGCGCGGCGACGCCTTCAAAGTCTGGTTGAAGATCGGCCTGCTCAGTTTCGGCGGGCCCGCCGGTCAAATCGCGCTGATGCACCGCATGATCGTCGAGGAACGGCACTGGATCGACGAGTCCCGCTTCCTGCATGCGCTCAACTACTGCATGCTCATGCCGGGACCGGAGGCGCAACAGCTTGCGACCTATATCGGCTGGCTGCTGCACCGAATCAGGGGTGGGCTGATCGCCGGCATTCTTTTCGTGCTGCCCGGCGCGCTGGTCATGCTGGCGCTCAGCATCGCATATGCGCTTTATGCCGAGATACCTGTGGTCGCGGCGGCATTTGTCGGGGTTAAAGCGGCCGTCCTGATCGTCGTCGTCGAAGCGGTGATGCGCATCGGCAAACGGGCGCTGCGGACGCCGTCGATGTATTTGATCGCGTTCGCCGCCTTCGTCGCGATCTTCCTGTTCGCCATCCCCTTCCCCGCCATCGTCGCCGGCGCCGCCGTGATAGGCTTCGTCGGTGGCATGGTCAAGCCCGACCAGTTCATCGTCATCAAGGGAAAGGGGACTGGCGAAGACGGCGCAAAAAGCGTCATCGACGCGATGGCGGCGCGCGGAGAGTTGGATCACACCGCGCCCTCGGCGGGCCGTTCGATATTCCTGCTGGTCATCTTCGGCGTGCTCTGGGCCGGGCCGGTCGTCGGGCTGTTCGCCATCCTGGGCGATGGCAACGTCTTCGCCGAAGAAGCGGCGTTCTTCAGCAAGCTCGCCGTCGTGACCTTCGGCGGCGCCTACGCGGTCCTCGCCTATATGGCGCAGCAGGCGGTCGACGTGTTCGGCTGGCTGACCGGCGCCGAGATGCTCGATGGCCTCGGCCTCGCCGAGACGACACCCGGCCCCTTGATCATGGTGACGCAGTTCGTCGGTTTCCTCGGCGCCTACCAGCACGCGGCGGGAATCGACCCGGTCCTGGCCGGCGTCCTGTGATCGATCCTCACGGTCTGGGTGACTTTCGTGCCCTGCTTCCTGTGGATATTCCTCGGCGCGCCCTATATCGAGCGGCTGCGCGACAACAGATCGATCAGTGCAGCCCTATCCGGCATCACCGCCGCCGTCGTCGGCGTGATCCTCAATCTTGCCTTCTGGTTCGGCTTGCGGGTGGTGTTCGCAGAGGTCGGCTCAATGGATTTTGGCATCCTGTCGCTGCCAACGCCCGTATTCGAGACCCTCAATCTCACCGCACTGGGTCTAACCGTGGCCGCAGCGCTCGCCATGTTCCTTCTTCATCAAAGTGTCCTGCGGACCTTGGCATATTGCGGCACCGGCGCACTTCTGCTCCATTTTCTCGCCTAAACAGCAGTCTATTCCCGGAGCATCACCCGCATATAGGCGGTGGCGAGAAGCATGGCTCCGGCTACCATCAGAAAGGCGGCGAGATACCCCCCGCCCGCGGTCACGACGATACCGAAAATCACGGGCAGGACCGCGACACCCGCGAGGGTCGAGAATTGCGCCCCGCTGGCCGCCTCGCCGACGGTCCCCTCTGGTGCGTATTTGATGAGTTCGGAGAAATAGATCCCGTTCCAGCCATGGCTGGTCGCACCCAGCGCAACGCTGAGCAGCACGATCGAACTCGTCGACCAGCTCGGCGCGAAATATGCCGTCAACACGCAGAACAGCGCCGTCCCCGCGCCGAGGCCGGTAATCATGAGGTTCGCCGGCACGAACCGGTCCGCTAAACCGCCCCAGACCAGGCGGCCCAACACGCCCCCGACTTGCATATAGGTGAAAACGAGACCGGCCGTCACCAGCGACAAGGACAGCTCGCCGGTCAGATAGACGACGAAGAAACTGGCCAGCGAAACTTGCGTGCCGGAAAAGATAAACCCGCTCAGGGCCAGGCATCGCAGGCGGGGTTCGCGCCAGACCAGGCGCAACGGGTCCATCACGTTGCCGACGCGAATGATACGGCCCGGGTCGCGTTCCGCATCCAAGCGCGGCCGCAACGGCTGGATCGCAACCGCCGCCAGCACGGCGACCGCGCCCGTTGCCAGCATCGCGATACGCCAATCGAAAAGCTCCACCAGGAAGGGGAGCAGGACGCCGGCAATCGCCGTGCCGGCCGGTTGCGCCGATGCCCTGATCGACAGGAACAATGGCCGCCGTTTCTCCGGGACCACGCGGGCCAGGATATGCGTGCTGAACGGGTTTACGGGTCCGTAACTGATCCCCAGAACGACCGCACTGGCGAGCGCCGCAATTGGATTGGACAAGGCGAGGCAGGCGACGCCCAGCATCGCCAGCACCATCGCCGTCTGACCGACACGGATCGCGCCGAACCGGTCGCAAAACGCGCCGGTCAAGAGGCCACCCAACATGCCGGAGCCGTAAGCGATCGCCGTAAAGGTGCCGATCAGTGTCGCCTCGACGCCGATATCCGGCGCCGCGACGGGCGCGATCACCGCCACGCCGAACATGGTCAGGGACGCCGTACCCTGAATGCCGGACGTCGCCAGCAAGGGCGCAATCGCCCCCCGGTCCGTCAACACTTCACCACGCGCGTCCGTCACGATGTTGTCCCCTCCCCGGGCGCGGTATTCTATGCGCCATGTCCTCTATCACAGCAATGGCGAAGGAATGCACAGATGAACATGGAAGCCCGCCTCGAGACGCTCGAAGCCCATATCGGAACCCTAAACGACAAGGACGAAATATGGCGCCTGATCACGCGCTACGCCCGCGCGCTCGACGAGGAGATCGACCATGAGCTCGCCGCGATCTTCACCGAGGACGTCGTATTCGAGACAATCCCCTGGTCCGGCGGCGCGAAGAGCGGACGCGACTTCGTGATCCGTGCGTTCAAGAGCTACCAGCGGCGCTTCGGCAACCGCAAGCGCTTCATCGTCAACGAGCAGATCGACATCACCAGCCCGGATAGCGCCATCGCCTGGTCCAATTGGCTAGTCCTGCACGCGAACGACGGCCAGTCCTATACCGGTTGGGGCTCCTACGACTGGGAATGCACACGGCTCGACGGCCAATGGCTGTTTTCCAAGATGGTCATCACCGTCGACTGCATTACCACGCTGGAGAAGGGCTGGGGCGACTCGGCCAGCCTGGTCGCGCAATATCCGGAAAAGCGCCGCCCGTGAACAAGCATATCGTCATAGTCGGCGGCAGCTACACGGGCGCGACCGTCGCCATCCAGTTAAGCCGGCATGCGCGCAAGCCGTTGCGCATCTCCGTCGTCGAACCCCGCGAGACTGTAGGCCAAGGCCTGCCTTATTCGAGCCCGGACCCGGACCACCGGCTGAACGCCTCGGACAAGGTGCAATTCGTAACGCCCGACGATCAGGAGCATCTTCGGCGCTGGTTCGCGGAACAGGGCGGCTCGGCTTACGACGCGGCGGCGGAGGTCGATGACGGGCCATTATTCCTTCGACGCGCGGATTTCGGGCGCTTCGTTGCCGAACAATTCGCCACGCATCAAATGCCGAACCCTTCGAAATCGGCGATCCATCATGTCCACGGCCGCGCCCTCGATATCGCCAAGCAAGGCGAAACTTTCCGCATCGCGCTCGAAGGCGGCGAGACCATCGATGCCGATATGGCCGTTGTTGCCACCAGCAACGAGCGGCCGTCGATACCCGCGCCCTTTGCGGCGTCGGTCGCCAGTCACCCCGGCTTCCATGCCGACCCGTGGGATCTGGCGGCGATCCAGAGGATCCCAGAGGACGCGAAACTACTGTTTATCGGTACCGCATTGACGGCTGCGGACCTGATCGTCACGCGGCTGCGCCTCGGCCACCGAGGGTCGATCACGGCCATGTCGCGGCGCGGGCTGCGCTCAACCGCGCGACCGAAAACGGGCGGCGGCATCTCGGGCCCTTTCTGGGACCGGTTCGTGCGCGAGACGTCGCTCTTCGTCGCCAGACACGGCCGGCATCGCCGGCTGCTCGATGTCATCAAGGCCTTGCGCGCTGATATCCGCGAAGCTGAGACGCGCGGTGAGCCCTGGCAGGCGCCGTTCGACGAGTTGCGTGATTCGGTCTGGCAGGTCTCGCCGCATCTCCCGTTGGAAGAACAACGCCGTTTCATGCGCCACCTGCGGCCCTGGTACGACGTACATCGCTTCCGCCTGCCGCCGCAGGTCGAGACGACACTGGACGATGCCGTCGCCCGGGGCCAACTGCGCTATCGAGCGGCGCGCATCCTCTCGGCATCGGGAAACGGCCAGGGCATCGCGGTCGAATACAGGGAGCGGAATTCAAACGCGCCGCAAACAGCAACGTTCCATGCGGTGATCAACTGTACCGGGCCGGAACCGCGCCCCGACCGCACCGGCAATCGGTTCATGCAGGCGCTCGTCGCGCGCGGCCTGGCGCGGGTTCATCCCGTCGGCATCGGCTTCGATGTCGACGACCGCTGCGCCGCCGTCGGCGCCGACGGCAACAGCGATCCGCGCCTGCGGGTGTTCGGGCCGCTCACCATCGGCCAGTTCGGCGACCCGCAGGGCACGCCTTTCATCCTCGGTCATATTTGCCGCGTCATGCCGGAGATCGTTGCAATGCTGGAAACGGATTAACGGCTTGCCGTGGCTGCGCCGGGCGCGGACGCCACCTCCAGCAACAGCTTTCGCAACACCGCCTTCGCAAAACTTCTATTGCCGTCGGCGGTGACGACGAAGCTACCGGGACTGCCGATGATCGTCGTCTCGAAGGCCAGCTCCAGATCGTAATCGACCGGCCGGCCGCTGCAGTCGCGGCACAGGATCGCCAGGCCGTTGATGATGATCCCCGCGGCCAGCGCCGCCGCACGCGCCTCGTGCACGTAGACGCCACCGAAGCTGTAGGCGCTGTCGCCGGAAAAATCGATGACTTTCCGCGTACCCTTCAAATTGTTGCCTTCGATCAGGGCTTGCCCCTTGGCGATGGCGCTGCCGATGGCGTTGGGGCCCGACGCGAGGCGCGGCGTCTGGCGTAGTTTTTGCGCAAAGGCCGCCGCACTCTCAAGCCCGTCGACGATCGTCCACGGCGCGACAACCTCCTGCGAGGTCTCGTCGCCCCATTCGACATAAGTCACCGCGATGCGCCGGTAGTAGCCGCCCAGTATCGTATCGAGTACATCGGGATGCGTGATGCCGGTGGCGTACCCTTCCCGTTGGAGCCGAATCTCGACCTCGTCGATGGAGCGCGACGCGTCCGCCAAGAGGACCAGTTCGAGATCGACTCTTTCCTGCGCCGCGACAGGCAGGCCGAAGAGCAGCAGCGCCGCAAAAATCGCGTATCGGAACATCAAGCCGTCTGATACGCCGCCGTCCGCAGCATCTGACCGGGATAGGCGCCGGTGTGCTCGTTGTTCTCGACCAGCACGGTCCCGTTCACGATGGTGTAGTGGATCCCGCTCGACTGCTGCGTCAGGCGCGGACCGCCGCCGGGCAAATCGTGCTCCACTTCCGGCTCCAGCGCATCGATCTTTTCCGGATCGAAAACCGTGATGTCGGCTGCGTAGCCCGGCCGCAACAGGCCGCGGTTGTGCAGCCCGAAGACGGAGGCGGAATGGAAGGTTAATTTACGCACCGCGTCCTCCAGCGGCATGATCTGTTTGTCGCGGACCCAAAAACCGAGGAACCGCGTGCAAAATCCGTATCCGGCATCGAACACGACATGCGCGCCGGCGTCGGACAGGCCGATCACCGTGTAGGGGCTGCTGAGGATCTGCGCGACCGCCTTCTCGTCGCCGTTGGTCTGGTTGATCTCGAACCCGGTTTCCAGATTCTCCTCGACAACCAGGTCGAGGAAAGCGTCGAGCACGTCCGTCCCGGTACCCGCCGCCAGATCGGCGACGGTCATACCCGCCAACCCCTTGTTCTTCTCCAGCGCCGGTTTGGCGATGTACATCAGGTCCCAGCGCCGCGAGAAGGTCGTCGAGTCGGTCGCGTCCACGGCCTCATGCCGCAGTTCCTTACGCTTCGCCGCATCGGCGAAAGCCGCCATCTTGCCCGCCTCGTCGCCCAGCATGATCGGCCGCCAGGTCGGCAGACCATCGAAGATCTGCGCGTTCTTCATGGTGAAGCGCGTATTGTTGCGGCGCGGCGTGCAGATCGGATAGGCGCGGAAGCCGTCCTTGAAGCCTTGTTCGGTCATGTCGAGATACTCGCGCCAGGTATCCGGCTCGCTCCAGCGGTGCGAGATGGTCAGCCACACGACGGGCCGGCCACTGCTCTTGGCAACCTTCTTCGACATCTCGTAGTTCGGCAGGACCTGTTTGGTGCCGCCGCCGCTGGTCTGGATCACACCCGCGCCGAGTTCGCCCAGCACGTCGCACAGCGCGATGACTTCGTCCTCACCGGCCGCCACGCTTGGGATCGGCCGTCCCTCTTCATTGAGATGTTTCGGGTTGCGGTTGGTGGTGAAACCCAGCGCACCGTCGCGCATGCCTTGGCGCACGATGTCGCGCATTGCTTCGATGTCGTCGGGCGTGGTCTCGGTATCGTTGGCGCGCTCGCCCATCACGTATTGGCGCACGGCGGAATGGCCGATCAGGCTGCCGACATTGAGGCCGATCTTCTGCTCGACCGTGTCGAGATACTGACCGACAGTTTCCCAACGAAAGTCGACACCTTCGCGCAACGCTTCGATCGGCACCGCCTCGATGCGCTACAGCATGCGCAACAAGGTATCGCTGTCCTTCGGCTTGGCCGGCGCCATGGCCAGCCCGCAATTACCCATGACGATACTGGTCACGCCGTGCCAGCACGTCGACGTGCAGAGCGGGTCCCACAGGATCTGCGCATCGTAATGGGTGTGGTTGTCGATAAAGCCCGGCGAAATGACGAGGCCATCCACATCGATCACCCGGCCCGCGGTACCGGAGAACCTGCCCACTTCGGCGATCTTACCGTCCTTGACGGCGACGTCGCCGTTGAATGACGGCATCCCGGAGCCATCGATGATGCGACCGTTGCGAATGATGAGATCGTACGCCATGCCCCGTCCTCTCCTCTGCAAAGAACCCGTCGTCGCTTCGGCGGTTCCGTATATCCTTGCCTCTTTCGCGGCGCGTCGCAACTTTGGTCCCCGAACAAGTTTTAGGTTGCGCGCGTCAGTTCGGAGAAAATTCCAGGTAGAGCAGTGTTTTGGCCGAGTGGCCGGCGGCCAGTGAGTGGCCCAAGGCGTGCGCGGTTACAGCGTGACAACCATGCCGTCTTCGGCGCATTCCTCCGGCACTTCGCCGGCCATGGCGAGCATCTCTGGGCCCATATGGGTCAGGATCGTGCGTTTGGCGCCAAATTCTTCTTTGTGCTCCTGAATTGTGCCGTAGTTGAGGTGCCACGGGACCGGTTTGCTGTGGAAGTAGCATTCGGCGATGAACAGGTCGGCGCCTTGGGCCGCCTTTGCCATGTCCGGCGTCCAGTCGCCGTCGCCGGTGTAGGTGACCACCTTATCGTCGACGCCGACGCGCAGCCCGGTGGGGTCGGTCTGCCAGGTATGCTTTGCCGTATAGGGCGTCACGGTCAGGCCCAGCACATCGTTCGGCACGCCGATCTCGAGCTCGACATAGTCGATCGGAAATTTTGGAACCATGGTGCCCATACCGGGGAACAGCACCTCGGCGGTTTCCGCCAGCCGCGCCTCGAGATTCTTCGGCCCGGCAATGGTCAGCGGGCGGTCGCGCTTGGCGCCCAGCATCGCATCCACCAGCATGAAGGGAATACCGGCGGAGTGGTCGGCATGGATATGCGTCAGCAGAATGGCGTCGATCGAGTTGTGCTCGATGCCCTGCTTGTTCAACGCTATTAAAGACGACGCCCCGAAGTCGATGGTGAACCGAATGTCCGCGCCGTCGACCATGATGCAGGTATTGAAGCGCCCGCCCGTGCCGAAAGCATCCCCCGACCCGACGAAGTTGACCTTAACCGACATTTTTCCTCGGCCTCCGTTGCCGCGCTCCAAATGTTTCGCAACAACGCGATGTTGCGTCGTGGCGAATCTATCATATCATCCCCTTTCGAGGATCAGGTTCCCGTCGTGCGTCATTCGGGCTCCAAGAGTCTATTTGGGAATATGTTGTTGTTTTCATGGCCTTTGTTTCTTCGCTGGGTAGGAGGGGTTCGCGCCGCGATGCTGGAGGCATCGCAAGCGGGCGCTGACACGGTCCAGCGATGAAACAATGGCCACCCGGAGGGTTGGCGCTTCTCGGCCGGCTGGTGCGTCGCGGCGCTTGGCCGATGCCCGGCATCGCCCGGCGCGACGCTCCTGCCATCCGGCTCGACAATTGCCAATGAAAACAACAACATATTCCCAAACAGACTCTTCTCAACCGGGTCGAACAAACGGGAAGACTCCATCGTGCAATATCACGCCTATGAACTCGCCCATGCCTGGATCACCCCCATGCGCGCTGCGGCACAGGGCACGAAACTGGCGCTCGACTTACCTTTCAACTTCTTGGGAAAGACCCTGTGGGGCCGGCACACCGCCGCCGCCTGCGACGTATTCGAAGGCCTGACGCGCCGTTATGGCAAACCGGAATTCGGACTGGATGAGATATCGATCGACGGCGAACAAGTACCGGTTTCCGAATCGGCCGTTCTTTCGAAACCGTTCTGCGATCTGCTGCACTTCGAACGGCGGTAGACCGCGCCAAAGACCCGCGCGTCCTGATCGTGGCGCCCATGTCCGGGCATTTTGCGACGCTACTGCGCGATACGGTGCGGGCCATGTTGCCGGAGCACGACGTCTACATCACCGACTGGCGCGACGCACGCGGGGTACCCTTATACGAGGGCGGTTTCGATCTCGATGACTATGTCGACTATGTACGCGATTTCGCTCAATTCCTCGGCCCCGACTTGCATGTCATTGCCGTCTGCCAGCCCGCCGTTCCGGCGCTAATCGCAACCGCCCTGATGGCTGCGGACGACGATCCGTGTCAGCCCAAATCGCTCACGCTGATGGGCGGTCCGATCGACACACGCAGAAATCCAACGGTGGTCAACCAGCACGCGGAATCGAAAAGCATGGATTGGTTCGAGCAAATGGTCATTTCGACCGTGCCCTGGCCGAACACCGGCGCCATGCGCAAAGTTTATCCCGGTTTCATCCAGTTGAGCGGATTCTTGTCGATGAATCTGGATAAGCACATCACCGCACACCATCGGTATTTCGACCATCTGGTGGACGGCGACTGCGACTCCGCCGGACAGCACAAGCGGTTCTACGAGGAGTATCTGTCGGTCATGGATCTGCCGGCGGAGTTTTTCCTGCAAACGATCAAGAGCGTGTTCAAGGAACACGCCCTGCCGAACGGTACCATGCGACATCGCGATCGAACGGTAGACCTGACGGCAATCACCAATACCGCGTTGATGACGGTAGAGGGCGAAAAGGACGATATTTGCGCTGTCGGGCAGACCGCCGCGGCACAGGAATTATGCGTCAACGTGCCGACAGAGCGTCGTTTTCATTACGTTCAGCCTGGTGTCGGGCACTACGGCGTGTTCAACGGCACCCGCTGGCGCACCGAAATTCAGCCGCGCATCCGGGACATGATACAGTCCGTGTAAACGGCATCTTCGCCGTGGCCAGAAACTGCGACATTCTTTTCCTAGTCTCTCCGGTAGAGACCGGTGCTCAGATATTTCAATCCGGAATCGGCCATTATCGTCACCACCGTTGCGTCCGGGCCCAGCCGTTCTGCAACTTCAATCGCCGCAATGACATTGGCCCCGGTAGATGTACCCGCGAAAAGCGCTTCTTCGCGGGCTAAGCGACGGGTAATTTCCATGGCTTCATCCGTCGATACTCTTACGATTTCGTCGACGATGTCCGGTTTCCACAAGGGCACGACAAAACCCGCGCCAACGCCCTCTATTTTGTGGATACCGGTTGCGCCACCGGATAGTACGGCCGACTCGCTAGTGTGATGATTCTGAAGTTCGCCGCATTGAATGCGGCGAGATTCTGGATCTGAATCACACTAGATTCAAATAGTTAGTGTGCTGATTCACGAGAAATTCAATCATTTAAATTTCACGATCAGGACGCTAGGTTCGACGGCGGCGATGTGAATATCCAGCTTGTTCCCGCGCAGGGTCTCCGCAACCCCGCGCAGGGACCCCGCCGTGCCGACACCATGAACGAATGCATCGACATTGCCGCCAGTCTGTCGCCAGATCTCGTCGCCCATAGCACGATAAGCGAAAAGTTGATCGGCGTTGTTCAATTGATCTGTCCAAAACCCGCCCTTGTCTTCCCGTATCGCTCGCGCGGTCTCGATCATCTCCCGGGTCAACGCCTCATTCATACCGCCGTCTACGCTCTGAACGATCGTTAGGTCCGCACCCAGCGCTTTCATATGATCGAGCTTTTCAAGGCTGAAAGCATCCGATGTTACGATATGAAGTGCGTATCCCTTTACATTGCAAATCAAAGCCAGCGAGACCCCGGTGCTTCCGCCGGTATACTCCACCACGTTGCCGCCAGCGCACAACCGGCCATCCTTCTCGGCAGCCTCGATCATCGCCAGCGCCATCCGGTCTTTCATACTGCCGGTCGGGTTTTCACTCTCAGCTTTGAGAAGAATTCGCGCGCAATTCCTGGGCGCGATCGTTCGTAACGTGATGAGCGGCGTGTTTCCAATCCTGTCGAGAATGGAGTTGTGAATCGTATTTGCATCAGACATGCGTGCTGCGCCCAATGGGGTTACGACAATGCGGCTTGTTGCCTGCCTGCGAACTCCTGCAGAATGCGCCTTCCCTGCGGCCAGGGACCACAACCGTCTTCCGCGGCGATATGCCCCATCGGCCCCAATGATAAAAGTTCGCTGCCCCACCGATCGGCGAACAACGCGGCTCGTTCGGCGGAAACAAAGGGATCGTCCGTGCTGGCCACGACGACGCTTGGAAAGGAAAATTCCTGTAGCGGCAGGGGCGCAAATGACCGAACCGCCTCAAGTTCCGGCGCAAACCGGTCGACGTCACCAGGCGCAACGAGCATCGCGCCCAAGACCGGCGCGCGCAGCGCTTCAGCCGGCTTACTCGAAGCCTGCAGCGCCCAATGCGCAACCAGGGCACAGCCCAAGCTATGCGAAACCAGGATGAAGGGATTGCGGCACCCCTCTATGACGCCCTCCAGCGCGGTCAGCCAGGCGCGAAGGTCCGGCCGATTCCAATCCGATTGCGCCACGGTTTGCGAGTTCGGGATTTCCCGCCGCCAAATCGACTGCCAATGATCCGCGCCCGAGCCGCCAATCCCCGGCACGAATAGAAATTTGATATTTCCATCATCAATCACGGTTACCGGGTTTCGAATGTTTGAATTTGTTCTACCTGTTTGTCAGCGCGTAGCAGTTACGATATGGCCTCTAATTTTTCCGGATACGGGGCCGCTACCAAAGCGCGCCGCAATGGCTTCCATCGCTTGATCAGTGACGTGTTCAAGAAGGCTCGCGTCCCGGGTTTCAATCTCGTTTCGCAGTGGCGTCCCTTGACAATATGCGATGGCGGGATGACGTGGCGACGGCGCGGAACTAACTTCCTCCAACGTGTCTATGGAGATTTGCGAATATCCAGCTTCCCCCAATTCCTCCCGAACCAAATCCACATCATGGTAACCATGCGGGGTTCTCGCCAGAAATTGCGGCGGGTCATTGGGGAACACAGCGGCCGCCGCTTCCGTCACGACATCGGCAAACTCGTTCGCGGCAATTCGATCCCAGACGTTGAAGAGGAAGCTGCCGCTCGGTTTGAGCACGCGCCGTGCTTCAGCACAACCTGCGACCCGATCTGGAAAAAACATGACGCCAAACTGACACACGACGGCATCGAAGGTGGCATCGTCGAAGGGCAGGTTGAGAGCGTCGGCCTGACGCCAAGTGATTCGGTCGTCCGAACCTTGCTTGCTCGCGGCGTGATCAAGCATCGGCTGGTTGAGGTCCGTCACGAAGTAGCAGGCGTCGGACGCAAGACGGGAAGCTACGGCGCGCGTTACCGACACCGGTGCCCGCCGCTGTTTCCAGTACTGTCTTGGGCGCGAGAGCGGCGACGCGTTCGGCAAGATCGTTTGCGTACGCCTCGAATAACAAAGGCACCAGATAGGTGTCGTAAAGTTCCGGGATCGACCCTGAGAATTCCTTGTCGCTTTCAGCCATCCTAAAGTCTCCGAAAATTCGGCAAACGCTGGTCCGTTTAGTGTCATGTCAGGTCTTATTTGCTGTCCTTGGTTTCGTTTCGCGTTGCCTCTCACAACGAACCCAAAAAAAGCTTTCCAGCTGGCGCTCGAAATTACCGCCGAATTGAAGCAGGTCTTGTTTAGCTGTATTTAATTTGATCCGAAAGATGTAAATTTCGCACCATGTCGGATCCAAAACTATCCATCAATTGGAATGATTTGCAGATATTCCTTGGTGTCTTCAGATCGGGATCTCTTCGTGGCGCCGCGCGTGTGCTGCATTTGAACCATGCGACGGTGAACCGACGGCTGAAGGCACTGGAAGCAGGCTTGGGCGCCAGATTATTCGATCGTACAAGGGGCGGATTTATCCCGACGCAGGCGGGCGAAGATTTGTTCGAGCATGCGGAACGGGTCGAAGATGAGCTGTTCCAGGCGCAACGAAATATTGAGGGACGCGACGGGGCGCTCAGCGGAGAGGTTAAGGTAAGCTTGCCGTATGCGATTTTGAGGGCGTTTCTGGCGCCCGACCTGCGACGGTTTTCGCTACTCTATCCGAACATTAGTCTCGACATGGAACTTACGGATCGGTTCTCAGACCTTATCCGTCTGGAAGCCGATGTTTCGATCCGTATGGCCCATAGTGTAACCGACGATGTCGTGGGGCGGCGGCTCATAGGATATGCCAAATCCATCTACGCCACACCAGACATAGCCAGCGACCTGAACGCAATCTCGAATACTTCGGAATGCAATCGGTACTGGATTGGTTGGCACACAGGCGATGGCGAGAACGGCTGGATACGCAAAACGCCCTCCCCCACCCTGCCAGCACGCCACAACCTGCCGAGCCATGCGCCAAGGTCGTGTCCCAGGACGTGGTGTAGGAGTTGTTGGAGCCTCTGTTAGCTGTGGGTAGGCGGCTTGCCGTAGCGACCGCCGAGAGTCTGGCGTAGGCAAGCCGGCTATCCACAGCGGAGGCCATCGCGGTTCCGGTTTAG
>JAKZTB010000255.1:0-6491 GCA_047517345.1 Alphaproteobacteria bacterium
CACGTGGGCCCACAGGCCCCTCCCACGCGCGGGCCGCCGTCAGCCCGGTTGAGGGGCACGTCGCCCCGCACGCGGGACCCTCCCGTGGACTACGTGGACAAGCTCCCCAACCAATTACGGCCCTCTATAAAACCGCCGAACCGGCCCCATGTTCGACCGCCGTTGACACAACTCACTGTTTTCGACATCGAATCGCCGATGAACATTGCTGAACCAGGTTCCCGCTTATAATTCCGGCCATCGGCATATCTCGCCCAGCGGGCCGCCAAAATCACGGTCTTGATGGAACGGTTCGATCGTATTGCCGCGAACACCGCGTCGTTAAAATATTTGCAGCGATCTGGCGATCCGCGTCCGGGGCGCGTGACCCCGAGCAAAGGAGGACAGGCCGCCAATCCCGCGTAGAGGCCCGAGAGTCCACGCCTAGCGGCCGCATTTTTTGTCACGGTCAGCAACGCCCCGGCGTGAGAATCGCCCCACAGAAAGAAAGTCGGCTCCTTGGCGTCGTCAGCACCAATCAGGCATAAATCGCCATTGCGGATTTGCGATGGTTCCAAGTTATGACATCGATGTTCATCGCGCGGGTATGGGTTCGTGCTGCTCGCGATCTCGATCACTTCATCGGGAAAGCGGCTAGGAAATCCTCGGCCTTGAACGATGAGAATCTCTGTGGCGGCGACCATCAAGATGGCAGCACCCGCTATACGAAAACTACGATTTTCAAGAGGCCCTCGTGGTTTTCGGCATGGCTGTTCGATGTATTTCCAGGTCAAAACCGAAAGTGCGACCGCCAGACCGAGTACCGTGGCGGTGGCCATAGCGGTCAGCTCGATGCCAATATAGTAGTGTCGGGTAAAAACCAGCAGCGGCCAATGCCAGAGATAAAGGGAATAGGAAATCAACCTTATAAATACAATCGGCCGTACGCTTAACAGCCTGCCAATCACCGTGGGGCCGCAGGTCCCGGCATGTATGATCAGCGCGGCGCCGAGACACGGATAAAGCGCGTTGGCGCCGGGAAACGGCCGCGGTGGGCCAAAATTCAAGACGCTCCAGCAAATCAATCCCAAACCCAGCAAGGCACCCATATTTCTGGTGTAGGCATTTGGAAATTTTGGGGCGGTCCCGGATGCCAAGAAATACCCAATAAGAAGCTCCCACGCCCGCGACGGCGACAAGTAAAACGCCGCTACCGGATCTTCCGCTACGTCCCTGATACTCACGGCAAGGGAAATTGCTGCCGCCGCTACCATGACTGGAACCACCCAGCGACCCAAATACCGGCTCGCAAGCAACAGCGTTATTGGGAAAACGACGTAGAACTGTTCCTCGACCGAAAGAGACCAGGTGTGCAACAGCGGGTTGTCCTCGGCGGCTCCACCGAAGTATCCCGCCCCCTGATCGAAGGCGATGTTGGAGATAAAAAATGATATGGCGGCGGCCGATCTGGCAAAATCGACAAACTGGCCTGGTAGAAAAATTACGGACGAAACGATGAAGCTAAATAATAGGATGACGAATAGCGCGGGGAAGATGCGACGGATTCGACGTTCGTAGAACGCCATGATGCTGAACCGATCCTGGTCGATATCGGCCAGGATTATTGAGCTGATCAGAAATCCCGATATTACGAAGAATACGTCGACGCCGACGAAGCCGCCGGAAAAACCAGCAATTTTGCCATGATAAAGGACGACGGCGGAGACCGCGATGGCCCTAAGTCCATTGATGTCAGGGCGATACGCACTCATGCCGGTTTTTTGCGAATTTGCTCAACTACGCGGACTGACGACGATTGGTCCCCCAGAAATAATCAACGGGGTTGATGATAGTAAATGCGATTTAAATTAATGATGCATAATTATGAATAATTGGAAAATCATGAGTCAGTGTTTCTATTATTTATTAACTTTTATTCGAAGAACCGAATTGCGACTGTCATCATTGACCGTGGCGCAATGGATATTCGATCGTGGGCCGACATGAGGAATCGGTGGTCACGCCGCGCTCATTCACGTGCGGTGGGGATTTTGTGATAACCACCAAAATCATTTGGTAAGGGTTGCGGAATAGTTTCGCTTGGCAACGCCCTGTTCTGCCGCCGAGGGAACGTCACTTGAAGCTTATCGTGCAGATCCCTTGCCACAACGAGGAGGAGGCGTTACCGCAGACGGTCGCCGACATCCCATACGAGATCGAGGGAATCGACAGGATAGAAATCCTGATTGTCGATGATGGGTGCACTGACCGCACGGTGGAGGTCGCGCGCGAGATCGGAGTTCATCACATCGTCCGCAACCGGACCAAGATGGGGCTCGCGGGCGCATTCCGCACCGGGCTCGACGCCTGCCTGCACCACGGAGCCGACATCATCGTCAACACCGACGGGGACAACCAGTATGCCGGGAGAGACATCCCGAAGCTCATCCGGCCGATACTCGACAACAGTGCCGACATCGTCGTCGGCGATCGTCAGCCGCACTCGATTGCCCACTTTTCCAATACCAAGAAGTGGCTCCAGACCATCGGTAGCTACGTCATCCGCAAATTCTCCGGGATCGACGTCCCGGACGCGGTGAGCGGATTTCGAGCGATCTCGCGCAGTGCCGCGTTGCGGATGAACATCGTCTCCCCATTCAGCTACACGATCGAAATGCTCATCCAGGCCGGCAAGAAGCGGATGGCGGTAACATCGGTGCCGGTCGCCACCAACCCCAAGACCCGCGAATCGCGGCTGTTCAAGAGCATTCCGCGGTTCCTGGAGCGGTCGGTGACGACGTTGATGCGCATGTACGTCATGTATCGGCCGTTGCGGGTTTTCGTGCTGATCGGAAGCGCGCTGTCGATCATGGGTCTCGTTCCGATCCTCCGCTTCGTCGGTTTCTATTTCGTCGACGGAGGGGCGGGGCACATTCAATCCCTCGTCATTGGCGGCACGCTGCTCATCATTGGATTCGTGACCTTCCTGATCGGGCTCGTCGCGGATCTGATCGGCCACAATCGCCTGCTCATCGAAATGATGCTGGAGAAGGTGCGGCGGCTGGAGCTCGCGGCGTCCGACGAGGTTGCCCTGCGTTCCGCGATTGAAGAGCACGTGCGCGATCCGGTGGCAATGGAGCGAGCGGCCGATGGGCGGTGAGCCGCGTGGGCGCGTGCTCTGCGTTACATCGAATTTCCCCCGCTGGGACGGTGACAGCACGACGCCTTTCATCCTGCACCTGGCCCAAGACCTGCAATCGTTCGGCTGGTCGGTCGACGTCCTGGCCCCGCATGCGCCCGGCGCGGCGTTGAAAGAGACCCTCGGCGGCGTCCAGGTGGAGCGGTTTCGCTACTTCTGGCCCGAAGCGGTGGAAACCCTGTGCTATCAGGGAGGCGCGCTCGCCAACCTCCGACGCAATCCGTTCAACATACTGAAGCTCCCGACGCTGGTCGTTTGCGAATGGGCGGCACTTTATCGGCGCCTGCGCCAGGGCCATTACGACTTGCTGCATTCTCACTGGGTCCTGCCACAGGGATTTACCGGCGCGCTCGCCGCCGGCCCGAATAGAATTCCGCACGTGGCGACCGTCCATGGCTCCGATGTTCTGGCGCTCGACAATCCCGTCCTCAATCGCTTCAAGAGCTTCGCCCTCGGCCGCGCGGATGCCGTTACCGCGAACAGCTCGGCGACCCGAAATGCCGCGGCGCGATTGGCGCCCGACATCCGGAACCTGTTCACCGTACCGATGGGGGTATCGGCCAATCGCGAGCCTGATCCGTCCCTGGTTGCGGGCTTGCGCGCACGATACCGCCGGCCCGCCGGCCCCTTGATCATATTCGCCGGCCGCGTCGTCGCCGAGAAGGGCATCGACGACCTGGTCTCGGCCATCGGGTTGCTGCGGTCGCGATTGCCCGACGTGACGGCGCTGATCGTGGGCGACGGTCAGGACCGTTCGGCGATCGAGGCCACCGTCGAAGCCGCGGGCCTGAAAGATAGGATCACCTTTACCGGCTGGGTTGCGTCCGAGGAACTACCCGATTACCTCGCCGCCGCCGATATATTCGTCGGTCCGTCGTGGTTCGAGGCCCAAGGCTTGGTATTCGCCGAGGCGATGCTCGCCGGTACGCCGGTTATCGCCACCGATGTCGGCGGCGTGAGCGACACCGTCCGGCACTGCGAGACCGGCCTGCTGGTACCCGGCCGTGCGCCAACGGAGATCGCCGCCGCGGTGGAACGCTTGTCTCGCGACACTAGCTTGGCCGCCGCGCTGGCAGCCGCGGGAAGCGCGCATGTCCGCGCCCAGGGCATGCGAACTCGCGCCGCCGAGGTGTTTTCCGACGTATTCGACGAGACCCTCGCTGATTGTGAGGGCAAGAGACGGGCTGGGGCGAACCCCGCCGCCTCAGGCGGGAGGCTCGCCGCTAGATATTAATCATCAGGTAAAAATTGATCTATGGGCGGGTGAAAAATAGCTCGTAGGTGCCGCGGTCGCCCGCATAGATGTTGTCGACCTGCTCAACCGGATAGGTTCGGCAGAGCCCGGGTCGGTCGTACTGGGCAACCAGCGACGGTATTAGTCCCGCGTCTTTCAGCATATCAAGGACGTCGCGAATTTCGGCGCGGCTGAGAATGTCGCCGTGCAGTTCGAGGAAAACACTGCGCAGAGACCGAAGGGTCTGCGTTGCACCGTGCAGGACCTCGACTTCGAATCCTTCGACATCCATTTTCATGAAGCTCGCCGGCTCCTTGTCGGCCATGAAACTGTCGATCCTGTAGCCGGGAATCTCGATGGTGCCGGCATCGTTGGCCGAGGCGCCACGGCAGGAATGCCAATTCGAATGATCCGAGCACTGCAGATGTACAGGGGCGTCCTCCGGTCCAAAAGCGATGTTGAAGGTCTCGATATTGTTTAGGTCGTTCAGGGCGATATTCTCGTTGAGGCGCCGGAAATTCTCGGGATGAGGCTCGGCGGCATAGATCTTTCGGCACAGACGGGCTTCGATTAGGGCGTAATAACCAACGTTGGCGCCGACCTCCAAGACCACGTCGTCGGGACGCAGGATGCGCATGATATGGCCGGTGGCGATCGGCTCGCGGATGCCGTCGAGAAGCAGATCCCTGTCGAGACCAGGACTGTTGGGGTCCAACAGCATGCGTTGCCCCAGGATATCGCTGACCACCGGTTCGGACAGGTTCATGCGGCGGAACTGTGCCGCCCGGCGGCGCTCGACCAGACGTGCGTATGCAAAATTGCGGATGCGTTCGGCGGTCGGGCGGATGCCGACCTCGCGGGCCATCTCGAAGGCAGCCATGGTTTGCGCGGCAAGTTTCATCGAGCGCCTCGTCTGAGGGAGAGACCGAAAGCCAGGGCGATGAGTCCGACCATCCCGACCGCGCGGTTAACCGCCGCCGATAGAAATCCGACAGCGACTGGTAGCGCGATATAAGGGGACAAAGCAGCCACGACAATCTCCCGGACGCCGAGGCCGGCGGGAACGATGGAAACGGCGCTTCCAACGAAAGAAGACGCCGAAAATATCGACGCTTCACTGAACCCGATCAAAACCCCAAGGGCCCAAATCGCCAGCATCTGGCGCAGAACGTCGATCAACAATGAGCCAACGCGAATTACGAATGCGTAAACGATCAAGGATGCCCGCGGTTGAACTCTAATGGCGGCAATCAAAAACACGGTTAACAGACCGATCCCGGCAGCCGCGAAAAGACCGCCCAGTTGGTGATGGCCGAGTACCGCCAGCCATGCGCCGGTATAACAAAACGCAATGCCCCCCCAGATAGCGGCGAACAGCACCACGATCATGGAGCCGAAGCGGACGGTGGCGCCATGCGCTTTTAACGCGGCGACGCGGGCAATCACCCCGCCCGGTAGCGGCAACATATTTGCCGCGCTGGCGTAGATCGTGGTTTCGAATGATTGTGCCCAATCGACGCCCGCCCCGGCCATGCGCGACATCAGCTTGAATTCGGTGGCATTCAGAACGGTTGTCAGCGGTACGAAAACAAACAGCAGGATCGCCAGCGGCCACACCAGCAAAGTGTGCGCCGATCCCGCGAATGCCTGAAGTGACCAGATCAGGCCGGCAACGAACATCATGATCGAGATCGCGAGCCCGGCGCGGCGCGGCCGGGAACCGGGATCGGACAGCCAATCCTGCGTTCGCTGTGCTGTCTGGCTGAGTGTGAACATCAGGCCGATACCGATCCGAAAGCCGTCGATTTCGCGACGCGAATTGAAGTAACCCGGGCAAGTGACGGCATGGCGCGAAAGGATCCTCCGAGTAGGGGTACTACCGGTCCGTTAACAAAAGGCAATCAACCAACTATCGTAGTGGATGCTCGAATCGTGCCGCCGCTAGAGCATTTTCCGATCATTCTGGGTCATATCCTGAGTTGACGAAGAAGTTTGCGCATTCGGTTGGTGTGAATAGCTCGATGATCTCGGCGATGGCAGCCCAGAGGTCATCGACGGTGCGGGCGGCGGCCTTTCTGA
>JAKZTB010000256.1:0-25283 GCA_047517345.1 Alphaproteobacteria bacterium
GGCACCTACATCCTGACCTTGTACGAAAAGCGGGTGCGGGAAAGCGACTTGCCCTACTTCCTCGGCTTCATGGAGCATATCGCGGAACAAGGGCTTGCCTGTCCGACTCCGCTGCACGGCAGCGATGGTGCGGCGTTACGCTCGCTTTGCGGGCGGCCCGCAGCCATCATCACTTTTCTGGAAGGGATGTGGCCGCGCCGCATTCAACCGCATCACTGTGCGGAACTCGGCACGGCCCTTGCGCGTCTGCATTTGGCCGGCGCCTCGTTCGACATGTATCGCAATAACGACCTGTCCGTGTCTGACTGGCGCCCGCTTTACGAATCTTGCGCGGATCGCGCTCATGAAGTGGCGCCGGCGCTTACCGATACGATCGCTCCCGAAATCGACTACCTCGAAGCGCAATGGCCGTCGGACCTGCCGTCGGGTGTCTGCCACGCCGATCTATTTCCCGACAATGTGTTCTTTCTCGGCGACAAGCTTTCCGGAATGATCGACTTCTATTTCGCCTGCAACGACTTCTTCGCCTACGACCTCGGCATTTGCATCAACGCGTGGTGCTTCGAGCGCGACGGCAGTTTCAACGTAACGAAGGCCCGGTTGATGCTCTCGAACTACCGAAATGTCCGGGCGATTTCCGACACTGAACTGCAGGCTTTGCCGCTGCTCGCCCGAGGCAGCGCGATCCGCTTCCTGTTGACCCGGCTCTTCGACTGGCTGAATCAACCGGAAGGCGCGTTGGTCAAGCCAAAGGACCCCCTGGAATATCTCGGCATCCTGCAATTCCATCAGCAGGTACGAGATCCCGGCGCGTACGGGCTCGAATAATGGCGAAGGGCGAACCGGTCGAGATCTATACGGACGGTGCGTGCAGGGGCAATCCGGGCCCGGGCGGATGGGGTGCGGTGCTGCGTTATCAGGATGTCGAGAAAGAACTGCAAGGCGGTGAGGCCGAAACGACAAACAACCGCATGGAAATGCTCGCGGCTATTGTGGCATTGGAGACCATGAAGCGGCCTGTCCAGGCTATCGTCCACACCGACAGCACTTATCTGCGCGACGGCATTACCAAATGGATCCACGCCTGGAAAAAACGTGGCTGGAAAACGGCCAACAAAAAACCGGTCAAAAACGTTGATTTATGGCAACGCCTCGAAGCGGCGACCGAGCGGCACGACGTCGAATGGCGCTGGGTCAAAGGCCATGCCGGCCACCCGGAAAACGAACGCGCCGACGCCCTCGCCCGTGCGGCGATTCCGGACGGCGACACATTCGTTCCGTAAGTCGGCTACAGCACTTCGAGGATCGACTCCGCACTGGAAATCGTCAATCCACCGCCGTCTTCCATGTTCAAAGCCGTCACGACGCCGTCTTCGACGACCATCGCATAACGCTTCGAACGAACGCCAAGACCCCGTGCGCTGAGATCGAATTCGAACCCGGCGGCGCGCGTAAAATCGCCACTGCCGTCGGCAAGCATTCGAACCTTGTCGCCGGCACCCTGTTCCTTGCCCCAGGCGCCCATGACGAAGGCGTCGTTGGTCGCCAGGCAGGCGATTTCGTCGACACCCTTGCCTTTGATTTCATCGGCGTTGTTTACGAAACCCGGCACATGCTGCGCCGAGCAGGTCGGGGTGAAGGCGCCCGGCAGCGCGAAAAGAACAACCTTGCGGCCGGCGAAGAATTCGTCGGTCAAGACGGCGGCCGGACCGTCATTTCCCAATTCGTACAGTGTCACAGACGGCACCTTGTCACCAACTTGCAGCGGCATATTCTCTACTCCCTCAAAAAACCTCTATGTTGAACTGAACAAAAACTAAGCCGCTGCACCGTCCTGTCCAGCGTAAAATGCGTACGGCAATAGTTAAATTGGAACTTCCTAGCGGGTAACGAACCGACTGCGGCTTCCTGATTTCAGCGCAGCGTCGACGATGATGTCGCTGGTCAGGAGCTCCGGCAGCGCGATGCCGTTGGGTGCCTGCGGTCCATAGATCGCATTGAACGGGATGCCATATCGGCCGAAGCTCGCCAGGTAGTTCGCGATATTCGGGTCCGGCCTGGTCCAGTCCGCGCGCATGGCGATAACATTCTCATCCTTCAACCAACCGGCAACCGGTTCAGATTCTAAAACGACTTTCTTGTTCACCTGACAGGTTATGCACCAGTCGGCCGTGACATCCACGAAAACCGTCTTGCCCGCCGCGACGAGTCGCTGCAGCTCCGCCTTATCGAATGTTCGCCACTGTCCGGTCTGAGCCTTTGCAAGGGTCACGGGCTGGGGCGTGTGTACGGCCGGCAGAGCAAGCGCGGCTATCGACAGCACCAGAACGGCCTTCCCCGCATGCAAGCCGAGGCGAGACCGCGGCAATCGGCGCGTCAGCAGCACCACACCGACCAGGGCCAATATCGCGGCAACGACGTAAGCGCCCTCGGCGCCGATCTGCGCCGCGACGACCTTCAGCAGCCAAATCGTCGTAAGAGCCAAGGCCATGGCCAACACCCGGCGCAGGACGACCATCCATTTGCCCGGCCGGGGCAGGGCCGTCGCGAGATTAGGAAATGCGGCGACCGCGAGGTATGGCAAAGCGAGCCCGAGTCCCAGCGCTGCAAAAACCGAAAGGATCTCGATCGTCTCTCGGCTCAATGCGAACCCTACCGCTGTCCCAACGAACGGTGCGGAACAAGGGGTGGCGAGAAGCGTCGCGAACGCGCCGGTCAGGAAATGCCCACCAACGGAAGGCTGATCGCCTGCCCGCAAGCTCATATCGGACAGGCGTTGCGGCAGCCGAATCTCGAAGAGGCCGAAAAGATTGTAGGCGAACAACGAAACCACGAGCGCCATGAAGACGAGGAACAGCGGCTGTTGAAACTGGATTCCCCAACCGACCGACATGCCCGCCGCCTTCACGCCCAGCAACGCCACCGCAATCACCAGCATCGACGTCACGATACCTGCGGCCGTCGCGAAGAACCCGAAACGTACGCCGGCGGAATCACGCCCGCCATAGCTGACGACCGAGAGCAGTTTGATCGACAATACGGGCAGGACACAGGGCATCAGATTGAGTATGAGTCCGCCGAGGACCGCGTAGAGCAGAATTCGCCACAGCGACATTTCCATCGCGCCGCCGGCCCGCAAGGCGATCGGATCGCCAAAATTCAGCGGTACCGAGGTCTCCATGGCGCGGTCCTTATCGACCAGCGTCAGCACCAGCTTGGCGCCATCCAACTGGGCGGGCTCCAGACCGATACCGGTGACCGCCAACACGGCGCGCCGGCCGTTATCGGACAGCGTAACAATCGGCTTGCCGAAAACCACTTCGTCCGGTCCCTCGACGAAAACATCCGGTCTCTCGAACGGTTCCCGGCTTCGCGCCTCGATTAGTACGCGTGCATCCTTGCCACCGCGGAGCAGCACCGTCTTGAGAACCGAGAGGCCATGGCGGTCGCCCGCGCCGGGAACGCGCGCCACAAAACTATCGATGAGATGGGCGAACTCGCCAGGCCGTGCCGGCCCCGCCGGGAGGTCGAGTGCGACCTTGGCCTCATAAGGGATGCAAATTTCTTTGCAGGCCAAGTACCGAATTTGGGTTTTGAGCCGTAGCGGTTCGCCAACGCGGGCGATTTTGGCCGTCAAGGGCAAGACGACCTCATCCGTGTAGCCCAGCGTTTCCAGGCCAAAGACCGAGAACCGGCTCGGCGCAGGCCATGAAAGTACCGTCCCGGTTAAATTCTTCGATCCATCCCATAGGGGATCGGGCGGGAACCCCGCATCGCCAGGCGAGCGCCAATAGATCTTCCAACCCGGCTGGAGTTGAAACTGCAATCCCAAGGGAACCGTATCCCTATCGCCGATACCTTCTACCGCGGAGACGATGCGCACTTTGACATGGTCATTCGTATCCCAATCGCCGGCCATCGCCATTGCCGCCTGTGGCGCCACGGTAGCCAACAGAAACGCCAGGCCGGCGAAAAAGATCCGAATCTCGGACAAATTTTCTTCCTTTCTCGGACGCGCCGGATTTGACGCAGTCCGCAGCACGGTGTTTCGCGATATGCAGCACGGTGTTTCGCGATATATAGTGTAGTCAATCAGCTAATACGGGTCACTTTTCCGTGCGTTATGCGATTCACCAGAGGCCCACGGCGTTACCGGGCGAAGTTGCCGCTACACGCGGTTCCTTTCACCATCCGTTCGCGGTACTATCCGGGACTGGCGCCGGAACGAATTGGGCACCGCAATGGACGAAACTGACAGCACTTCCGGCTATATGACCGGCCAGTTGCTCGTCGCGATGCCGGCCATGCAAGACCCGCGCTTCGAACGGTCGGTCATCTATATGTGCATCCACAATGCAGACGGGGCGATGGGTTTGATCGTGAACCGGTCATTGGAAAGCATTAACTTCCGCGACCTGCTGTTGCAACTCGAACTCAACATCACCGATCCGGCATCGGAAATTGCGGTCCAGTATGGCGGTCCGGTCGAAACCGGCCGCGGTTTCGTCTTGCATACGTTGGAATACGAACAGACCGGTACGATCGTCGTCGAAGACAAGGTGGGTCTCACCGCCAGCATCGAAGTGTTGCGGGATATAGCGATCGATCAGGGACCGCGCCGCGCCATCCTTGCGCTCGGCTATGCGGGCTGGGGACCGGGACAGCTCGACAACGAAATCCAACAAAATGCCTGGCTCAACGTGCCGGCCGACGATGCGCTCATATTCGATGAGCAAATCGAGAGCCGATGGGAGCGCGCGATCGCAAAAATCGGCGTCGACGTTTCCCTGCTCTCCGGTGACCACGGCCACGCATAGGCGTTATACCAACGAGCGTTTGATATTAGTTTATCCGGAAATGCCGGGACGCGGATCGGTTCTTAGAACGGCAAAGCACACGTGGTCTTGCCACGTGCCATTGATGCGCAGATAGCGCCGCGCAAATCCTTCCTGAATGAACCCGCTCTTCAACAGCAGGTTTCGGCTCGGTGTATTCGACGGCAGACACGCCGCCTCGACGCGATGGAGGCCTAACGTGTCGAACGAAAAGTCGAGCGTAAGCTGTATGGACTCCGCCATGTAGCCGCGCCTCGCATGAGACTTGCCCACCCAGTATCCCACGCTCGCCGATTGCGCGACGCCACGGCGGACATTCGACAATGTGATCCCGCCGAGCAGCGCTTCGTCGTCGCACCGAAAGATGAGAAACGCGTAGGTCACGCCGTTTCGCCAATCCGCTGTAAACTTTTTTAGCCGACGGCGGAAAGCTGCAGGTGTCGTCGCATCCGACGGCCATGTCGGCTCCCAGAATTCCAAAAAGTCCCGGCTTTCCTTGCGAATTTCAATCCAATGTTTTTCGTCGGCGCGGGACAGTGGCCGCAGCACGACCCGCGAGCCGACAAGGCGGACAGCGGGTGAATTATTGGAAAGCAAACTGAACATCGTTCCTAACCGTCAGACGCCCAATTTCGCTGCAATCGAATCATAATCCTGGAGATTTTCCAAAGGCCCCAGCGCCGCTACCGTCGGCCGGCCCGCGAAAATTCGCGCGGCAACGCCGGCAACGGCGTCGGCGTCCACGGCGTCGATTTTTGCAATCTGCTCATCGACTGTAATTCGGCGGCCGAAAATGAGCGTCTGTTGCGCCATCTGCTCGCATCGGGCGCCCGTCGATTCGAGCGCCATAAGGGTCGCCGCCTTCAATTGATTCCGGGCGCGCTTGACCTCCGAATCATCCAATGTCGAGGGAAGACGCTGAATTTCTTCGCAGAGCGCCGATGTCAGCTCGCCCGCTTCCTGGCGCCCGGTGCCCGCATAAATCGAAAACAAACCGCAATCGGAATAGTAGGAAAGAAACGAGTAGATCGAATAGGCCAACCCGCGCCGCTCGCGAATCTCTTGAAACAATCGCGAAGACATGCCGCCGCCAAAGAGCGACGACAACACGGATGCCGCATAGAACGCGTCGTCATGATATCCGATGCTGGGAAACCCGAGCACGAAATGGACCTGCTCCAGATCACGGTCCTCGCGAAAATCGCCGCCGCCATAGATTCCGGGTGCCGTCTCGCGGACGGACTCGGCCTGCAGGCCCTCGAAAAGCCGTTCCGCGAGCGCGACAACCGCCTCGTGCTCGACCCTCCCGGCGGCGGAAAGGACCATCGCCTCGCCGCCGTATGTTTGCTGCATGTGACCCATTATGGATTCGCGCGGCATATTCTCGACAATGTCGGGAAGCCCCAGGATCGGCCTTCCGAGTGGCTGATCGGGAAAGGCAGCAAACTGAAAATGATCGAAAATGATATCGTCCGGCGTGTCGTTGGATTGCCCGATTTCCTGCAGAACAACAGTGCGCTCGCGTGCCAACTCGTCGGGATCGAAGGTTGAGTCCAACAGGATATCGGCCAGGATATCGAGGGCCAACGGCGCATCGCCGTGCAGAACCTTGGCGTAGTAGGCGGTATGTTCGCGGCTCGTATAAGCGTTTATCTGACCGCCGACATCTTCAATTTCGCGCGCGATATCGGCGGCGCTGCGGCGTCCCGTTCCCTTGAACGCCATATGTTCGAGCAGATGGGCGACGCCGTTGATGTCGCGCGGTTCGTTCCGCGCCCCGGCACCGACCCACACGCCGATCGACGCCGTTTCAACCGATTCAACGGTATCGGTGACGACCCGCATACCGTTCGACAAAGTGGACGCCCGGACGCCGCTCATGCAGCACCCGGAAGACTGACATGATCGCGCACGAACGCCTCGACCTGGGCGAGATCGTTCGGCAATACGGTCATGCGCTCCTGCCGTTCGTACAGATCGGCAAGCGCCGGCGGTAGTGCCGGCCGAATGCCGGAGGCTTCCTGGACGGCGTCGGGAAACTTGGCCGGGTGGGCCGTCGCCAGCGCGATGACGGGCGTGTCCGAACCGTCGGCTTTGGCCCGTGCCGCGGAAACTGCGATCGCGCTGTGCGGATCCAACAGATAACCGTTCGCCGCTTGGACCTCCCCGATCACTGTCTTGGTTTCCATATCGTCCAAGCGATGTCCGTCGAACGTCTCGCGCGCCTTCTGCCACAGATTGTCACCGATCGACAGGGCACTGGTTTCGCGGAACTCGGCGATCGATTGCGCCGTCACTTCGCCGTCGCGGCCATAAAGCTCGAACAGGAACCGTTCGAAATTGCTCGACACCTGAATATCCATACTCGGCGAGATCGTCGGCGTGACGCCCGCCATCTGCAGAGACCCGCTGTCGAAGAAACGCGGCAGGATGTCGTTTACGTTCGACCCCACGATGAACCGGTCGATCGGCAGCCCCATCGCGCGCGCCGCGTAGCCGGCGTAGACGTTACCGAAGTTTCCCGTCGGCACCGCAAACGATACCGAACGGTCCGGGCCACCGAGCGATACCGCGGCGTGGAAATAGTAAACGATCTGCGCCATGACCCGTGCCCAGTTGATCGAATTCGCCGCGGAAATGCGCAGTTCGTCGCGGAAAGCGATATCGTTGAACATCGCCTTCACCATATCCTGGCAGTCGTCGAAGGTCCCTTCAATGGCGATCGCGTGCACGTTGGTAGATTCGACCGTCGTCATCTGACGACGCTGCACCTCGGATACCCGCTCGTGCGGATAGAGGAAAAATATATCGATGGCGTCGCGGTCGCGGCATGCCTCTATGGCAGCCGGCCCCGTGTCCCCCGACGTCGCGCCGACGATCGTCACGCGCTCCCCGCGCCGGCGCAATATGTGATCGAACGCCCGACCGAGGAACTGCATCGCGAAATCCTTGAAGGCGAGCGTCGGGCCGTGAAACAGTTCCATGATCCACAAATTGGCGTCGAGCTGAACGAGCGGAGCGACGGCGTCGTGTTCGAATTCCCGGTAAGCCGCCGTCAGGATTTCGGCAAGCGCCGATTCCCCGATCCGGTCGCTCACGAAGGGCGCGATGATACGCATCGCCAGCTCAGAGTAGGGCAAACCGCGCAGTGCACGAATGTCGCTTGCGTCGAATTGCGGCCACGACTCCGGCAGATACAGTCCGCCGTCCCGCGCCAGCCCGGCCAGCAGGACATCATCGAATTCGAGCACAGGCGCGCGGCCGCGGGTACTGATATAACGCAATTCCGTTCCCTCGATCTCTGTGGCGGCCGGTAGATTATCCACACCCCAGCGCCCAGGCAAGCGCGATGCGGTTACCGGGCGATGCTTAGTAAAGCGGTGATTTCGCTACGTTTGCAGTAGTTTCGCGGTTTTTTCCGGATGCGTTAGCATGGGATAGTGGCCCGCCTTCAGCACGACCCAGTCGGCGTCCAACCGGTCGGCGGTACGGCGTTGATGCGACTCCGGCGGGTTGGCGCTTTGCGAGCAATAGATCACCATCGTTTTCCAAGTTTGCGCCCAGAAATCGTCCAGTTCGCCGAGTTGCTGGTCGGACAGGCCGATTGGATGCGGCGTCGCGCGCGCCAGCGCCCATGCCTTCAGTTCACCTTTCAATTCACCGAACAGTCCCGTCTCCAACTGTTCGCGGGACGGCCCTCGGGTGAATTCGGTCATTTCGTAGGGCGGTGCATCGGGGGAACGTTGCACGATATCCACGACGCGCTCGCCCGGTTGCGGCACCAGCGCATCCAAAAACACCAGCCGCAGAATCCGGTCGCGTGCCAACACAGCGGTCTTTTCGACCACAAGACCGCCGGAACTCGTGCCGACCAGAACGATGTATTTCAAATTTTCATAGAACAACGCTTCGGCAAGCTCCTCCGCCACCGATGTGACCGTGATGCCGGCCCGAAGATGGACCTTTCGTTCGGCACAACCGTCCAGAGTCGGGACGTAAACGTCATGCCCGGCGGCGCGCAGAATATCCGCCGTCGGCTGCCATATCCAGGCGCCCTGGAAGGAACCGTGCACCAGTACGAAATTTGCCATCCGATCCTCCTCAGTCCCGAGTCTTCGGCAATTCGAAGCCGGCCGCGCGTTCGATCACCTTGACGATTTCGCTCATATCGCCTTCGCGCAAGCCCATCGCCATGGCTTGCTGCATCGTTTGATAGGTCGCGCCGGCGACGTTCTGCGGCACTTCCAGCCGCTCCGCTTCCATGCGCCAGAGCATCGCGTCCTTTTCCGTGATGTACATCGGCGCTTCCATGTTGAATTTCCGGTTCATCACGAAGTTCGGAATCTTGCTCAATGTCGCGCTGTTTTGCCCGGATCCGGAGTTGATCACGGCGAGCACTTTTTCCGGATCGACACCCCCTTTGGCGGCCATGGTGAGCGCTTCGAGCCCGACGACTAAATTGGTGAAAGACATGATATTGTTGCATATTTTGGTAATCTGCGCCTGCCCGACCTTTTCGCCGACATAATGGATATCCCGCGCAAAGGATTTCAGGAACGGTTCGGCTTGCTCGAACACCTCTTTCGGCCCGGAAGAAATCACCGTGATATCTCCCTCCCAGGCGCGCTGGACGCCGCCCGTGATCGGCGAATCGAGGACCGGCACATTTTCCGCACCAAGCGCCGATTCGATTTCGGCCAGCGCTTCGGTTCCCATGGTGCCGAGATTGACGAAAACCTTCATCTGGCTGCCATGAATCACGCCGTCATCCGCAGTGACGACGGCGTGAAAACTCGAGATGCTGGGCATGCAGGCGAAAACGATATCGGATTCGTTGGCGACCGCTACCGGAGATTCGACGATGCGCGCCTGTTTCTCGGACAGCGACTTTGTCGCATCCGGATTGATGTCGTAGGCGACAAGCGCCTTTTCCTGCTTCAAGATATTCGACGCCAGGGGCAGTCCCATACTACCCGTGCCGATAAACCCCGCTTTCATCCCACTCCCTCCGAATTTGATAAGGCGGGGCAAGCCTACTGCGTCGCACCCCCGCCGCCAAATTCCCGAACTATTCGTCGAGATAGCGTATGCGTAGGTGCGTTTTGAACGCGGAATCGCCGAACGGCCGGCCGGTGGCGCTTTCGATCAACTCGGCGGTCGACAGCAGCGACCCCTTGCCGTGCACATTCCGGGCGAGCCAGCCCATCAGCGGTTTGAAATCTCCGGCTGCGATACCTTCCGAAATTTTCGGCACCGCGTCGGCCGCCGCGGCGTAGATTTGGGCCGCCGCCATCGCGCCTAAAGTATAGGTCGGGAAGTAACCCCAGGCGCCGTCATACCAGTGAATGTCCTGCAGGCAACCAAGCCGGTCGTCCGGCGGCGCAACGCCGAGAAGCTCCCGCATGCCGGCATTCCAAGCCGTCGGTAGTTCGGCAATCGGCAGATCGCCAGCCAGCATCGCGCGCTCCAACCGATAGCGTAGAATCACGTGCGCCGGATAAGTGACCTCGTCCGCATCGACACGGATGAAACCGCGCGAAACGCGCGTCGCCAGGCGATAGAGGTTTTCCGCGTTCCAACCCTTGCCGAATCCTTGAAAAGCATCGCGCATGATCGGCGCGGCCCAGTTCAAAACCCGCGGGACCGGCAGACCTGCATTTCGATCAGCAGTGATTGGCTCTCGTGCACCGTCATGCCCCGCGCTTCGCCGACCGGTTGGCGCTGCCACGCGGCCGGGCGCGCGCGTTCGTACATGGCGTGCCCCGTCTCGTGCAGCACGCCCATCAGGGCAAGCGTGAAGTCGGATTCGTCGTAGCGGGTCGTAATCCGGCTATCCTCGGGAATGCCTCCGGAGAAGGGGTGCAGGCTCTCGTCGAGCCGCGTGGTCGCGAAATCCAGACCGACCGCTTCCGCCATCCGGCGCACCAGTCGTTGCTGCGATGCGATTGGAAACGGTCCTGCCGGCAATGCCGGTTCCGGGCGCGCCGCCTGCCGCGTCAGCACGTCGTCGAGGAAACCCGGCAGAAACCGGGCATAGCTGTCGAAGATCGGTTCGATATCGGCGCAGCGGCCGTCCGGCTCGAACGTATCGAGCAGCGCGTCGTACAGATCGCAATCGAGCGCCGCCGCCTTGGCCTCGCCGACGCGTTGAGTCAGGGTCAAGACTTCCGCAAAGGTCGGAAGGACCGCGGCGAAGTCGGCGTCAGGCCGGGCCGTCCGCCACACGGTTTCGCACGCGTTAGATGCCTTGGATATCGCTTCGACCAGATCCGACGGTACGGCTGCGGCGTGAACCCAGCTGCGCCGCATTTCCCGCAATTGGCGGTTTGCCACGCGTCCAGCCCGTCGTGATCCGCCGCTTCGTCGAGCAGATCAGGCAGTGCCGCGTCCGTCATCATCGAGTGCCTAATCACCGCCAGAGCCGCGATCTGCTCGCTGCGCGCGGCGGCGCCGCCCTCCGGCATCATCACCGACTGGTCCCACGCCAGCACACCGATCGACTCGCCGAGCAGCGCGACGCGGCGAAAGCGGTCTTCAAGGTCCCGATAAGCGGCGGTGGACATCAGGTATTCTGGCGGTGGTACAGGACGTAAATGACGACCAATACCAAAGCCATGAGGTACCAGGTAATAGCGTATTCCACATGGTTGTTCCGAATGTCGACCCGCCACTGGCGCGTTACGGGATATCCGCCCGGCGTATCTTTCGCGGCCGACAAAACATAGTACCCGGGTAACCCGCCAATTCCCGCCACGGACGCCATCGCGTCGGGATCGATGAAATACCAGTTGTTGCCTTTAGGATCGTTTTCCGGCGTGAACGTGCCCGGCCCTTTGGCCAAGCGCACGACCCCTTCGAAGGAAACCACGCCAGCAACTTGTCCGGAGGCCCGCGCCACCGTTAAACGGCGTTCGAAGGGGATATATCCGCGGTCGATCAATGCGTAACCCTTGCCGTCGGCGCGGCGCAGGGGTGTAATGACGTGCAGCCCCGGGGCGCCGCGCAACGAGCGGCCGATCAAAAAGAATTCACGCTCGTGCAGGAAAGTTCCGGTTACACGGACGCGTTGAAACTCGATCTCCTCCAACGCCACCGCTTTTCCCGGCAGCGCGATGGCAGCCGATTCCGAACGGGATTGCAATTTTTCGATCAGATCGGATTTCCAACCGTAGCGCTGTACCTGCCAGGTGCCGAGAGCGAGCAGCGCGGCCAACATCGCCACCGTCGTCACGGTCGGCCAGAATCGGGGATGGAATTTCATGGATCGGTGCGCCGCACCTTCAATCGAAGGTACGAGTGCCGACTTCGCCCGCTTTGAGGCGAAACTGAAGCGCAACGAGAACAGCTTTGAAGGGGCGAAGCAACGCAATACATCCGGCCATTATGACAGGTATCCAAAGCACCAGGTGGACCCACATGGGTGGCGTGAAGGCCATCTCGACCCAGAACGCCAGTCCCGTGACAATTGGACCGACGATGAAGATCACGAAGACCGCGGGTCCATCGCCGCTGTCTTGCGCGCTGAGATCGAGGTCGCAATGCGTGCACCGCTCCGCGATGGTCAGGAGACCGCCGAAAAGTTTGCCGGTGCCGCATCGCGGGCACCGGCATCGAATACCGGTTGCGTAGGGCGAAAGGGGTGGAAAGGAGTCCGCCATTCCCCCGCTATCAGCCGCCCCACCAATAGATGCAGATGAACAGGAATAGCCATACGACGTCGACGAAATGCCAATACCAGGCCGCCGCTTCGAAACCGAAATGATGATCCGGCTTGAAATGCCCCGCGCGGGCCCGGAAGAAACAGACGGTAAGGAAGCTTGTGCCGACGATCACATGGAACCCATGGAAACCGGTCGCCATAAAGAAGGTCGACCCGTATATCCCGCCGCTAAACGAGAATCCCGCGTGTGAATATTCGTATGCCTGCAGCGCGGTAAAACAGATGCCGAGAATAATTGTAATACCGAGGCCCCGAACCAGATTCTTCCTGTCGCCTTCGATCAGCGCGTGGTGCGCCCAAGTGACCGTGACGCCGGACAGAAGCAGGATGAGCGTATTCATGAACGGCAGTTCGAACGCGTTGAACGGCATCACGCCTTCCGGTGGCCAAACGCCGCCCGGCAGATCGTAGGGCATTTCCCTCGGGAACAGGCTGGAATCGAAGAAGGCCCAGAAGAAGGCGGCGAAGAACATCACTTCCGAACAGATGAACAGGGCCATGCCGTATCGCATGCCGAGTTGAACGATCGGTTTGTGGAAACCTTCGAACTCCGCTTCCCGAATGACGTCGCGCCACCAGTACCAGAACATCACGAACAGCAGCAATATCCCTGGAACGACGATCCAGAAACCCAGCGACGTCAGCGCGCCTTCCATGCTTTCGCCGAAGAAATCAGGATGCATGAACAGGATCAAGCCGAAGAACATCGCTCCGGCGGCGACCGTGCCGACAATGGGCCAAGGGCTCGGATCGACGAGATGGTAGTCGTGGCTGTGTTCGTTTTCGGCGCTCATTTCTCGGTTCTCACTCGTTCCTGTTTATGTTCTTGTCCGTTCCCGGCAATCCACAGGTCAGTTGACCGTCTGCCGGATTTCCGACTCGGCTGCTGCGGTCTTATTGCCGCTTTCGTCTTCATCCGCTGCGAAAAAAGTGTACGAAAGGGTAATCGTCTTCACGTCGTCGAGATTCTTGTCTTTGGCGATGGCGGGGTCTACGAAAAACGTAACCGGCATGTCAGCGGATTTACCGGGTTCCAGCGATTGTTCGGTAAAGCAGAAGCAATCTATCTTGTTGAAATATTTACCCGCCTTCAACGGCGTGACATTGTACGTCGCTGTTCCCGTACTCCGCGTCGCGGAAAGGTTCCGTGCGCGGTAAAACGCGACGGCGCTTTCGCCGATTTTAATCGATATCTCGCGCTGCACCGGTTGAAACTGCCAATCGAGGCTTGAATTCACCGAAGCGTCGAACCGTATACGGACGATCCGGTCGACGATTTCGCCGCTCGATTTCGCCACCTTCTGTGTCGTACCGCCGTAGCCGGTAACGCGGCAGAACAGGTCGTACAGCGGCACGGCGGCGAACGACAATGCCGTCATACCCAAGACGATGCCGACGCACGACACCAGGGTCCACCGGTTGCGCTTGCCAATTTTCACGGCCTCACCCACCGCTCATGCGTACGAGTGCCACAACGTAGAACAGTACGACCAAGCCGACCAGAACGGCCAACATCGTCAAATTCTTCGAACGCTGGCGTTTGTGCACCTCGCTCGGATAACGGCGCTTGCCATTGTCATCAGCCATGTCGCCCGCCAATGTTGTCCGCGCGTCCATCTATGGCCTAACCACCGAGTCCCAGCGAGGAGTCGACGACCATCGCCGCGAACAGCGCAAACAGATAAAAAATCGAATATCCAAACATCCGCTTTGCCGAGCGGTCCGTACGGTCGAACCAGACCGCAACCGCCGCGGCCAGAAAAATCAGCCCCAGCATGCTTGCGACAACGCCGTAAGCCCAGCCGACGAACCCGAACCAGACCGGCGCCAATCCCACGGGGATAAGCAGCGCGGTGTACAGGATCATCTGCTTCTTGGTTTCCGTCTTGCCCGCCACGACCGGCATCATCGGAATGCCCGCCTTTTGATAATCGCCGTTGCGATACAGCGCCAAAGCCCAAAAATGCGGCGGCGTCCAGAAGAAGATCAAGGCGAACAGCAACAATGATTCGACGCCGACATTTCCGCTGACCGCAGCCCAGCCGATCATCGGCGGAAACGCGCCCGCGGCGCCGCCGATAACGATGTTCTGTGGCGTGCGCCGCTTCAACCACATCGTATAGACGAAGACGTAGAACAGGATCGCCACCGCGAGCAACGCCGCCGCGACGACGTTCACGGCGAGTCCCATAATCGCAACCGCGCCGGTCGCGAGGACGACGCCGAAACCAAGCGCATCGCCCGGTGCGATCCGTCCCGTGGGGATCGGGCGCTGCCTCGTCCGCTCCATCACCGCGTCGATATCGCGGTCGTACCACATATTGATCGCGCCGGACGCCCCCGCACCGACCGCAATGCAAAGCACGGCGACCGCCGCGATCAGCGGATGGATCGAACCCGGCGCGACCAGCAATCCGGCGAGGCCGCTGAAGACGACGAGCGACACCACGCGCGGCTTAAGCAAGGCAAAATAATCGCCCGGCTCTGCCAAGCTGGCTTCCGACCGCTCGATGGTGCGGTATGCGGTATCGCTCACCCTTATCGTCCCCTACGGCCTGTACGGCACACCAACGCTACTTGATCTGCGGAAGTTCTTCATAGCTGTGGAACGGCGGCGGCGACGTTACCGTCCATTCGAGCGTCGTCGCACCCTCACCCCAGTAATTGTTTTCGGCTGGACGTCCCGCCTTCATCGCATAGGCCATCATGATGAAGAAAAACACCGTCGACGCCGCGGCGATATAGGCGCCAATCGACGACACCATGTTCCACCCGGCAAATCCATCGGCATAATCGATGTAGCGTCGCGGCATGCCGGCGAGACCGAGAAAATGCTGCGGGAAAAACGTCACATTGACGCCGATGAAGGTCGTCCAGAAATGCACCTTGCCGGCCCATTCCAGATAGTGCCGTCCCGTCATTTTGGCGAACCAGTAATAGGTCCCGGCGAGGATCGAGAACACCGCCCCCAGCGACAGCACGTAGTGGAAGTGGGCGACCACGTAATAGGTATCGTGCAACGCCAAATCGACGCCGGAATTGGCCAGTACGACGCCGGTCACGCCGCCGACGGTGAACAGGAAGATGAACCCTACCGCCCACAGCATCGGCGTCTCGAAACGGATCGAACCGCCCCACATCGTCGCGATCCAGCTGAAGATCTTGATGCCCGTGGGCACCGCGATCACCAAGGTCGCCGCCACGAAATAGGCCCGCATGTCGATATCCATGCCGACCGTGTACATGTGGTGCGCCCAAACGATGAAACCGACGAAGCCGATCGCGACCATCGCATAGGCCATGCCCAGGTAGCCGAAGATCGGATTCTTCGAAAAGGTCGAGATGATGTGGGAGACCATACCGAAACCCGGCAGGATCATGATGTAGACTTCCGGATGACCGAAGAACCAGAACAGGTGCTGGAACAGGATCGGGTCGCCGCCGCCTTCCGGCTTGAAGAACGCGGTGCCGAAATTGCGGTCCGTCAGCAGCATCGTGATCGCGCCGCCCAAAACAGGAAGCGACAGCAGCAGCAGGAACGCGGTCACCAGAATCGACCAGGCGAACAGCGGCATCTTGTGCAAGGTCATGCCGGGCGCGCGCATGTTGAAGATCGTCGTGATGAAGTTGATCGCGCCGAGGATCGAAGACGCACCGGCCAGATGCAGCGCGAATATCGCCATATCGACCGAGGGCCCGGGATGTCCTCCGACATTGGAAAGCGGCGGATACACCGTCCACCCCGTTCCCGCACCACTGCCCACGAGGGCAGAGCCTAACAACAACAGCAGCGACGGAATCAGCAGCCAGAAGCTGATATTGTTCATGCGCGGGAAGGCCATGTCCGGCGCGCCGATCATCAGCGGCACAAACCAGTTCCCGAATCCGCCGATCATCGCCGGCATAACGACGAAGAACACCATGATCAGGCCATGCGCGGTCACGAATACATTGAACGCCTGTCCATCCGGACTGCCGTCTTCGTTGGTCATGAACTGGACGCCCGGCTCCATCAGCTCCATGCGCATATAGATCGAGAACGCGCCGGCGATGATCGAAGAAAATACGGCCAACAGCAGGTACATCGTGCCGATGTCTTTGTGGTTGGTCGAATAGACGAAGCGCCTCCAACCGGTAGGATCTGCGTGTCCGGCAGCCATATCTAATCCCTTCCTCTAGGCGTCTCAGTCGGCGTCGTTGTTTTTCGCGATGCGAACCGGTGCTGTGGTGCCGTCCACGGTGCCGAATTTCTTTTGGGACTGCTTGACCCATTTTTCGAATGCCTCCGGCGATACCGCCTCGACGGTAATCGGCATATAGGCATGATTGAGGCCGCAAAGTTCTGAGCAGAAACCGTAGTAAACGCCCGGCTTGTTGATCTGGACCCAGGTTTCGCTCAACCGGCCGGGAACCGTATCGAGTTTAATTCCAAAGGCGGGCACGCCCCAGTTATGAAGCACGTCGTCCGCCGTCATCAGCAATTGGACCTTCTTGCCGACCGGTAGAACGACGCGGTTGTCCGTGTCCATATTTCGTTTCAGGCTCGAATCTTTAGCAATATCTTCATCGCTTACCATATAGGAGTCGAACGTGAAATTGCCGTGATCGGGATACTCGTAGGACCAGTACCATTGGTGGCCGATGATCTTCAGCGTCATATCCGGATCCTCGACCCGGTCGGCGAAGTACATCAGCTTGAACGACGGAATCGCCATCACGACGAGAATAATGATTGGAATGCCGGTCCACGCAATCTCCACCAATATGTTGTGCGTGGTTGTCGACGGTTTCGGGTTCGCTTTTTCGTTAAAACGGAAAATAACGATCAACAGGAGAACCATCACGAAAACCGCGATTACGGTCGCGATGATCGTCACGAAGTCGTGGAAACTATCGATCCGCTCCATCGTGGGCGTAACCGCTTCCTGGAGGCCGAACTGCCAATTTTTGGGCTCCGCAGCCATGGCGCCCTGAACGCCAAATACGCCAGCGAACACCGCCGCGAGCGCGACAAGTCGTGCTATCACGTTGCTACTCCCATCCCAAAACGACCGCGCGCCCGCCTCGCACCCCGACGCATCGACGCGACCGGCCCATACTAACCGGCTACGATGCCATATCAAGCGACTCGACACCGGGCACCGCGAATTCCGGATAACCCCATACGTTACAATAGTCTATTTACTTCATTTGCACCCGCGCCAGAAGTCCGCGCAACACTTCGCCGCAAAATTTTACACGATTCGTCGCCTTGTCCGAAAGGCGCTGCAATCATGCGTTTCCGAGGGCTATGCGCCCCCACGTGCGCTCAAGAAATTACGGCACGATGAAGCGGATCGTTTTTGCCACTTTCAGACGGGATTTATCCGCAAACGAGGCAACGCGGACGGCCCGCGAGGTCCGCCCGGACATCACGAATGCGCAGGCCGGCTGACTCGGCGAGCCGGCCCACCGAAGCGCTCTGCCCGTCGCCGAATTCGACGATCGCCACGCCGTTTTCGGCAAGAAGTTTTGGTAGGCCGGACATCAGTCGGCGAAATGCATCGAGACCGTCCATTCCGCCGTCAAGTGCCAAAATTGGATCGTACTTCGCCACCTCAGGCTGAAGGGAGTTGATTTCCTCGGTCGGAATATAGGGCGGGTTGGCGACGATCAGATCGAATGCGCCGTCCAGGGCCGCGCCCCAATCGGCCACAATGACACGCGCGCGATCCGGCATTCCAAGGCGGTCGAAATTGCGGACAGCCACGCTGGCCGTCGCAGGACTACGATCCACGCCGACGCCCCATGCCGCCGGGAAAACGGTCAGCAGTGCCGCCAAAAGGCATCCGGTCCCCGTCCCCAGGTCGAGGATACGAAATGCGTCTTCGTCACGAGGCATACTGTCGACGGCCGCTTCGATGATCGTCTCGCTGTCGGGCCGCGGGTCGAGGGTATCGGCGGTAACCTCGAATTGCAGGCTCCAGAATTCGTGGCGGCCGAGCAAATGGGACATCGGTTCCCGCGCCGCACGGCGGTCCACCAATCCGGTAAATGCGTCACAGTCACCGATCCGGCGCTCGGGATAACCAATCAGAATGGTCTCCCCGAGACCCGTGGCCTGGGCCAACAGTAGGCGTGCTTCGCGCCAAGGATTGTCGATGCCCGCCGCCGCCAGCCTATCGGCGCCTCGTTTCAGGCATGTACGAACGTCATTCATTCAAGGCTGGCCAAACGGGCCGCCTGATCGTCCGCGATCAACGGACCGATGACCTCGTCCAGGGCCTCGCCGTTCACGATTTTGTCGATCTTATGCAGCGTTAAATTTATACGGTGGTCGGTCACGCGACCTTGCGGAAAATTGTAAGTCCGAATGCGCTCCGAGCGGTCGCCGCTGCCGACCTGGCTGCGCCGGTCCGCGGCACGCGCGGCGTTGAGCTGTTCTCGTTCGCGATCGTAGATCCGCGCAAGCAGAATTTTCATCGCCTTGGCGCGGTTCTTGTGCTGCGACTTCTCGTCCTGCTGGGACACGACGATACCGGTCGGGATATGCGTGATGCGCACCGCGCTGTCCGTCGTGTTCACGGATTGGCCGCCGGGGCCGCTGGCGCGAAAAATATCGACCCGAAGGTCTTTGTCTTCGACTTGAACGTCGACTTCTTCCGCTTCGGGGAGCACCGCAACAGTGGCCGCCGATGTATGCACGCGGCCACCGGACTCCGTCGTCGGCACGCGTTGCACGCGGTGGACGCCGGACTCGAACTTCATACGGGCGAACACGCCGCGGCCGGAAATCAAGGCCGTAGCCTCTTTGTAGCCGCCCAACTCGGTATCGCTGATACTCATCAGCTCGAACTTCCAACCGCGAATGTCGGCGTAGCGCTGATACATGCGAAACAGCTCAGCGGCGAAAAGCGACGCTTCGTCGCCGCCGGTACCCGCACGGACTTCCAGGATCGCGTTCTTGGCATCCGCCGCGTCTTTCGGCAGCAGCATAACGCGGAGTTCCTTTTCGATATCCGGCAAGCGTGCTTTCAGCGCCCGCGACTCGATTTCCGCCAGCTCTTTCATTTCCGCATCGCCGTCGACAGCGAGTTCCGCCAGGTCCTCGAGTTCGGACAGCGCATCCCTTAGCTCTTTGACCTTTTCAACGACCGGCGACAACTCGGCGTATTCCTTCGACAGCGACGTAAACTCCGACGGTTGGAGGTCGCCGGTCGACATCAGCGCCGCCAGTTCCTCTTGGCGGGCGATCAAACTGTCGAATTTTTCCTCCATGCTCATTTTTTCTTCCTGTCTTCCTTCGCGCCGAGATCGAACAGCCGGCGTACCAGCTGTTCGGCCGCAGCGACGAAATTAGCCCGGTTGCCGGAGTCTGTCTCCGCAATTTCCCGCATCGCGCGGCTGGGTTCGTGCAATAACCGGTTGATCAACTTGCGTGTCGCGTCCGCCGCATCCGCGTCGGGCTCCGCCTCGAGCAAGGCATTGCGCGTCGCCTCGAAATGTTCACGAAGCGCGACGATCGCCGGTACGGCAATCTGTCCGGCCCGGTTCCGCCGCCACGCGGCGACTTCCCGGTCGATGATTTCCCACGCAGCGTCCGCCGCGACATTGCGGGTCGAACGGCCTTCCATCGCGACGCGTTCCAGATCGTCCAGTGTGAACAGGAACGCACCTTCCAGATCTCCGACTCTCGGATCGATGTCGCCCGGCACGCCGGCATCGATCAGCAAGACCGGCCGGCGCCGGCGTTCGACGAGCGCCTGTTCCATCGCATCGGGATCAATCAGATGCCGGCCGGTACCGGCGGCGGCGACGATGATCTCGGCATCTTGCAACGCCGCTTCGAACGCATCGAAGGGCACAAAATTATATCCAGCACGCCTGGCCGCCGCTTCGGTACGCCGGGACGGACCACTCATCGTAATCCGCACGGCGCCGGCGGCACGCAATTGATCCACGATGATGTCGCCCATATCGGCAAGACCGACGATCAGCACCCCGGCGGACGACAGATCGCCCTGCACGTCGCGCGCGATTCGTCCCGCGGCCGACGCGATCGACACGGGATGGTGGCCTATTTCGGTTTCCGTCCTGACTCGTTTCGCAACGCCGAAGGCGGCCTGCAATAGCGTTTCCAACTCGACGCCGACCATGCCCCGCGCCTTCGCAAACCGGTGTCCGTCCTTCACCTGTCCCAGAACTTGGGGTTCGCCGACCGTTTGGCTGTCGAGCGATGCCGCGACGGCGAAGATGTGCCGGACCGCGGCGTCGTCGGAAAGGTCGTATATCTGTTCCGAGGTGTCGTCTCCGGGTTGCCCGGAAGCGACGACGAGCATTTCGCGGATGGTTTGCGCGGCGTGATTGGGGTCGGGCGCAACGGACTGTATTTCCACCCTGTCGCACGTCGACAGGACGATTGCCTGCGCAATGCCCCTTTCCGCCAGTTGCGCCAGGAACAGGGACGCTTTCGCCTCGTCGAGAAAGAGTCGGTCGCGCAGGATGACCGTGCTGGAGCGATGGTTCGCACCAACGACGAAGGGTCGCAAAGGCGCGCCTGCCGTCACCGGCGGCTACCGATAGGGGGCGAGGAAATCCGGGAGGGAGGCCAGCGACACCTCTTCCTGCTCGCCCGTATCCATATGCCGCACCGTCGCGGCGTCGCGCGACAACTCCTCATCGCCTAGGATTACCGTGGCGGCGGCGTTCAGCCTGTTCGCACGCTTCATCCGGCGACTCAAATTGCCGCTATATCCGATATCGACCCGGTATCCATCGCGCCGCAGCCGTTCGGTCAGCTTAAAACCGGTGTCTCGAGCGGCATCCCCCAAAGGGACCACGACGACCGGCCGAGCACTTGGCGGCGGATCCCCGCACAGCATTGCCAGCCTTTCGATGCCGCCGGCCCAGCCGACACCCGGGGTTTCGCGCCCCCCCATCATGCCGATCAGCCCGTCGTAACGCCCGCCGGCGATGACGGCGCCCTGCGCACCCAGCGACTGCGTCGTAAACTCGAATGCGGTGTGGCAGTAATAGTCCAGTCCGCGCACCAGACGGGGATTCAACGTGTAACCGATCTCCAATGCGTCCAATCCGTCGCGCACGGCCGCGATAAACGCTTGGCTGTCCGCATTCAGAAAATCTTCGAAGACAGGCGCATCGGCGACGATTTCGCGATCGCGCTCGTTCTTGGAGTCGAGAATGCGAAGCGGGTTTCGCGCCAACCGCTCCCGGCTGTCGGATGAAAGAGCATCCGCATAATCCGAGAAGTAGGAAACAAGCGCGTCGCGGTACCGGCCCCGGCTCTCGTTATCCCCGAGCGTGTTAAGTTCAAGCGTCGTGGCGTCGAGGACACCGAGTTCGTCGAGGACGCGAGCGCCGCAAGCGATCACTTCAAGGTCCGCCTGTGCCTGCGCGACTCCGATCAACTCGACGCCGATCTGGTGAAACTGGCGAAGGCGGCCTTTCTGTGGCCGTTCGTACCGGAACATCGGCCCGCTATAAAAGAATTTCACAGGAACGTTCTGCGCCAACCCTCCAGAGATGAAGCCGCGGGCAACGCCGGCCGTGTTTTCCGGGCGGAGCGTGATCTCGTCGCCGCCCTTGTCGACGAAGCTGTACATCTCTTTCGTAACGACATCCGACGTATCGCCCAAGGTTCGCTTGAATACCTGGCTGAATTCGAAAATCGGCGTCGCCATTTCGTCGAAACCATAGCGCCCTGCGGTATCACGGGCGGACTCGGCCACACGGCGGTGCGCGCGCATTTCATCGGGCAAGAGGTCGTGCGTACCTCGCACGGGCTGTAGCGCTGCCATTATTTCAATGCCGTGTTTCTGTATGGTTGGGCGCGGCGAATGTGCGCATGCCGCGAGGAATAATCAAGCACCAGCATGCGCACCCTTCCCGGGAATCAGCAGATTTCGTCTTTAGGAGCTTGTCCGAGTAATGCTGCTTATGAGCTGCATCGACCAGAGAGGCACCTAGTGTGGTGATTCTGAAGTTCGCCGCATTGAATGCGGCGAGATTCTGGATCTGAATCACATTAGATTTAAATAGTTAGTGTGCTAATTCACGAGAAATTCAATCATTTGAATTTCACGATCAGGACACTAGGATCGGAGAGATTTAGGGGTTAGGCCGGCTTTTTAGGGGTTGCGGTAAGCGACGGGTTCGCCCGGTGGACCGCACGGTCTAAAGTTTGCAAACTACGGCACCAACGATTTTTCAGGCGCGCAGGGAACGAAACGACAGGGAGCGACCAATGAAAACTTTTCTCACAACCATCGCTGCGGCGGCCTTCGTGCTCGCTGCAGGAAGCTTCGCAACGCAAGCGGCAGAAGTCAAAACCATGAATGCCGAGGAAGTCGCCGCGATGTTCAAGAAGGGCAGCAAAGTCTGTTCTTGGAAGGCCGGTAAGAAGGGGCGGGACAAGGGTACCGACTATTACTACAAGGATATGACCGCGACCTCCGGCAATGCAGACCGCGTTCTCGGCAAGACCACCTTGCAAGGCAAATGGAGTGTCTCAGGCGACACCCTTTCGCTGCAATTCGGCGTCGTCGGGAAGGCCCTGATGTACAAACTGGCGAAAGTCGATAAGAAATCATTCACCGCCTATCTGAACGGCAAGAAGAAGATGACCTTTACGTGCAAGTGATGTAACGCCTTTCGTTACGTTACCTAATTAAAGGGGCGCGGCATTCGGCGCGCCCCTTTGTCTTATGAGATCGGCCCTGCACGCCTTCTCGCCGCCGGTCGAAGCGAAGGACCAAACCGAGATGCAGATCGTCGACGCCCAAATTCACCTTTGGGGCACCGGCCTGCCCAGTAACCCGTCGCATTGGCAGGTCACCGCGTTTACGCCCGAAGAGGCCATCGCGCTGATGGATGAGGCCGGTGTCGATGCCGCCGTCATTCACCCGCCGAGCTGGGATCCAGGTTCCGTCGATATGGCGTTCAAGGCGGTTGCCGACTATCCGGGCCGGTTTGCGGTCATGGGCGCGGTGCCGCTCGATCAACCGGACGCGCGCGAACGGATCGCGGACTGGCGCGACCGGCCGGGCATGCTCGGCCTGCGCTACACGTTCCTGACCGATCCGATGCGGCAATGGGTGGCGGACGGCACCCTCGACTGGCTGTGGGCCGACGCCGAAGAGGCCGGCGTGCCGATCGCGGCGCTGGCGACGGACTCGCTGGCCGAATTCGGCGGTATCGCCGAACGCCGTTCGGGCCTGCGGATCACCATCGATCATCTCGGCGGGCGCGGCGGCACGACGACCTTGAAGGACCACGAAGCGATGGTCCACATGCCGGAACTGCTGGCGCTGGCGAAACACCCCAACATCGCGGTCAAGGCGACCGGTGCGCCGGGCTATTCCACAGAGGCCTATCCCTTCTCAATCATGCAGGGGTACTTACGGCAGATTTACGACGCGTTCGGCCCGAACCGTATGTTCTGGGGTACCGACATCTCGAAGATGCCGTGTTCCTGGGGCCAGTGCGTGACGATGTTCACCGAGGAGTTGGACTGGCTCAGCAACGCGGACAAGCGCCTCGTCATGGGTCAGGCGATCTGCGATTGGTGGGGTTGGGAGAGATAAAAGGGAGTTTCCAATGGCTGGAACCAACAAATCAGGCAAACCCGTCGCCGTGGTGATCGGCGCGACCTCGAAATGGCAGTCGGACGGGCGCAATACCAAGCTGGCGCACGGCGGGGCGATCGACGACAGCCATCTGCCGGTCGACGTGCGCTGGGGCGTCGGCGGCGCCATCGCGCAGAAGTTCGCGCAGGAGGGGTTCTTCACCGTGCTGACGACCCGCACCGCGTCCAACGCGGCGGCCCTGGCGGCGGCGATCGAGGAACAGGGCAACGACTGCATGATCGTCGAGCTGGACCTCGTCTCGCAGGACTCCATCGCCGCGGCGTTCGACTTGATCCGGCGCGAAGCGGGCGATCCGGACGCCCTGCTCTACAATGCGGGCTACCTGGAAGGCCGCGACCTGCCGCCGGAGAAGGAACTTCTGGAGCATATCGAGGTGGAAATGTTCGACACCGCGCAGCACATCGCCAGCCGCGGCCCCTTCCTCGTCGCCAAGGAAGTGTTGCCGGCGATGCGCCGGAAGGGCGAAGGCTCGTTCTTCTTTTCCAACAATGCGAAGTCGCTGCGCGGCCGCAAGCGCAACACCGGCGAGTCGCTCTATTACCCTCGCGTCATGATGCGCACCCTGGCGCAGGTCCTGACCGAGGAGTATTCCGAGCACGGCATCCACGTCGCCAATGTGGTGATCGACGGCCTAATCGACTCGCCCGGCACGCGGGCGCTGCCCAAGGCGCAGGAGAACGCCGACATCGTGATCAATCCGGTCAAGATCGCCGAGGCGTTCTACTACCTGCACACCCAAGACCGGTCGTGCTGGACGCACGAACTGCAACTCACGCCCTTCCCGACCAAACCGAGCGTCTGATCGCGATAGGCGCGGAGTCGTTGGGGATTTCGTAAACTGTTACTGTGAACCGAATTCAGCCAGTCCAATAACCTGCTTTCTTTAGCTGAGCGCCATATTTCTTCAATGTGATGAAAATCGCCACAAACTCGATAAAGCCACTAATCCAATAAACCCATGACCAGTAACCGATCAGCGTTAGCCCTTGCCTATCCGGTTAACGCCCATGACCGCTACATGTAGGGTGCCGCCACTCTCCCGAGTAAAGCTCGGCATAGGTTGGAGCAGAGGTGTCGCCCGCG
>JAKZTB010000257.1:0-8272 GCA_047517345.1 Alphaproteobacteria bacterium
CAGCGTGCAGACGATCAGGTTATGGACCTGTGGCGTGTTCTCCATCACCAGGATGGGGATCGGACCGACATCCATGCCGAGTTCGCTCGCCGCCGCCTTCGAATTCGCGACCAAACGGTCCTTGAAACCGTTGTCCGTCCAGGCGCGGGCGACAAGCTGCGCGCCGCGCGCTGGTGTGATCGAATCCATGAAATCGATCTGCGCGCGCAGTTCGTCGGAAGAAATGATGTTCTTCTCGATCAATAGCTCGGCGACGGCCATCTGCATAATTTGATGGTGCGTGAGCGGCGTATCTTCCAGATCCGGCTGCGGCGGATGATGGTGCAACGGGTCTGAGTCATACATGCCATGGTCGTGATGATGATCGCTCATGGTGTCCTCACGAACTTTCCGATACGAGCCAGTGCTCGTAGATTTCGATTTCGACTTTGTCTTGCGCCGCGCCCGAATAATCCGGCCACATGTCGGTCTGCTTGAACTGGACTCTGTACAACGGCACTTCGGCCCCATCGTAAGTGCCGTAAGCCAATTCTTCGGGGTTCCGGAATTCGCCGCAATAACGGACCACAATGCCGGATTTGCCGCGGCAATAATTCGGCGTGCGGCAGTGGCCTGGTGGAAACGCTTGGCGGACCCGCACCGAATCGCCGACCTGGTAGCGCGTGGTCATATCGGTTTGTTTCCTTGGCGTGCTTCCACGTCCGCCATTTTTCGGCCCAACTCGTCGACCCCCAATATCTTTTTTTCGAGTAGGATATTGGTCATCGCCGAAATCCAGCGCTCATAATAATTGTAGCGGTCGTACGCTTCCGCGCCGAGATCCTCGATCGCGCGGCGCAGCTCGTCGACCGTCAGCATGTTTCGTTTGTCGTCGGACAATAGCGAGCGAATGGCATCGACCCGCTTCTCCCACGGCTCGGACGCATGTTCCTTGATCTCCACGGGGCCATCGTCCAGCCCACCCATATCGTGATGTCGCCGCCTGTCGGTCATGGCTGCCACCTCCGCCGTCAGTATGGTGCGAGCCTGTCCCCGGTGCAATACGGGCGAGCCGGGCGGGTGGCTATCGTGTGAATTGACCGGATTATATAGCGCGCGAAGTGACCGGTTTTGGAAAGCTTCTAATCATATAAAAATAAGTAAAGGGCTCAGAGTGAGCTAACCCATTTCATGGCTTCGATCGATTTTGTGAATCCGCTCTATTCTAATGGTTTAGAGCAGGTTCACGCGGTTGTTGGATCGCCTGAGACGATTCCAATCAACCCCGATCTGCTCTAAGGATGTCTGGTATGCTTGCCATGGGGATGATCGCGATGTTCCGCGTGTATTACCAATATTGTGCACAACAATAATCGATCGCCGGATCGGAGTTCAGCGTGAGCGACGACGCTTGGCACGATCTACGTCTTTCCGCCCTGATTGGCGGCGACAAATCGGCCTGGGACGCGTTCGTCGCGCGCCATGCCAAGGTGATCTATGCCGCCATCCAGCGTTCCTTTTCCGCCGCCGGGCGCCCGCTGAACGACGCCGACGATATCTTCCAAGATGTGTTCGTGCGGCTTGCCGTAAACGAATACCATCTGTTACGCCAATATGATCCGACGCGCTCGGCGCTGACGACCTGGCTGACGGTCGTTGCCAGGAGTACGGCCCTCAACGCGCTGCGCCGCCGGCAACTCGTCACCAAAACCACGGATGCCGCGGCGAGGATTCCCGACGAGAAAGCCGGACCGCCGCCCGAACGGCTGGTTATCCCGGAGGATTTGCTGACGCCGCGCCAGCGCCTGGTGATGGCGCTGACCTACGAGGACGACCTCGATGTTCCCGAAATTGCCGCCCGCCTCGGAATCGAGGCGCAAACGGTGCGAAGCACGCGCCACAAGGCATTGACAAGGCTGAGAGAATTTTTTGGTAAAAATAATCCGGTAAATGATGGGGATGAAACGCCATGACGCCGTGTAACACCCAACAGACGAGGTCTCCGGTCTTACGGCCCGCGGCTTCGTCGATGAGGAGGCAACCGTGAGGATACGCTGGTTATGGATCTTCGTAATCGTGTCGCTAGTGGCGAATTTCGGCTTCGTCGGCGGGTATGTGGGCGCTTCGCTGCAACGCGACGCGACCGCGACACCGTCTGGCGCTTTGCAGATGCTCGTCGAGCGGCTCGGTCTGGGCTCGCAACAGGTGGATTCGCTCAACCGTCATCGTGGCAACGCGGCGATTGTGCACCGAGAATTGGAGCGCACCAACCGTCCGGACATCGAAATGTTTTGGGCGGAATTGCTGAAAGACAAACCCGACGGCAACCGGCTCCGCACCATGACCCAAGCCATCGCGGCGCGGCAAGTGACTTTCACACTGAGTGTCGCGGAAGAACTCCGCGCTTTTATGGCGGACCTCGATCCAAAGCAGCAGCAAGCCTTCGCGGACCTAATCCGCGAGCGGCCGATCTTTCAGGGACGCTTCCTCATGACGACAAGCCGTGCCGGACAACCCGGCTCGTAACCTCTCATGAGATTGGAGTTTGAAATGCTAGCCAGGAAACTGATGATCGCCGGATTGGCCTCGATGGCCCTAACCGTTATCGCGCCTCCTGTTGGTTACGCCCAGGATGGACCACGCGATACATTGCGCCAGGAACGCGACCGGCAGTTGGACGCACGACGGGACCGGCGCGACGTGGAGCGCGAGGAATTCCGTCAGCGCCGAGATAACGGCCTTGCGCGCGGGAGCGAAAAGCGCGACCGCCTTCGTGACGCCTATCGCGCTCGGGCGGCGCAAGACCCCGCCGCCGCCGCGGCGCGGCGTGAACAGGATCGCGCGCGGCTCCAGGGCGCGAAGCAGAACAAGCGCACGCGCGCGCAAACCGTAAAATCGAACAAGCGCGGGCGGGCCCAGACCGTGCGAGGCAATAAGTTCGATAAGGCCCGCACCGTCCGCGGCAACAAGCGTGCGCGGGCACAGGGTGCACGACGTAACCGTTAAGATGTATGTGAGATCGTTAACAAAGTTAGGTGGCCATCATGTCCGATCAAAATACCCCTGACGCTCGGTTGTGGGCGAAGCTACGCCACACGTCGCCCGTCCCGGAAACCGAGCCACCGGAACTGATGGCCGCCTATCTGGAAGGACGTCTCGACGAAACAGAGGCCGCGCAAGTTGAAGCATGGCTCGCGGCGGATCCGCTGGCGCGAGCCATGCTTCTGGAAACAGACAGTATGGCAGAGACCGAAGGACCCTCCGAGGCGGCAATTCGGCAAGCCCAACAATTGGTGCATCCCCAGCGGTCGAAATTCGCCTGGTTCGGCATGGGACGGCGATTGCCGAACCCCGCTCTATTCGGAACCGCATGCGCGCTGTTCGTCACGTTTTTCACCGCCCTGGAATTGGGCGCATCAACGCATTCGGTGATCCTTGAGATGGACGACCGGATTGCCGCTGCTATTTGGATCGCCGATACGCCGGCAAGGAAGCCGTCTTGATACGTCTTGGCCCGCACATAACTGCGCTGTTCTGCGTTCTTTGGGCCGGCAGTGCGCAGGCTGCCGATGCGTCACGCCATGATGCTTTCGGTGTCTTCGGCGTGCCGAACGATCCGCGCTCTTTGACTGAATTGGAAGCGTTAGGCGTCGGCTGGGTCCGCCAGCAATTTCGGCTTGGTGAACCCTACCGACAGCGCCGCCAGCAACATTTCGTGACGCGCATCTTGCCGCAACTTCTGGCGCACGGCATCGGTCTTTGGGTGACGTTCTATCACCGCGACCCCAGCAATATCATCGAGCGCGGTACAGTCGGTTATCGCGCCGCAAAGCGCAGCGGCTTTCCACCAGCGAATGTCGAGAAATTCCAAGCGCTCGTCCGAAACGCCGTTGTGGCGTTTCGGAACGCGGTGCGGCGGAGCGGACGAACGCCAGGGAAATGGTTGGTTTTCCAGTTCGGCAACGAGGTTCTGCCCTTTGACATACACCCACCGGACAAGGCGGTCCGCTTCTGGCACGGCACGGCAGAGCAGTATCTGGCCATGTTGGCTCTCGCCCATGATGCCGCAAAGAGCGTTGATCCTGATATTCCAGTCGCGGCGGGCGGCATCTCGTCGGCCGCCATGGAAGCCATCCAATCCGGTCACGGCGCCATCGAAGAATGGAACGACCGGTTACTGCGACACGGTAAGTTCGACATCGCCGCGGTGCATCTTCGCCATCGGCTGGCCGACATACCGGCAAAGATCGCCTGGGTGCGGGCGCGCTGGCGAGGTCCGCTCGCCGCGACCGAGATCGCCGGTCCCGATCCTCGCGTCGCGACCTTTACCGAGGCGGCGCAGGCGCGTGATTTGCGCCAGCGATTAATCCTCGCCCGGCGGCACGGCGTTGACCGCGTCTTCTGGGCAGCGCTCGCCGACAGCTTTTTCGTGCGTCCGGTGCATCGGCAAGAAGGTTTGATCGAACCACAAGCCTGGCGCCGCAAACCGGCTTTTGAAGCGTACCGCCGGCTCATTTCTGAAACCCCTGTCTCCGCCCGCTAACAGCGGCACAGAACGCTTTACGCCAACGGAGCCGCTTGAAATCAGAAAAGGGTTCAGGTTGAGCCGACCCGGTTTTGACGGACACCTCGGAAAGGGGGACAATTTCCATGGGAGAGGTGCCGAACGCGGAAAGGGGCGGGTTGAGCCAACCCGGTTTTGACGGGCAGCTTAATTGCGCATCGACGAACAGACCCACTTCGTTCCCGGCACGCCCCGCATCGCCTACGACCATCGGGGTGACGGGGATATGGTGCTGTTCCTGCATGGCATCGGCGGAAACCGCACGAATTGGCACGCGCAATTGCAGGCCCCGGCCAACCGCGATCCCGCCACATTCGCTAAGCCGATTGTATTTAAAGGGCTCTGACCCCTTTTAAGCGGCACAGGGCAACTGCAAAAACAGCGGTCAATTCATGCGCTACATAAACCGGTCAACTTGACGTGGCAGCTACATTCGGGCGAACCGGGCGGGTGACCCTACTCTTTGCGCAATTCCGCGTCGATATCGTCCGGTACCGGCGTGTAGTGTTTCGTCGTCACCAGATTGTTCATCACGTCTTCCGGGCCGCCATTCCGTTCGATCAGCGCCTTCTGCGCGGCGTTCGCGCGGCGGTCGACGTCTTCGGGGTCGAGCATCCCGCGTAGAAGTGAATCGTACTCCTGGACAATTCCGGAGAACCGGTCGTCGCTCGCAAGATCCTTTTCCTCTTCCGGATCGGCTTCCAAGTCGAAGAGTTCCGGCTCGAAGCCGACATAGTGGATGTACTTGTACCGCCCTTTGCGGATCATGAAGGAGCCCGAAGGCGATCCCGCCGCGTGATATTCGCTGAAAGCGGCCCGGTCGGGATCGTCCGGCGCCCTGGCAAGATCGAACAGTGATTGGCCTGGAAACCGTTCGCCCGGCACGTACGCTGCGCCTGCGGCTTCGGCGATCGAAGGGTAGAAATCGACAAGGGTCGCCGGTGTCCCGCAGGTCTTGCCTTGGGGCACGTCCGCGCCGGCTGCGATCATCGGCACGCCGCAAGCCTCTTCGTAATGGTTCGATTTCCCCCACAGCCCGCGCGCGCCGGCGTTGTCGCCATGGTCGGAGGTATAGAGTACGCGTGTCTTCGCCGCCGCGCCGCTTTCCTCCAGCGCCGCGAGAACCTTACCGGCCATGGCATCCATGAAGCTGCACAGTCCGAGATAGGCGGCGAAGGCTGTCCGGTGCTGCGCGTCGCTGGCGTCGCCGCGCGCGTTTCCCCGCGCATAACCGCCGTGCCAAGGATGATGCGTGTAATCGGAATGATGATCGAGTTTTTGCATCGGCATATCGTCGACCGGATAGAGATCGAAAAATTCGTCGGGCGCGATCAGCGGATAGTGTGGTGTGACGAAACTGACGAAAAGCACCCAGGACTCGTCGCGCCTCGCGGCGTCGCGAACCCAGTCGCTCGCCAGGTCGGCGACGCGCCGGTCGTAGCGGGTGTATTCGCTTTCGCCGCGCCCGGCGTTGAGGACGATCCCCGCCGCGCCACTGCCCTTTTTTCGAGGCAGCGGCGTAAAGTCCGGAAATTGCCTGCGGATCGACAGATGCAGCATCCCGACGCCGTCTTTGATGTGCATCGGGATATGCTGCTTGTCGAACCCGGTCGGATCGCTTTCCGCTCGGTAATGCAACTTGTCGATGGATTCGACGCGGATCCCCGCAACCTGCAGACGATGCCCCCAGCCCGCGACGCGCCCGTCATAGGCGATCGAATTGTCCCAGTATTCGGTGTCGTGGACATAGCGGCCGGTCGCGAAGCTTGCGCGTGCCGGAACGCAGATCGGGCAATTGGTATAGGCCCGGTCGAACCGGGTCCCGCGCGCCGCCAAACCGTCCAGATTGGGCGTTTTCGCCAGCGGATGCCCCGCGGCGCCAAGCATTTTTGGGTTGTGTTCGTCCGACATGATAACGAGTAGGTTTTGCGGCTCCATGAGCGTGTCCTGCTGATTGAAATGAGCGTACGGCGACCGGCACCCTTCTTATACAACAAGCTGGATGCACGGAGCGGCACGTTTGGATGATCGTATGTGGATCGAGCTTGCGGAAAACTGATTTCTGAGAAATTCTCAAGCGAGCTTGATGATTTATCGATTTTCAAATGTTCGAAAATGGCGTTCCTAAATTTTCAATGACGAGGAGGGATTCCATGGGCAAACGCATCGACGTATCGGCGCTACCACCCGTTGTCGGGACGCTGTATCCGTCGCCGTTCGACAAATCCAGCCGGGCGCGCGAGCGGACCAAACTGGGCGATGTTGCCGGGTTGACGCAATTCGGCGTCAACCTCTTGAAGCTGCCACCGGGCGTCTGGTCCGGTCAGCGGCATTGGCACACCAAGACGGACGAGTTCATTTACGTGCTCTCCGGCGAGGTGGTGCTTGTCACCGACGAGGGCAAAGAAACTCTGGGTGCTGGAGACGGGGCGGGGTTCAAGGCCGGCGATACGAACGGCCATAATCTGCAGAACAACTCGGACAGCGACGTGCTGATCCTCGAAATCGGCACCCGCTCGGCCGAGGATGTCGGGCATTACAACGATATCGACATGGTCGCCCACGCGAACGGCAAACCGGCCATCTACACCAAACGTGATGGGACGCCTTACACGGATATTCGCTGCCGCGGCTCAGACGACGACTGAAAATTGGACCCAGGCCGAGACTTGCGGCTTGATTGCGAAATCTGACAATTTCGACCACAGCAATTGCGCTGGCAAATGCCGTGCTATTCCGCCCGTTTCCCGGCATTGACCAATATGGATACATCATGCGAAGGTAGTTTCCTGGACACGGGTCGCCTTCGAGGCGCGGCCGTGCTTGCCGAAGCGGCCCTTTGACAGTGAAGGGACCTCGGCCTATGAAAAATTCACCCGCCCTAGCAGGTTTTCTGATTGGACTCCTCTTCGTAGGGGTGTCGATCAGTGCCGCGAGCGCCGCGCCACAGGCGTTGGCCTTGGTCAATAGCGGTGGCGAAGTCACGTTGCAGTGCCATGACGATAGCTGCATCGCATCGCTCAGCGCCTATTGCTTGCAAAAAGAACGGTCGGTGCCGTCCTCTGGGACGACCTATAAATTTTTCGATGCCGGGCAGGTGCAACTCGTCGGTATTAGAAAGGATGGCAGCCGGGTTCTGTTGGACGCAGCGAACGAACTCCGCATTGCCGCGCTGCGCCGCCAGGTCGCGGTGAGCGTCGCCATACCCAAATCGCGCCTCGAAGAGCTCGGCTTGGTCGCGGTTACCGTCGATGTTGGTAAAAATGTCACCCTTTTACCGCGCGCCGTTGCCGGCGATATGACACCGCTGAGCGAGAGCGAAATCGCCTTGGCGACCGGGCCTCTGCGTGAACTCGGCACGCGCATCGTCGAAAGCGACCCGAACCGGATTGGCGCCGCCCGCTGGATTTTGCGGTTGAGCGACACGCTGCCGCCAATGGCCACGTTGGATCGCAAGGCACGCAGCCAATTTATCGACCGCGCGCGACGTGACAGCGCCAGTGGGGGTCTGTCCACATCGGCGCGCGATCAGACGCGGGAATTATTGACAGTCTGTCAGGTCCATACAACACTCGGCGCCTATGGCGGGGGTGCGAGTCTCGCATGGCAGTGATGTCTGCGGCTTGGTTCGTTGAGTTTAGGCAGCGATTGCCATGGCTGCTGCACGTGGACTGATGTTGTCGTTGGCCGGTGTGTCGGTTGCGCTGATCAGGGCCTTCCATGCCCGCT
>JAKZTB010000258.1:0-15596 GCA_047517345.1 Alphaproteobacteria bacterium
ACCGTGACCGCGCGCAAATCAACGGACAAATCCTGGGCCGGCAGCGTCGCCATGACCGGCACACTGCCACATCGAGAACGGAATGGCCAGCCCCGACATCAGCTCACGATGCTCGGCAGGCGGACAAAAAACTAGCCCTGCCGGCGGCCGCGAAACCTTGACCGGACCGACACGAGCGTCGATGGTGACTATAGGAGGGAACCGATGCCGCCGAAAAGAAATCCACGAAAACTCAACAAGCTGCAACTCAAGACTTTGACCCTGCTGCAGGAGCTCGCACAACTGCCGGACATGGCGACGCCGAATGGAGAGACCGGCGAAGTCACGATCACCGGTTTCCCACCGCCGCACGGCAACCACTTCCATCTGGGCCGCTATATCGTGCTCGGCCGCGACGCGACGGGCCTCCGCAACGAAGCGGTGTGGCGCGCCCTAAACCGCAAGGCGCTCGCCTACGGCACTTTTCCCATCGCCATCACGCTAACGCCGGCCGGCATCGAGTACGAAACCGGATTGAAGGAAGAGATCCTGCACGGTTCGGATCACTAAGTACCGTCCAAGCGCGCTTCAGGATGTCTGGCGAACGACCTGATCGATCGCACCGAAGATCGAATTACCCTCCGAGTCCAGCATTTCGATTCGCACCCGGTCGCCGTAAGCCATGAACGGGGTCTTGGGTTTCCCGTCGGCGATGGTTTCGATGGTGCGGCGCTCCGCCAGGCAGCAGGAGCCGGCGTCCGGGTTACGGTTCGAGACGGTGCCGGACCCGACTATGGTGCCGGCGGCGAGCGGACGGGTCCTGGCGGCGTGCGCGATCAGGGCCGGAAAATCGAAATACATGTCCTGTCCCGCGTCCGGCTGACCGAAACGCGTACCGTTGTGATCGTCGATCACCTGGCCGTGCAGCTTGCCGCCGTCCCAGGCGTCGCCCAGCGCGGCCGGCGTCACCGCAACCGGCGAGAAGGCGGAAGGCGGTTTGGCATGCACGAAGCCGAAGCTCTTGGCGAGCTCGCCTGGGATGAGATTGCGCAGGCTGACATCGTTCACCAGCATCACCAATTTGATATGTCCCACCGCATTCTCCGGCGAAATACCCATCGCGACGTCGTCGACGACAACCGCGACCTCCGCCTCGAAATTGATGCCCCACGCCTCGTCCGCCGCGAGTATGTCGTCCGTCGGGCCGAGGAACCGGTCGGACAAGCCCTGATACATCATCGGGTCGACCAGGAAATTGGGCGGCAGGGTTTCGCCGCGCGCCTGACGCAGTAGTTCCGCATGGTAGAGGTAGACGCTGCCGTCCAGGAACTGATAGCTCCGAGGCAGCGGCGACTCGAAGGTACGGCCGTCGAGCCCGAACGCGTCCGATGCGGCTCCCGCCGCCAGCGACTCGGCAAGCGCTTCCAACGCCGGCGCCGCCGACGCCCAATCCTCCAGCGCTGCAAGCAGGCTGGGCGCAACTCTATCGGCGGAAGCAGCCCGTGTCAGATCGTCGGAGACGACGACGAAAGCGCCGTCCCGGCTACCGTTTCTCAGCGACCCGAGCTTCACGACCCGCCTTTCCAGCTATCGACATAGCCGGTGAACTCGACGCCTTCCGGCAGATCGCCGGGTGTCAGCGAATCGCGCGCGTCGATCATCACCGCGACCTCGTCGGTTGCTTGCGCCTTTGGCGCGAAGGCGCCGGCGAGCGCCTTCGGATGCGGTCCGTGCGTGAAGCCGCAGGGATGGAACGACATCATGCCGGGATGGGTATTGTCGCGGCTGAAAAACTTGCCGCGGTGAAAGAAGATGACTTCGTCGTAATCGTCGTTGTTGTGGAAGAACGGCACCTTTAGCGCGCCGGGATCGCTCTCGAACGGCCGCGGCACGAAGGTGCACACGACAAACCGTTTGCTGACGAACGTCGAGTGCGCCGACGGCGGCACGTGGTAGCGATGGCTCATCAGCGGCCGAATATCGCGCCAGTTCACGCTGACCGGCGCCAGGTCGCCGTGCCAGCCGATCGCGTCGAGCGGGTTGAAGGGATAGGTCGCCGTGGAGATCGCGTCGCCACGCTTGATCTTCACCTGCCACTCCGCCTCATCCTGTTGCGCTAGAAATGCATCGTCGATAGCCGGTGTGTTCAACATCGCGGGGTCGAATACCGCATGCGGGCCGACCATGCCTTTCTCGGGCAGTTGAAAGGCGTCGTTCACCGCTTCGATCATCAGAAACTCAGCGTCTCCCGCGCAAGCAACGCGCCACATGGTGCCGCGCGGGAGGACGAGGTAGTCGCCTTCGCGGAACGGCAGACGACCGTAGTCGCAGAACAGATCGCCCTCGCCGGCATGGACGAACAGCAAGTCGTCGCCGTCCGCGTTGCGCACCAGATGATCCATCGTCCCTGCCGTGCGCCAATAGCGCATGATGACATGGGCGTTGGAAAGCACCGTGGGCGCCGCCCAAGGCGATTCATGGACCGCGTTCAGACGGGTCAGGTCGTAAGCCCGCGGGCGCAACGGCCCGTCGAAATCGACCCAGCCGGTTGGCGGGTGCCGATGGTGCATTTGGGTTGCCGGCCCGAAGAATCCCTCTCGGCCCATTTCCCGTTCATAAGTTCCTTCCGGCAAGTCGGCATGCGCCTGCCGCGACGCCACCCCTTCGATCCTCGGAAACGAAATCCATCGTCTACTCATTTGCTCATCCTCTTCGACGTCGCGCTGATACCAACGAGCGTTGGTATAGACACCTATTTGGTTTCCTTCAGTACGCCGCGGCGTATTTGGTCGGCTTCGATCGAATCGAACAGGGCCTGGAAGTTGCCTTCGCCGAAACCCTCGTTGCCCTTGCGCTGGATGATCTCAAAGAAGATCGGCCCGATCACCGTGTCGGTGAATATTTGCAACAGCAAGCCCTGATCGTCGGCCGGTGCCCCATCGATCAAAATCAAATTCTCACGCAGCCTCGAAACATCCTCGCCATGTCCGGGAAGCCGGGCATCGATCCCGTCGAAATAGGTGTCCGGGGTATCCATGAAGACGACGCCCCCCGACCGCATGGCCTCCACCGTCTCGAATATGTCACCGGTGCCCAGCGCCACATGCTGAATGCCTTCGCCGCTGTACTGTTCGAGAAATTCGACGATCTGGCTCTTGTTGTCGGTCGATTCGTTGATCGGGATGCGGATTTTCCCGCACGGGCTGGTCATTGCCTTGCTCTTCAAGCCGGTCAATTTTCCCTCGATATCGAAGAACCGCACCTCCCTGAAGTTGAACAGCCGCTCGTAATAACCGGCCCAGACCTCCATGTTGCCTCGATACACGTTGTGGGTCAGGTGATCGATGTACGAAAGGCCGTAGCCTTCGGGACGCGGATCGGCACCCTCGATCGGCCCGAAATCGATCTCGTAGTTATCCCCATCGCCATAACGGTCGACGAGATAGACCAACGCACCGCCGATGCCTTCGATGGCCGGGATAATAAGCTCCATCGGTCCCGTCCGCGACGGGACACCCGCCACGCCCTGCGCCAGCGCGTGCTCATAGGCCATCCCCGCATCCTTTACGCGCAGCGCCATGGCACAGGCGCAGGGACCGTGCACATCGGCGAATCGCGCCGCATGACTGTCCGGTTCGTCGTTCAAAATGAAGTTGATGTCGCCCTGGCGAAAAAGGGTGACGGCTTTCGAACGATGTTTCGCCACCGCCTTGAAGCCCAGCAATTCGAACAGCGCTGAAAGCGCCGCGGGGTCGGGCGTGCTGTATTCGATGAATTCGAACCCATCGGTGCCGAGCGGGTTATCCCAGAGATCGCCCCGGGACATCTCGGCCGTCAATTTTGTCGTATCTGTCATTGTCCTCACTCCTGTTGCTCGGGAAACCGCGGAATTCCGCGATTCGGAACAGAAGGAGCCTGGGGGAGCCACGCGGCCGACCGCGCAGACTCCGGGCAAGGTGTTCGCCAACGATCAGCCGAAATGCGTCAATCATGTTCTTATGACCGGTCATCCTTATATCGACGCTGCAGCCGCTAGGCACCGACGCCGGCAAGCGGGAGCCGCGTACTATCGCATCATTCTACCAGGGAATAGGCCTGCTGGCATCCTTGCGCGACATTCGCGAGGTGATATAACCGATTCCAAACGCGCAACGCGCCCGATCGGCGGCGCATTAAGGAGATCGCCGTTGGTGGACAACGCCAATATATTGATCCTCAACGGGCCGAACCTGAACATGCTCGGCGTCCGCGAACCGGCAATTTACGGCTCCGACACGCTCGCCGACATCGAGGCGCGTTGTCATGCGCACGCAACGGCGCTTGGCCTGTCGGTCGACTTCCGGCAATCGAATATCGAAGGCGAGCTCGTTACCTGGATTCAGGACGCCCGGACGACGCATCGTGGCGTCATCATCAATGCGGCTGCGTTCACCCACACTTCGGTCGCGTTGCTGGACGCGCTGTCGCTGCTCGATGCGCCGATAATCGAGGTGCATCTGTCGAATATCTTCGCGCGCGAGGCATTTCGCCATCATTCCTATATCTCGCCCGTTGCGGCGGGCGTGATCTGCGGTTTTGGATGGCGCGGCTACACGCTTGCATTGGATGCAGTCAACGACATTTTGGACGGCGGTTGAAATGGCAAAACCCACAATCGACAGCGACCAGATCCGAGAGCTCGCCAAACTGTTGGAGGAGACCGGTCTGGTCGAAGTCGAGGTGACGGAGGGCGACCGCAGTATCCGCGTCGTACGTAACGGCGTGGCAACGGCCGCCGCTCATGCAGCGCCGGCCGCCTCGGCACAGACGCCAGCGCCGGATGCCGACACGGACGAAGCCCACCCGGGCGCCGTTACGTCGCCGATGGTCGGTACGATCTACCTCGCCGAAAGCCCAGGCGCCGAGCCTTTCGTCAAGGCGGGCAGCCAGGTGTCGGAGGGCGATACGCTGTGCATCGTCGAGGCGATGAAGGTTATGAATCCGATCCCCGCGCCGCGCGCCGGCACCGTCAAAAGCGTCCTCGTGGAAGACGGCCAGCCCGTCGAGTTCGGCGAAACGCTGTTGATTCTCGAGTAGCCGGCGGCGCCGTGTTCGAGAAAGTCCTCATCGCGAACCGAGGCGAGATCGCGCTGCGTATTCATCGTGCTTGCCGCGAGATGGGCATTCAAACGGTCGCCGTCCATTCGACAGCCGATTCCGACGCCATGCATGTTCGCCTGGCTGACGAGACCGTCTGCATCGGGCCGCCGGCGTCACGCGACAGCTACCTGAACAGCCAAGCGATCCTGTCCGCCGCGAGGATAGCCGGCGTCGACGCCATTCATCCCGGCGTCGGTTTCCTGTCGGAGAATGCCGCTTTCGCCGAAATGGTCGAGGAGCACGGCTACGTCTTCATCGGGCCGACGCCGGAACATATCCGCCTCATGGGCGACAAGATCGCGGCCAAGGAAGCGGTTCGCGACCTGGGCCTGTCGGTCGTGCCGGGCTCCGACGGCCCGGTGACGGACGACGGCGACGCGGCGCGCATCGCGCAGGAAATCGGCTATCCCGTGCTCGTCAAGGCGGCCTCGGGCGGCGGCGGCAGAGGCATGAAGGTCGCGGAAGCGCCACAGGAACTGCCCTCCGTGTTGACCCACTGCCGCAACGAGGCGGCGGCAAGCTTCGGCGACGATGCGGTCTATATCGAAAAATATCTCTGCAAGCCGCGGCATATCGAAATCCAGATTCTCGGCGACGGCGCGGGCAAGGTCGTCCATTTCGGCGAACGGGATTGTTCGATCCAGCGCCGCCATCAGAAAGTCATCGAGGAAGCGCCCTCACCCGCCTTGGACGCGGAAGCGCGCGCGGCGATCGGCGCGCGTGTCGTCGAAGCGGTCGGCAAGCTGAACTACCGCGGCGCCGGAACGATTGAATTTCTTTACGAAGACGACACCTTCCACTTCATCGAGATGAACACCCGTCTGCAGGTCGAACATCCGGTGAGCGAGATGATCAGCGGCGTCGATCTCGTCCGGGAACAGATCAAAGTCGCCGCCGGCGAGCCACTCGCATGGGAGCAGTCGGAAATCGTTTTGGACGGGCACGCCATGGAATGCCGCATCGTTGCCGAAAACCCGGATACATTTGCGCCTTCGCCGGGCAAAGTGACGGATTATCACGCGCCGGGCGGATTTGGCGTACGGGTCGATTCGGCGCTGTATTCCGGATACGCGGTACCGCCGCATTACGACAGCCTCGTATCCAAACTTATCGTGCACGCCGACAGCCGCGAAGAATGCCTGATGCGCCTGCGCCGCGCCTTGGACGAATACGTCATCGGAGGGATCGAAACCACGATTCCCTTGCATCAACGGCTGCTCTTGGAGCAGGATTTCCTCGACGGCGATTACGACATTCACTGGCTGGAGACCTTTCTGGGTCTTTAGCCCAAAGAGCCTGGCTCGCAATATGCTGTTGATTTCATGGACTTTGTTTATTCGCTGGGGTGGAAGGGTTCGCGCCGCGATGCCGGCGGCATCGCAAGCGGGCGCTGACGCAGTCCAGCGATTAAACAAAGGCCACCCAAAGGGTTGGCGCTTCTCGACCGGCTGGTGCGTCGCGGCCCTTGGCCGATGCCCGGCATCGCCCGGCGGGCCGCTCCTGCCATCCGACTCGACAATCGCCAATGAAAACAGCAACATATTACGAGCCAGACTCTAAGAGCCTGCCCGCTATGGAAATGCTCGAACTGACGCCGGACATGCTGTTGCGCGCTTACGCGATCGGCGTGTTTCCAATGGCCGAAGACCGTGACGACCCGGAACTGTTCTGGGTCGACCCGCGGATGCGTGGCGTCATTCCGCTCGACGATTTCCATGTTCCGCGCCGATTGCAGCGCACCATCCGCAGCGGCCGGTACCATGTCACGTTCGACCACGCCTTCGACGAGGTCATCGAGGGCTGCGCGGAAGCGACGGAAGTCCGCCCACGGACCTGGATCAACGACCGGATCGTCACCTTGTACACGTCGCTGTACCACATGCGGCACGCGCACAGCGTCGAATGTTGGCATGAAGGCGAAATCGTCGGCGGACTCTACGGCGTTTCGCTCGGTGGCGCCTTCTTCGGCGAGAGCATGTTCAGCCGTGAAAGGGATACCAGCAAGGTTGCCTTGGTTCATCTGGTTGCACGGTTGCAGACTAGCGGCTTCAAGCTGCTGGATGCGCAGTTCACGACCGACCATCTGAGCCAATTCGGCGCGCGGGAGATACCGCGCAAGGAGTATCGGGCGCGTCTGGCCGAGGCGCTGAACGTCGAGGCGCATTTCGATACTGTGGCGGAGACAGAGGACGTGTCGGCATTGCTGCGGCGTCTGGAGAATCCACACCTCCGAAACACGCCGTAGGAGACCCCAACTTCGTTTTCGGAATTTAGGATCAGTTGCGCCTAAGCATGTTTCAACGCATGATCGGCGCAAAGACATGTACCCGATTCTAATTTCCAATGGAAGTAGCCAATGCATAGCGCGGATGTAATTGTCGTCGGTGGCGGCAGTTTCGGTGCAGCGGTCGCTTATGGTTTGGTAAGAGCCGGTGTCGACACGGTAATCCTCGACGGATCCGACGGTTCGCTGCGGGCCGCGCGCGGCAATTTCGGCCTTGTCTGGGTGCAATCCAAGGGCATGGGATTGCAGCGCTACGCGGACTGGAGCCGCGAGTCGGCGCAACTTTGGAACGATTTCGCCGTGGATCTGCGCGACAGCGCCGGCATCGACGTCAATCATCAGAATGGCGGCGGCCTCAATCTGCTGCTCAGCGAGGAAGAGCGGGATACCTGTCGGCGCAATATCGACATCATGCGCCAACAGGCCGGCGCAGACGGCTACGATGCCGAAATCATCGAGCGGCACGAGGTCCAGAAGATGGTGCCCGGCCTCCGAGTCGGCGACGGTGTCGCCGGCGCCTCCCTCGGGCCGCATGACGGGCACGTCAATCCGCTCCGGCTGCTGCGCGCCTTGCACCGCGGCTTCGAGCGCCTGGGCGGGCGCTATTTCCCGTGCAACGAGGTGACCAATATCAGCCATGACGGCGGCGCGTTCGTCGCGGAGACGGCGTCCAATCGGTTCACCGCACCGAAGATTCTTATCGCCTGTGGTCACGGCATCACCAAGTTGGCGCCGATGGTCGGGCTCGATGCGCCGATACGGCCGCAGCGCGGACAGATTTTGGTCACCGAACGCATCGAGGCAACCGTCGAAATGGCGCTCGGCTCGATCCGCCAGACCGACGAAGGCGGTTTCATGTTCGGAAACTCCGAAGAGGAAGTCGGTTTCAACGACGGCACGACATTGCCTGTCGCAAGCAACATTGCTGCCCGCGCGGTAAAGGCCTTTCCGCAAATGGCGAATGTGCGGCTGATCCGAAATTGGGGCTGTATCCGGGTCCTGACCCCGGACAAATGTGCGATCTACGACGAGTCGGAGACCATGCCGGGCGCCTATGTGGCGACATCGCACAGCGGTGTCACCCTCGCCGCGGTTAACGCCCACCACGTCTCCCACTGGGTCGCGACCGGCGAGACGCCACCCGACTTCGACCATTTCAGCGCCCGGAGGTTCGATGTTCCGTCGGCTGCATGATCCGGACGCGCAATCTTTCACTATCGATTTCGAAGGCGATCCCCTGACGGTCGGCGTGCATGAGACGGTCGCCGCCGCAATATTGGCCGCCGGTGCCCGTTATAACCGGACGACGCCGGTTACCGGGTCGCCGCGCCTGCCATTCTGCATGATGGGGGCCTGTTTCGACTGCCTGATGGAAATCGACGGCGTGCCCAATCGCCAAGCTTGCATGGTGCAGGTCCGGGACGGCATGAAAGTGCGCCGGCAAGAGGGCAAGCGGCAACTCGATTCATGAACGATACGGTCGATTTCCTGATCATCGGCGGGGGCCCCGCCGGGCTCGCGGCAGCCGTCGAGGCCGATGCGCTGGGCCTGTCCACCCTGGTTCTCGACGAACAGAGCGAACCCGGCGGCCAGATCTATCGCAGCATCGAATCCGCGCACCCGGACACGGCGGCATTACTGGGCGACGACTACCGCCACGGTGCGACGCTCGCCGAAGCCTTCCGAAAATCCGACGCAGCCTATCGGCCGGGCGCTTCCGTCTGGCGCGTCGACGAAGACGGGTCGGTCGCCTATTCGCAGGACGGCAGGGGCGCAACGGCGACCGGCAATCGCATTCTTGTCGCAACCGGCGCGATGGAACGCCCCGCACCAATCCCCGGCTGGACACTGCCCGGCGTCATGACCGCCGGTGGGGCGCAAGTCCTGCTGAAGTCCGCCGGCTTCGTGCCTTCGGGAAGGGTCGTCGTCGCGGGCTGCGGTCCGCTTGCGCTGCTCATCACGCAGCAGCTCGTTGCTGCCGGCGCGGATGTCGCCGCCTTGCTGGAATCCACTCGGTTCGGCGACTACTTGAAGGCGGCGCCACATCTTCTGGGCGCGCTGCGCGTAAGGGACTATCTGCAAAAAGGCCGGAAATTGCGCCGCGACATCCGCGCCGCCGGTGTACCGATCCACTCCGGCGTCGAAAAGCTGCAAGCCATCGGCGACGGCCACGTTCGTGCGGTTTCGTTCCAGCGCAACGGCGCGCAAACGGAAATGCCCGTCGACGCGCTATTGCTGCATTTCGGCGTCGCACCGACCACCCAAATCACGCGGCAGGTTTTCTGCGATCACGAATGGTACGAACCGCAGCGCTACTGGCGCCCGGTATGCGACGAATGGGGTGCGGCGAGCCAGGAGAAAATTGCCGTCGCGGGCGATGGCGGCGGCATCGACGGGGCCATCGCTGCCGCGTTGACGGGCCGACTGGCGGCGTTGGACGCGGCCTGCCGCAAGGGCGCCATCGATCGGGCGGAGCGCGATCGCCGCGCCGCGCCGATCCGCCGCGAACTCGAACGCCACCAGGCGATCCGGCCGCTGCTCGACGCGCTGTTTCCGCCGCCGCAGGAAATATGCGCCCCAGCGGACGATGCAACAATTGTCTGCCGCTGCGAAGAGATCAGCGTCGGCGATATTCGCGAAGCGGTCGCGCTGGGCGCGATGGGGCCAAATCAACTGAAGGCCTTTACCCGCTGCGGCATGGGCCCTTGCCAGGGACGTATGTGCGGCCTGACCGTTGCGGAGCTGATTGCCGAGGCACGCGGCGAAACCGTTGAGGATGTCGGCTATTATCGCATCCGGCCGCCGATCAAACCGGTGACCTTGGGCGAACTGGCGTCGATGACGGATTAGGAGCCTGTCCGAGAAACGACCGTCTAACGAGGACCAAGAGTAGATGAGCGCGCTTTACAATTTGGGCGACCTGCTGAACCGGAACGAAGATCCGAATGCGACCGCCCTGATCGATTTGAGCCGCCCGGAAGGCGCCCGGGAATTCACCCATGGCGACCTGGATCGGGCGTCGAGCGCGGTGGCACGCGGCCTCGTGGCGCGCGGATTGAAACGCGGCGAGCGGATCGCGATCCTGTCGGCCAACCGGGTGGAGTTTCTGGCGGCCTATTTCGGTACGATGCGGGCCAGTCTGGTATCGGTGCCGATCAACTACAAATTCCCCGACGAGACGGTCGAATACATTCTGCGCGACGCCGACGTAAAGCTCGTCTTCGCCGATGCGGAGCGGGCGGCGCGTGTGCCCACCGACCTTCCTGTCGTCACCTTCAGCGACGGTGGCCCGGACGGTTTCGACGCGTTGTGCGACCCGGGAGACTTCGAAACGATCCGGCCGGCGACGGGCGAGGTCGCAATGTTCCTCTACACGTCGGGCTCGACCGGCCGGCCGAAGGGGGTGCCGCTGACCCACGCCGGCCATCTTTGGGTCGTCGAAGTCCGCATCAATCCACCGCCGGATACCGACCATCGAGTCCTCGTGGCCGCGCCGCTCTATCACATGAACGGTCTCGCCATGTGCAAGCTGGCGGTCGGCGCGCACCTGACCGTCATCCTGATGCCGCAATTCACCGCGACAGGCTATATCGACGCGATCGGCAAATACGGCGTAACGTGGCTGACCTCGGTGCCGACCATGTTGGCGATGGTCGCGCGCGAAAAAGACACACTGGCCCGCACCGACCTGTCGTCGGTCCGCATCGCACGGATGGGCTCCGCCCCGGTCAGTCAGAAACTGTACGACGATCTACAGGAGATCTTCCCCAACGCCCTGATCACCAACGGTTACGGGACGACCGAAGGCGGCCCCTCTTGCTACGGGGCACATCCCGATGGCCTGCCGCAGCCGGGCATGTCGGTCGGCTACCCGCGCCCGGACTGCGACGCACGGCTGGTCGACGGCGACAATATGGATGCCGACCAAGGCGTCCTGCTTTGCCGCAATCCCTCGGTCATGCCCGGCTATCACAATTTGCCGGATAAAACCGCCGAGGTGCTGAGCGCGGACGGCTGGTACGATACCGGCGACATCATGCGACGGGACGAAAACGGATTTCACTATTTCGTTGGGCGCGCGGACGACATGTTCAATTGCGGCGGTGAAAACATCTATCCGGCGGAGGTGGAAAAGATGCTGGAGAGGCATCCGGATATCGAACAGGCTTGCGTCGTACCGGTGCCCGATGAGATCAAAGGGTACAAACCGTCCGCGTTCGTCGTGCCGGTGGACGGCAGGCAACTCGAGGAGCAAGCCGTAAAGGACTTCGCCTTGGCGAACGGGCCGGCCTACCAGCATCCGCGGCAGGTCGTCTTCTTGCCTATTCTGCCGCTGACCGGTACGAACAAGATCGACCGTAAGGCCCTGACCGAACGCGCCTCGGCCGCCGTGCCACAGGAGACCGCCTGATGACCGAACTCAGCCTCGAACTCGACCATACCGGCGTCGCGGTCCGCGATCTCGATATCGGCCAGACGACCTATGAACGGCTCGGTTTCACCCTGACGCCGCGAAGCTTTCATTCGGGCTCCCGCACGGCCGGAGGACCCGTCGAAAAATGGGGCTCGGGCAATCATTGCGCCATGTTCGAACACGGTTATCTGGAGATTATCGGCATTACCGATGCGAATTTGTACAGCTCGACGAAAGAGTATCTGGACCGATATGAAGGGTCGCACATTGTGGCCATCGGCAGCGGCGATGCGGATAAATCCTATCCGGTGCTGAGCGGCCGCTTCGAAGGTGTCACGCCGGCGACGCGGCTTCAGCGGGACGCCCCCTTCGGCCCCAACAACGAAGAAACCCGCCTCGCCGCATTCCGCAATATCCATGTCGACTGGGAAAAATTTCCGGAAGCGAAGCTGATCTTCATTGATCACCTGACCCGCGACGTGTTGTGGCAACCGCATCTGCTGCAACACCCCAACGGCGCCGTGGCATTGTCGGAAGTCGCCCTATGCGTCGAAGAACTCGACGAAACCTGCGGCCGCCTGTCCCGCCTGTTCGGTCAGGCGCCGGAAGAAGTCAGGCCCGGCGGCAATGTATTTCACCTGTCGCGCGGCAACGTCTACGTCATAACCGAAACCCGGCTCAAGGAATGGGTCGGCATTACGCCGCCCGCGATGCCCTACGTCGCCGGGTTCGGGATCGCGGTCCGCGACCTCGACGCCACGCGGGAATATTTCGCCTCGAGAGACGTCCCGACAACCGATCACCCCTATCCCGCCTTTTGGGTCGCGCCGGAGCATTCTTGCGGTCCGGTCGTAACTTTTAGCCAGGCCTAGTCCTCAGAAACGAAAGAGAAAAACCATGCGCGCAGCGGTAATTCACGAACATGGCGACCCGGAAAATCTGGTCTACGAAGAAAACTTCCCCGACCCGGAATGCGGCCCGGAAGACGTCGTCGTCCGCGTCAAAGCTTCATCGCTCAACTATCACGACATCTTCACGCGCCGCGGCATGCCGGGGATCAAACTCGACCTGCCTGTGATCTGCGGCCTGGACGTCGCCGGCGAGATCGCCGAGGTCGGCGCCGACGTTTCCGGCTGGTCGGTTGGCGATCGGGTCCTGATCGATCCGCGCAACCGGGTCGAGGGCGGTCTGATGGGCGAGACGACGCACGGCGGCCTCGCCGAGTTTTGCCGCGCGCCGGCACACCAACTGGTCCGCATGCCGGACGGCGTGACGTTCGAAGAAGCCGCCAGCTTGCCTGTTGCCTACGGCACCGCACACCGCATGATGGTCACGCAAGGCAAGATCAGCGAGGGCGAGCGCTGCCTCGTGCTGGGCGCGAGCGGCGGCGTCGGCACCGGCTGTGTGCTGTTGGCCAAGATGTTCGGCGCCGAGGTCATCGTCTGCGCCAGCACCGAAGAGAAGATCGAACGCCTGAAGGAATTCGGCGCCGCCGACGGCATCAACTACGCCGAGAGCGCTTTCGAGAAGGAAATCTGGAAGCGCTTCAACAAACCGACCCGCTACAGCTTTGACGGCGGCGTCGACATGGTGGTCAATTTCACCGGGGGCGACACTTGGGTCCCGTCTTTGAAATGCCTGCGCAAGGGCGGCCGGATGATGACCTGCGGCGCCACTGCTGGGTTCGACCCGCAGACGGACATCCGCTACATCTGGACCTTCGAACTGCAGATCCTCGGTTCCAACAGCTGGGAACGCGAAGATCTCGTCCAGCTTATGGTCTATATCCAGGATGACAGGATGCACCCGGTGATCGACCGGAGTTTCCCACTGACCGAAGCGCGCGAGGCGCTGCGCCTGCTGGAAGACCGGGAGGTCTTCGGCAAGGTCGTCGTTTGTCCGTGAACCCCGTACCGGAGCCTGTTGCACCATGAGCGAAAATTTGAGCCAAGAAGAAATCCAACAGCTGTTGGACAATTCTCCCTTCATCTCATTCATGAACCTGACCGTGGAGTCGATGGACCCGGACAAGGACCAGATCGTCATGCGCATGCCAATGCGCCCGGAGTTCGAACGCCGCGCCGGCACCGGCCAATGGCATGGCGGCCCGATCGCCTCGCTGATCGACACGGTGGGCGACTACGCCGTGGTCATGAAGGTAGGCGCCGGGGTGCCGACGGTCAATTTCCGCACCGATTATCTGCGCCCCGGTGTAAACACCGACCTGATCGCGACCGCCCGGGTCCGCCGCGCGGGACGGTCGATCGCGGTCGTCGATATCGACGTACATGACGAAAACGGCAAGCTGCTCGCGGTTGGTCGGGGCACTTACGTTCCGCAGGCCGGTTAGGAACTACTGGCTTTTCGGCGGCGCTTCGGCCGCGGTCCGTTTGCATTCCAGCACCCAGACGTCGTAGACGGGATGCTCCAGCGCGGAGAGGGCCGGGCTGGACGAAAACATCCAACCTTTGAACAGCTTTGTCAAAGGCTCGTCTGGACGGTTTTCGAACACTTCCAGAAAAACGGCGGATTCGGGCGGTTCCTCTGGTGGAGTCCGGTCGCAGCTTCTAACCGTTATCGCGAGAGTGCCGAAGCGAACCGTCGTACCGAGCGGCGCCTGGAACGTAGAAACGCGCGCGGTAACCTTGTCGAGGCCTTGCATAATCACGAGGTCGCCCGGGAACGCGGCGGCAACGCTCGCGAACAGCAACAGCGTGAGAGACAGGACGGCGCCAATAGACTTGTTCATTGCGACATATTCTATCGGCGTTTGATGGCAAATTCGCGGCAGAGATGGCCGGAACAAGGTAATGCCGGGCTCAACCGCCCTCGTCGGTCAACAGGAATATAGCCTTGCCAAGCAGTTCCTCGAGCGAGACGACATCCTTGGTGTTGGTCAATTCACCGCCATCGGCAATTTTCTTTCCGCTCTTGCCCGGTTCGAGACGTACATATTGCCTCCGAAGAGGCCGTCGCTCGAGATCACGGCCTCGGTGTCGTCTGGCAGCTTTACCCGAGATTCAATCGTCAGCGTGGTCACCGCTTGATAGGTATTTTGGTCGATCGGCTCATCGGCGGACGCGTCCTATTCCGGCGTCCACGCTTCGTAATCCCCGGTGGCACTCGCCCGCTCTCCGCCACGCAGCGTGTGCCCCGCGGGACGATAGGCTTCCGGGGTACCGGTCAGATTGGGCAAATGCGGCTTTTGCCATTCGCGGCGCGTCGTTCCTTCCGGAACGTCTGCGACCGTATAATGCAGCCAGGCGTTCCACTCCGGCGGCACTTTGCTCGCCTCGTCGTCGCCGTCGTAGATGACCCAACGCCGCCGCCGGTCGTTTTGAGCCGGTTTGCGATCTTGATAGTACTGGTTGCCGAATTCATCGGACCCGACAGGCTCGCCCTTCAGCCAGGTTATCATGCGGGTAATCGCGGTCGTCATGGCCGTATGCTCTCCTTGTGGGCGGCTCGAAGCAGCGGGAATATCGCATTTGCCGTTACCAGCGTCCAGCATATCCGCCGTTGGTTCGTATGGGCCCGATTGCCGCCGCTGCGCAGACCGACGGTTCTTTGTACGCCGATCGATAATTCTTCCAAAGGAGCCGTAATTCGCCGAATTTCACCAATTTCCAACCGAATCCAATTATTCGGCATTCACTATACGCGTAAGAGTCCGTCCGGAGACTTTATGTAGGATTACAGAGTTTTCGGAGCATGAGTCGAATGGACGCGAGCTTGATGAAGGCGAGCGCGTTGCGGTTGAGGTTCTCCCAGTCCTTGGCC
>JAKZTB010000259.1:0-6268 GCA_047517345.1 Alphaproteobacteria bacterium
TCGAAAAGAACGGCTACCTGAGCCCCGCTCAAGCTCGTCAGGCGTGGCACGCCGCGATCTCAATCAGGCCCGCCGCGTGAGACAAACTTGTGTCCAAGGAACCGGGTGCGCTACAAATACAAGGCTTTTAAAATGCAAGCTGCTTTACTTGGACGATATTCGACAAGCCGCATACGGCATCGAGTACGGACGGGTTCAACGGTTGATCTATGTGCAACAATGCGATCGCATCGCCGCCTTCGCTCGATCGTCCGAGATGAAATGTCGCGATGTTGATACCGGCATCGCCGAGTGTCCGGCCCAGATCGCCGATCACGCCCGGCTTGTCGCGATTGGTGATATAGAGCATGTGCGGTGCCAGCTCGGCCTCGATTTCGATACCCTTGACGTCGACGATGCGCGCCCGGTGGCCGCCAAACAGGGTACCGGCGACACTGCGCGACTGGCGCTCCGTTTTCACGGTCAACCGAATCAAGGTTTCGTAGTCTCCCGGCTGCTCGTTCTTGGTCTCTGTCACACTGATATTGCGTTCGCGTGCTATCGACGGTGCACTCACCATATTCACCGCATCCAGCATCGGGCCGAGCAGGCCGGACAACAGCACCGATGCCAGCGGGCGCGTGTTCAGGGTCGCGACGTGTCCTTCGAAATCGATCGTGACGGCGACGACCCCGCTCTCCGTCAATTGCCCGGCAAAACTGCCGAGTTGTTCCGCCAGCGACATATAGGGGCGAAGCTTCGGCGCTTCTTCCGCGCTTACGGACGGCATGTTGATCGCGTTGGTAACGGCGCCGGTCAATAAATAATCGGCCATTTGCTGCGCGACCTGCAGGGCGACTTTTTCCTGCGCTTCGGTCGTCGCCGCACCCAAATGCGGCGTGCACACCACGTTCTCCCGGCCGAACAAAACGTTTTCGCGCGCAGGTTCTTCGACAAATACATCGAACGCAGCGCCCGCCACGTGCCCGGAATCGAGTGCCGCCGCGAGATCTTCCTCGACGACCAGACCGCCCCGCGCGCAGTTGATGATCTGCACCCCGGGCCGCATCTGCGCAATCGCCGCGGCATCGACGATCCCTTTCGTGCTGTCCGTCAGCGGCGCGTGCAACGAGATAAAGTCGGCGCCAGCGAATAGATCTTTCAATTGCAGCTTCTCGACACCTAGATCGGCGGCCCGCTCCGGCGACAAATAGGGATCGTGTACGACCACTTTCATGCGCAGCCCATGCGCGCGGTCGGCAACGATGGAGCCGATATTTCCGCAGCCTATTAGTCCAAGTGTCTTCCCCTCGATCTCGCGTCCCATGAAACGCGACTTTTCCCATCTCCCGGCCTGGGTCGAGATGTTGGCAGCGGGGAGCTGCCGCGCCAGCGCGAACAACATCGCGATCGCATGCTCCGCCGTCGTCGTGGCGTTACCAAACGGCGTATTCATGACGACGACACCTTTCTTCGTCGCCGCCGGAATATCGATGTTGTCGACCCCGATACCGGCGCGGCCGATCACTTTCATTCGCTCTGCGGCGGCAAGCACTTCGGCCGTGACTTTCGTCGCCGAACGAACGGCGAGCCCTTCATAGTCTCCGATACGCGTAATCAACTCGTCCTGAGACAGGCCGGTCTCGAAATCGACGTCGATGCCGTTCTCTTTAAATATCTCAATCGCTTGCGGGCTGAGCTTGTCCGAAATTAAAACTTTTACCATCGAGAAAACCCTGTCCTATTCCGCCGCTGCGGATTGGAAACCTTCTTCATGTGCCCAGTCCAACCAGGGAAGCAGAGCCTCTATATCGGCGGTTTCGACTGTCGCACCACCCCAGATCCGCAAGCTTGGCGGCGCATCGCGATATCCGTCGATATCGTAAGCAACGGCCTCCTCTTCAAGGCGCTGCGCGATTTGCGAGGGCATCTGGGTCCCGTCGCCCGGCAATTCCAGACAAATCGACGTACAGGACCGGGTCGCCGGGTCTTTTGCCAGGAAACGCACCCAATCTGTCTTCTCCACCCACGCAGCAATGGCATTCAAGTTCGCTTGTGAACGCGCGACAAGGCCGTCCAGTCCACCGACGGACTCGGCCCAAATCAAGGAATCGATGCAATCTTCGACCGCCAGCATCGACGGTGTATTGATCGTCGCGCCCTTGAATATTCCCTCGTTTACCATTCCACCCTTGGTGAGGCGGAATATCTTCGGCATCGGCCGCGGCGGGGCAAAGGATTCTAAGCGCTCTACGGCACGCGGCGACAACGCCAACATGCCATGCGCGGCCTCGCCACCGAGCACTTTTTGCCAGGACCAGGTGACGACGTCGAGCTTCTCCCAGGGCAAGTCCATCGCATAGACCGCAGACGTGGCATCGCACAAGGTCAACCCACCGCGGTCGTCATCGATCCAGTCGCCATTCGGCACGCGCACGCCGCTGGTCGTCCCATTCCAGGTGAAAATGACGTCACGATCGCCGTCGACCTGTGCCAGGTCGGGCAACAAACCGTAATCCGCCTCGATATGGCGCACGTCTTCGAGCATCAGCTGCTTGGTCATATCCGTAACCCAGCCGGCACCGAAGGATTCCCACGCCAGCATATCGACACCGCGCGCGCCCAGCATCGACCACATGGCGATTTCCATCGCGCCGGTATCGGATGCCGGAACGATACCAAGCCGGTATACATCTGGAATCCCCAAGATCGACCGGCTGCGTTCAATGACCTCGGCCAGTTTCGCCTTGCCCGGTGCGGAGCGATGGGAGCGACCGACCACGGCGCCGGCAAGCACGGACGGATTCCATCCTGGTCTTTTTGTGCAGGGACCGGAGGAAAAATTCGGGTTGTTCGGGCGAACAGTCGGCATACCCATTGCCTATTCCTTTCATACAAACCGCGCTAACTGTCCGGCGGCGCGGCGGGCGGGAGACTAAGCGGCGCAATGTCTAGGGTCAACGACCATTATGCTGCATCGCAGCATACCAATTTATACCGTTTAACTTATTGATATTTAACAAATCGTGTTGGAGCTAATATCGGCTCCGATACGCTAGAGTCCGTAATACCATGGACCGAACAGGCTAAACACGATCCAGAGCAGGAAAATCAAAGGCAAACCAGCGCGCACGAAATCGACGAAACGGTAGCGCCCTGGACCCATGACGAGCAAATTTGTCTGATATCCCACCGGCGAGGCGAATGAACAGTTCGCGGCAAAGACGACAGCGACCGCAAATGGCTCGACGGGTGCGTTCACGGCATGCGCAACGCCGACGGCAATCGGTGTAAACAGGACGGCCGTCGCTTTCGTACTGAGAACATTGGACAGCAAGGCTACCAACAGAAAAAATTCCGACAGCACCGTGACAACGGAAGAATCGCCGAACGCCAGCAGCATGGACTCGGCAAGGAAGTCCGCCCCCCCGGACGCTTGCAGCGCCGACCCCAATGCCAATGCCGTGGCGATCAAAAAAACGAGTTGGCGGTCGAGGGCCCGCATCGCATCGCGGACGCTTATAACGCCGGTCGCAACCATGGCGACCGCGCCGGTAAGTGCCGTTATCGCAATTGGCATGATCCCCGTCGCCGCGAGCGCAACGACACCGAAGAAAATTGCGCCGGCCCGCTTCGCGTGATGAGCGGTTGGAATGTTCGCCGCCGACCATTCCATGAGCAGTACATCGTGGTTCCCGCGCAGCGCCTGGATATCTTCGCGCCGGCCCTGTAGCAACAATTCGTCGCCGGCCTCTAACCGGATTTCCGTCAAACGCCGCCGCAACAAATGGCTGCGCCGTTGTATGCCAATAACGATACAATGATGCGCATAACGAAATCGGATCTCCTCCAACGTGCGGCCGATCATACTGGAGCCCGGTTTGACCATCGTCTCCGCGATCATCTGACCGCCGGCGGTCCAGCGCCCGGCCGCTCCTGATTCATTCGAGAACCGTGGATGCAGCGCCGCCGGATCCGCTTTTGCGACTTCAGCCAAAACATCGCGAGTCGCTGCGACGATAAGGATGTCATCAGATTCGAGCGTGATGGTTTCGAATGGCGGCAGAAATGCGCGCTCTCCGCGTTGCACCATCAGGACCATGATTTCGGAAAATTCCGATAACCGGCCGCCATCGAATCCCGAATCGTTAAAGTGCGAATCCGGTGTAATCGTGATCTGGGCGATGAATCGCCGACTGTCGCGGGTCAGCGACGACGCCATATCTTCGCGGTCCGGCAACAGATAGGGCGCAACGGTAAGAAGGTAAATCAACCCCGATACCGCGAGAACGATTCCCGGCACCGTGAAATCGAAGAAACCGAACGGCGTTTCGCCAAGCTGCACCAACCCGCTCGAGACCAGCAAGTTCGTGGAAGAACCGATCAGCGTCGTCATCCCCCCCAGCATGGCGGCGAAACTGAGCGGCATCATGAGGCGGCTGGGGCGTTTTCCGATCCGAAGCGAAATGGCCTGCATGATCGGAATGAAAATGACGACCACCGGGATGTTATTCAGTACGGCGCTGACGACCAGGACGGTCCCTAACGCCATCACCATCGTGCCCGTAGCGCTGCCGCGCCCGGCAGCGAGTACCATGGCAGCACCCTGATCCAGCGCGCCCGTTCTTTCCAGCGCGTCGCCGATAACGAGGAGTGCGAGCACCGCAATCAGCGCCGGATTCGCAAATCCCGAGAAAAGCGTTACGGCACCGAGCTGATTGGTGCCGTCTTCACCGGGTACAGGCACGATGTAGAAAATGACGAGGAGCGCGCAGAGGACGCCAAGCGATGTGACCTCAAGCGGAACCTTCTCCGTCGCATACAGCACGAGCGAAGCAACGATCAAGGCGAAAACCGCCGTCATTTGGAACGTCGCAATTTCCATAACCGCCCCGCCGCCGTATACCGGTTTATCGGTCTATAATCGACAATTATTGGTTAACGGACAGTTTCAGGCTTGCAAAGCAGTATTTGCAATGGCGTTTGAACCGGTCATAGCCTTGTGGCTAACGCGGACGGTCAACCGATCGCTTCGACAATCGCGTCGCCGAGTTCGGAAGTGGTCGCTTTCCCACCCATGTCCGGCGTCAAAGGCGCCCCCCGGTTCGACAGCACCGTCTCAATTGCCTCATAAATCGCGGCACCGGCCTTCGGCGCCCCAACATGCTCCAGCATCATCGCAGCGGACCAGATCTGACCGATCGGATTGGCGACCCCCGTGCCGGCGATATCCGGCGCGGAACCATGAACCGGTTCGAACATCGACGGATATTCGCGTTCCGGATTGATATTTGCCGAAGGCGCCACCGCAATCGTGCCGGTCACGCCGGGCCCAAGGTCGGAGAGAATATCGCCGAACAGGTTGCTGCCGACAACCACGTCGAACCAATCCGGATGTTGCACGAAATGGGCGCACAGGATGTCGATGTGATACTGGTCGGTCGTCACGTCTGGATAGTCGGTCGCCAGCAGGTTAAAGCGTTCGTCCCAGTACGGCATGGTATGGACGATGCCGTTTGATTTGGTGGCGGACGTCAGATGTTTGTTCGGGCGGCTGGCTGCTAAATCGAAGGCGTAGCGCATGATGCGGTCGACGCCTTTGCGCGTGAAAATGTTCTCCTGCATGACCATTTCCTGCGGCGTGCCTTCATACATCCGGCCGCCGACCTCGGAATACTCGCCCTCATTGTTTTCGCGCACGACAAAAAAATCGATGTCGCCGGCGACATAACCATGAACCGGTGGCGTAATACCGGGCAGCAAGCGGACCGGACGCAGGTTCACATATTGCTGAAATTCGCGGCGGATCGGGATGAGCAGTCCCCAGAGCGAGATATGATCGGGAACGCCGGGGAAACCGACCGCACCGAGAAAGATCGAATCGTGGTCGCGAAGCTGCTCCAGCCCGTCTTCCGGCATCATCCGGCCGGTCTTGGCGTAGGTTTCGCAGCTCCAATCGTACTCGTCGAACGCCAGCTCGAATCCGTGTTTCCTGCTGGCCGCCTCGAGCGCCTTAATGCCCTCGGGAACCACTTCCTTGCCGATCCCGTCGCCGGGAATGACCGCAATTCTGAAACGCGCCATAAGGGACCCCATATTCTCCCAGGATGCCGGACCCTAAACGCTTGTCCAGGACATGGGAAGTGCTAGCTACACATAGCGACCATGCGAATTATCCACAGCTAATCACGGCGTTGTAATACCAGTGAGCCTATGAAATCACCTTCATGATCCATGGATAGGCGCAGAGGGTTCGCATACGATCCGGTTCTGCGATGAGGTCGATCCA
>JAKZTB010000260.1:0-3669 GCA_047517345.1 Alphaproteobacteria bacterium
GCGACCGAGCCCGGGCCTGTGGATAAGTGGACAGCTCGGCAAAGCAGCCGACCTGACCACTTATCCACAGGCCCAACCACCACAACAGAAGCGGTCAATTCATATGGTACATAAAGCGGTCAACTCAGTTTGTTATCGACAGGAAAATATTAACGATCGGACGGTTACCCGTAAAATATTTCACGGGGATAGTAAGAAAATCGAAAATCGAACCGTTTTTCTACAGTTAAATGCGAAATTTACGTATAAATTTTAATAGCTACCAGTGTGTCCAGTGTTATAGGCATTCAAAACTATAAATTCCGGTATTCCGGCGTAACCTAACTATTGAAATTTAAAAAAAGCAACCGGGTTGCCATGCCTGCACGCATAGAATAACGAATCAGTGTTATAATTCGGTTCCCAAAAGATGATCGACATTGCCTTGTCGCGGAACCGCACCGCTTGGAAAAGTCGGCGAGCCTGATTTGCAAACGTCCGGGGATAAAGTCGTGCGGCCCGACAAGGCCGACAAGATTCGGCGCATCGTGGCGCGGTACGTCGCCTTCGAGGGTTGCGACCTGTTGGACGTCGGCGCCGGCGATGGGCGCAATGCGGCGCGTCTGCAGGCGCTCGGCGCACGGGTCACCGCGATCGATCAAGAGAACCGGCTCGCCGGCGGATTCGATCTCGATTTCCGGTTGGTCGAAGGGACGATTCTGCCGTTCGACGACGATTCTTTCGACGCGGTCGTCTACACCCACGTCATCGAGCATGTCGGCGGCCGCGACGATCAACACGGTCATTTGTCGGAAATCAGACGCGTGCTGCGGGACGAAGGCGTGCTCTATCTCGCGGTGCCGAACCGGTGGACCCTACTCGAACCGCATTTCAAGCTGCCGTTTCTAAGCTGGCTCCCGGAATCCCTCGCGTCCGTCTATGTGAGAATAACCGGACGCGGCGAGCGGTACGATTGCCGGCCGCTGTCACGCGTCGGCCTTCTCCGGCTATTCGCCGGATCGGGGTTTCGCGGGGAGGAGGTCACAGCCGAGGTCTTGGAGGCCGTTTTGCGCGATCGCCTGCGCAATCCCTTCGCCCGGAAAATCGCCTTGTTTCTCGCCGGATTGCGGTGGCTGACGATGCCGTTGATCCCCGTGCTGGTCTTCGTCGCCCGTCCGGTGCCGCGCTAGCTCGGCACCAAGCCGCCATCCACGTTGTAGGCCTGCCCCGTGATATTCCGGGCGCCTGGACCGGCCAGGAACACCGCCATCGCGGCGATATCGTCGGGCGTGTTGGGGCGGCCGATCGGGATCGGGCGGGACAGGTCGGCCAGCGTCTCTTCCTCGGTCCTGCCTTTGCGTTTGGCGAGATCGACCACCATCGCGTCGACCAACGGCGTCAAAGTGACGCCGGGGCAGATCGCGTTGACGTTGATGTTGTGCTGGCCGAGTTGCTGCGCCGCCGTCCAGGTCATGGAAATCACCGCACCCTTGCTTGCCGCGTAGGCCGCGTTCGAGGTGTCCTTGAAGCCGCGCCCGGCGACCGAGGCCATGTTGATGATGCGGCCGCCGCCTTGGCTGATCATCTGCCGCGCCGCGCGCTGCAGGCAGAAGAAGACGCCCTTGGCGTTGACCCGGTGGATGCGGTCCCAATCTTCCTCGGTCAGGTCCATGATGTAGGCGGACCGGGTCACGCCGGCATTGTTGACGATGATGTCGAGCTTGCCGTATTCGGCGACGACGGCGTCGACCATCGCGTCGATGCTGGCGACGTCGCCGCAATCGGTTTGCAGGGCGAGACTGCGGACGCCCTGTGCCGCCGTTGCCTCCGCGGTTTTCCGGGCTGCCGCTTCGTCGATGTCGGCCGCGATCACGTCGGCGCCCGCGGCCGCCATTGCGTTGGCGATCGCCGCCCCGATCCCGGTGCCGGCGCCCGTCACCAGCACATTGTTTTCTTTCAAGCTCATGATATTTCCTTAATTTTTTGGCTTTAACGGTTTGAGGACGGCACTCGCGGCGAGCAAGGTTCGGTCGCCGACGAAAACCCGGCCCCGAACGAAAGCGAGACTTCCGGTGCGGCGTATCACCTCGCCCTCGGCCTCGATGGTTTCGCCATCCTGGCCGGCGGCGACGAATTCGGAATTGAGCGATACCGTCACCAGCACTTCTTCCCTGTGCTGTTTCGCGGCGACCACCATGGTGAGGTCGATCATCGTCATCATGAGCCCGTCATGGACGATGCCGTGCCGGTTGCAGTGGCGCGCCTCCGCCTTGAGCGCGAATCGATGTGCGCCGTCTTCGCGCTGCCGCCAGAAGAACGGTCCCGCTTGGTTTTCGTACGGGTCGATCGGATCGTAGATCGTGTAGCCCTCCAGCGGGGGCGGCGGCGCGTCGGTCATTCTTGGGTTCCTTGATATTCTCGTCTTGCGTTTATAGTGCATCGCACCCCGTCATTCGACGGCGGCGACGGCGTGCGGCAAGATAGACCCAACGATTTGAGGCGAGAGGAAGGACGGAACCGCCATGGCGAAGGAAAACTGCACACGCCGATTTGCGAACGACTCGGCATCGAGTATCCGGTATTCCAGGCCGGCATGGGCTGGGTCGCGCGCGCCGAACTGGCGGCGGCGGTATCGGAAGCGGGCGGGCTTGGCGTGATCGGTGCGGGGTCCACCCTGAACAGGGAAGGGTTGCTGGCCGAAATCAACGGCGTGCGCGAGCGCACCGACAAGCCCTTCGGCGTCGATATCCTGTTCGCGACAATCCGCGCGGAAGGCGCCGAGGTGGCGCAGTATACGGATGCGGTGCAGGGTATGGTCGAGGTGGTTTTGGCGGAAAGAGTCCCGGTGCTCGTTTCCGGTCTCGGCAGCCCGAAGGCGGTGGTGCCGGAAGCGCATGAGCGGGGCATCTACGTCATGTCCGTCGTCGGCGCGGTGCGCCATGCGGAAAAGGCGGTTGCGGACGGGGTCGATGCGGTGATCGCGACGGGTTGCGACGGCGGTGGCCATGTCGGACGGATCGGTACGGCGGCCCTGATCCCGGCGGTTGCCGATGCGGTCGACGTGCCGGTGCTCGCCGGCGGCGGTTTGACCGATGGACGCGGCCTCGCCGCGGCGATGGCTTTCGGGGCGCAGGGCGTCTGGCTCGGTACCCGCTTCATCGCGACCGCGGAGGCTTTCGCGCACCAGAACTACAAGGATACCATCGTCGATACCGACACGGCCGGGACAACCGTCACCCGGGCGCATAGCGGCAAGACCTGCCGCTTGATCCGCAATGCCTACACCGCCAGTTGGGAAGGGCGCGAAGACGAGATCCTGCCATTCCCGCTGCAGGGCCGGAAATACGGCCAACCGGCCTCGGAATTGGGGCGGCACAAGGGCGATGTGGAGAACGGCGTATTGCCGGCGGGGCAGAGCTCAGGCCTGATCCATGACGTCAAACCGGCCGGTCAAGTGGTGCGCGACGTCATGGCTGACGCGGAAGCGGTGCTGGCGCGAATTGCGGGGTAATACCAAGGAGCGTTGATACTGATCCCTAGAGATCGCGTAAGCGGCCCGTCGGGTAGGAGGGACGGCGCCGGCGATGCGGGACATCGTCAAGCCGTTCCGACGCCCTCCGACGGACCGCATAGGCGACCCGAAGGGCGGCTTGCCAAGGTTTTCGGGCAGCGTCGCGCACGGCTTGCGAT
>JAKZTB010000261.1:0-7139 GCA_047517345.1 Alphaproteobacteria bacterium
CACCCGAAGGGTTGGCGCTTGTCGGCCGGCTGGTGCGTCGCGGCCCTTGGCCGATGCCCGGCATCGCCCGGCGCGCCGCTCCTGCCATCCGACTCGACTATCGCCAATGAAAACAGCAACATATTACGAGCCAGACTCTTAAGCCAAGAACCGGTTCAAAACGTTTTCGAGGATGCGCGACACGTTATTTTCGTAGTCGTTGTGCGCCAACGAACCGCAGAAGGTGATCGAGCCGACGGAGAAGACCGCCCCGCCGCCCGGACAGTCGAAATAGATCATGTCGGCGCGGGTCAGGGCTTCGTGGGACTCGCCGGGGATCGTGGTGACATGGGTCAGCCACTCTTCCGGCACCAGGACGAAATGGTCCGGCGGGTTCTCCGAAACGGCGAGGATGACGGCGTTCTCCGGCGTGCCGAGCAGGCGGTCGGCGCGGTCCAGCTCGAAACCCGCGGCGCCGCCGCCGGAAAGCCCGAAATCGCCGATGATTTCGTCCGGCACGCCCGCGAAAATCCAGCTTGTCCGCGGGTCGTCGGCGCCGGGTGCGCGACGGTAAAAGGTGCCTTCGAACAGGCCCTGCGCGCTGAACCCGACGCCGGCGAGCATCTGCGGCGGCCGGTTGTTGCGGCGCCAGATGCCGCCATAGTTGCCGTCGAAGGCCTGATAGTATTCGCCCGGCGCCGCGGCCCAGGCGCGGATACCGCCTTCCGCACGCCGGACCTCAATGAGGCCGTTCAGCTCCGGATGCAGCGCGACCCGCCAGTAAAAGCCGTTGCCCCCGAGATAGGCGAAATTTCCGCCATTGTCGCGGTAACCGGTGAGGGCGTCCAAAGTCTCTGTGGTGTGATATTCCGGGTGGCTGCCGGTGATGACCGCCTTGTAGGGCTTGATCGCCTCCGCGCCTTCGTGATGCAGCTCCCAATCCGTGACCACGTCGTAGGCGACGCCCTTCTCTTCGAGCCAATCGGTCAGATGGGTATCGGCGGGCATGTGACGCAAGCCCGAGCCTCTGTCTTCGGCGATCGGGAAGTAGCCGGGCCGGACATTGAACATGGGCCTGTGCCAGCTGGCATGGCAGATTCCGGAACCGTCGGAATGGTGGTTGTAGGTGGAGAGTCCGTATTCGCGATGCTCCATCGGGTTCCACGGAAACCCACCCCAGTCCTTCGCCCGCTGAGTCCAAGCGTCGCCGAAATCGACTCGCGCCTGGTTGCCGTAGATGACGTAAGTGAAGGTCGAAACAAGGACACATAGATCGGCGGTATGCTTCCCCTTGGGCGGGCAGACGAAAAACGGGATCGCTTCCCAATGCTCGCCGCAGGACAGCCGCGCTGCGTAGGCGCCGCTGCGTAAATCGGCTGGGACGGTGAAGCTGAAATCGGTTTCCCACCCGCAATCGGCGACATCGTCCTCGTGGAAGTGGATTGCGCCGTAGGTGTCCGGCGCATGCGTCCAGTTTCGTTCTTCGCCGGTCCAGTTCGACCCGGTCATCGCGCGTGCCGGCGCATTGACCAGCGTGCCGTGCAGACCGTTCGAGCCGATATCGCTGATCCGCATCGACGACATGTCTTTCGAGAAATCCCAGGCGGCAAAGGGCGTTTCGCTCGCCAGGTTGCCGGGATCCACAGCGGCCGCGTAGACGGAAGGCGCTTCGATCTTGCCGTTAAAATGACCGGCTACCGGCGCGCCGCCGATCGCACCGATCAGCAGCGCCGTATCGGCGCGGGACGCGGCGTCACCTTGCAGAGTCTCCGTCTCGACACCGCTGTCATCGATAAGCGAAGGTGCTCCGAGAGGTTCTTGCCCGACACGGACCGCGCTAGTGCTGGCATCGTAAGACGCCCAGATTCGGTACCAGGCGCGTTCCCGGAGCGCTTTACCGATCGAAAGGGAGCAAGGTGCCGTCCCACCTATACGGACTTCCGCGCCGTCCGGGCCGATCGCGAGCGCGAACCCGGTATTTGTATCGGGGTCGTATCGGCCGATGACGCCCTGGCTCGGTTTGTCGGGCCGGGTCGGCCAAATCGTGGCGACGAGCGTAAAGCTCTCGAGCGCGTACCCGCCCATATCGACCGTCGCATAGGAACCCTGGATGGCGTCCTGCGGCCGGGAGGGATATTGCCCGGCGAAATCCGCTTGTATGTCCTCCTCCTTGATACCGGGCCCATCCGGATTCGGGTCGCCGCAGATAATCCGGACCAAACGCGCTTCGTACGGTTCGGATCCGGTGCTCGATACTTTGAATTCGATTGTTTCGCTCGGTCGCAGCGAGAGCCTGTCCGCATAGCCGATCAATGGAATCATGGAGGCGCGTTCCCTGTAATATTTTTTAGAACCGTCTGACGATAGGTTACACCATGTTGCGGGTTTTCACCGTCGGTGGAAAGAACCGGCTCGCCATCCGGCGATCGGATGCACTACTGTTAACGGAGGAAAAGATTCTAAAGGGAATAGCATGACAGAATCGTCGGAACATTTGTTCGAGCGTGCTCGCGGGAGTCTGGCCGGCGGCGTTTCGCATCAAAGCCGCTATGTCGCGCCGTACCCGAAATATGTCGAACGGGCGCAGGGTTCCAGAAAATGGGAAGTCGACGGCAAGGAGTATATCGACTACGCGATGGGCAGCGCATCTTTGCTGCTCGGGCACGCCCATCGCGACGTGGTTGCCGCGCTGACCGAACAGGCGACGAAAGGGACATTCTTTGCCGACAGCCATCCACTGGAGGTCGATTGGGCGGAACTCATCCAGGAGCTCATTCCCAGCGCCGAGCGAGTCCGGTTCGTCGGGTCCGGGACAGAAGCGACGATGCTGGCAATCCGCATCGCGCGCGCTTATTCCGGCAAAAACAAGATCCTGCGCTTCGAAGGCCACTATCACGGTTGGCATGAATTCGTCGATCTCGGCACGGTAGCGCCCTACGACCGGCCCTCTTCGCTTGGAACTCTGCCCGGTACAGTCGAAGCGACCGTCGTCGTACCCCCCGATGCGGCGCGCGCCGCCGAAGCGCTGCAGGCGGACAGCGAGATCGGAACGATCATCTGCGAGGTGTCGGGCGCCAATTACGGCAGCGTGCCGCTACCCTTCGGATTCGTCGGCGCGCTGCGCCGGCTCGCGGACGAACACAATGCCGTGTTGATTTTCGACGAGGTGATCACCGGTTTCCGCTGGAGCCCCGGCGGGTTGCAGGCGCGCGACAATATCCTGCCCGACTTGACCTCGATGGCGAAGATCGTGACCGGCGGCATGCCCGGCGGCGCCGTCGGCGGGCGTGAGGCGTTCATGCGTCTGCTCGACCCGACGCACGAGTTTCGCGGCCGAAAACCGGGCGTTATGCATAAGGGTACGTTCAACGGCAGCCCATTGGTTGCGGCCAGCGGTGTCGCGGCGCTGAAGCATGTGAAGACGGGCGAACCGAACCGCTTGGCCGATGCGGCGGCGGAGCGCCTACGTTCCGGCATGCGCCGCATTATCGAGGGACATCAGGTCGCCGGCGCGGTTTATGGCGAGGCTTCGACTTTTCATGTCTATTTCGGTGACGGTATTGTCGACGGTTCCGTCGCGGAGCTGGGCGCGGCGAAAATTCGCGGCGTCGCACCGGAAGTTATCTACGCGATGCGCAACGGCCTGCGCGAGCGAGGCGTGGACTTGATGTCGCATATAAGCGGCGTTACCTCGATGGCGCACACCGACGCGGATATCGATCAGACCTTGGAAGCGTTCGAAGATACGTTGCGCGGCATGATTTCCGACCAACTCGTCGGCGGCGCTTAAACTGTATTAATCGTCGGCCCCATCGATCGGCGCCGGCTGCACCGGCAGCGTTGCGAGTTGGTCGCGGTTGAGAATGCCGCAGCAGTCGAAGTCGAGGTCATCGGCATCGTCGATATCTTCGTCGTGAAAGTCGACAGGATGCGGATTCGTCGAAGGGACGATGTTTTCGAGATCGATTGGGACCGGATTTTCGCCGGCCCAGATTTTGCCGCCTTGGGCGATCAAGTCGACATGCAGTTCGCACGGATAGTCGACGACACTGACATGCTGGTTGTGCTGGCCGAAGCCGATATGCACGCCGGGCCGCCGCTCGTTGATATGCGAGTTCATCGGAACTGCGTTCTCGACGCCGAAATTCGTACCAAACCCCAGTTCGCCAACATTGGTGCCGTTGGCTTGCGAAAAACAATGATCCAGCACACGCGAGATCTCAATGTTCGCGCATTCGAAGCGTGTCGCTTTGCTGTCTTCGATAAAGACGGTTACCGGATGTTGTTGCAACCGCACGTCAAGATCCGTGATCGCGTTCATGTTCAAGGCAAAATCCGCGACAAGGACGCCATCCGTTTTTGACGGATAGGTCGCGACTTCACCCGCGGGAAGCATGACAAAGGTTCCGGACCGCGGCTTGCCGCGATTGCTGACCCAGCGATACCGGTCCGAGTCGAGCCGGACGTTCAGCGTCGTTCCACCAGGCGACTCGATGCGCAGCGTATCGACGGCCATGCAACGTTCGAGGATGGTCGTATTTCGCGCGGAAAGCTCGTCCGGCTCGGGGCGCAGCGCGTGTGAAAAAAGCTCAGGCCCGGCACTGATGACGCGGATGACCAGATAATTTTCCGGGTCGTAAGGCGCCAGTAGCGTGCGCAGCTGATTATTGTGCGACATCGTTTCGCGTTCGAACGTCAAAATGAGAAGACGGCCGGGTAAATCACCAGGTGCCGGTAATGAAGAAGAAATCCGTTCGGAGAATTGCGCGTCGCGGAGCGGCGCCATCCAGACTTTTCTGACGGCGATACCCTGCGCCTCGAGCGCAACCGACACCCATGCCGCGGATTCGCGGCTATCGGACGTATAGGCGATTACCGCCGTGTCGTCGGCGCGGACGCCGCTGATGTAATTGTCCAAAAGAGAGGCCACGCTGCTCCAAACTTCATCGGTGAGCACCGTGGCCTCGCAAATCTATCGATTGGAATGGGTGCGCTGTCGGATTAGGCGTGCGCAACCGTCTTGTAGGTCGGCATCGTCTTGTACGTCGCCGAAGTCTTATACGTCGCTGTGGTTTTATAAGTCGCAGACGTCGAATAGGTCGTCGCAGTCTTATAGGTCGCCGACGTTTTTTAGGTGGACATCGTCTTATAAGTCGTACTGGTCTTATAAGTCGGATCGAGCGGCGTGATGACGGTTTCGCATTTGTCGGTAGGCTCTGCGCTTATCATCGCTTCGATGGCCATTTCGGCTTTCTCGCGCAGCTCTGCTATAAGCATTTTACTCTCCCTATCGCATTTATTCACAATTTGTTAACCATACATTTCTACTAATGCGACAAATAACAAATCATGTCAAGTTAAACGATAGGTTTAGTAACTTATCGCAGAATTGAACAAAATCGTTTCGAAATGGCTAGCCATCAAGGACGCGAACCGGATGGCCGTCGATAAACGCAACGATGTTTTCGACCGCATGCTCGTACATATAGCCGATGTTCTCGGCCGTTACGTAACCTGTGTGCGGCGTCAGGATCGTATTTTCGAGCGACCGGAACGGATGATCCACAGGCAGCGGCTCGGTGTCGTAGACATCAAGGCCGGCGCCGGCGATGCGTTTCTGCCGAAGCGCGTCGATCAATGCCGCTTCGTCGACGATCGGGCCGCGCGAGGTGTTGACGAGAAATGCCGTCGGTTTCATCAGCGCCAGTTCCGGCGCACCGACCAGACCGCGGCTTCGATCGCTGAGTACCAGCTGTATCGTCAGGATATCGGCCGTAGCCAGCGCCTCTTCTTTCCCGACGCGCCTGACACCGACTTCCGCCGCGCGTTCTTCGGTGAGGTTCTGGCTCCAGGCGATAACGTCCATCTCGAAAGCGAGACCGACCCTGGCGACATAGGCGCCAAGTTTGCCGAGTCCGAGAATCGAGAGTGTCTTTCCCCCCAAGCTATGGCCAATATTCGGTTGCCACCCGCCATCGCGCATCGATCGGTCGTCGGCCGGAATGTTCTTCATCAAGGCGATGATCAGCGCCCAGGCGAGTTCCCCGGCCGGCGCGCCTTGGCCTGGTGTACCGCAGACGGTGATGCCGCGGTTGTTGGCGGCCTGTGTGTCGATGGAACGGTTTCGCATTCCCGTTGTGACGATCAGCTTCAGATTGTTGAGGCGTTCGATCAGACTCGCCGGGACCGGCGTCCTTTCCCGCATGCAAACAATGGCGTCGTAGGGTGCGAGCGCCGTTGCAACGGCGTTCTCGTCGCCGAGCGGCGCGCTGAAAACGTCGATGTCTGCCTTGCCGTCGAGCGCGCTCCAATCGGCAATTTTTTGAGATACGTTCTGATAGTCGTCCAGTACGGCAATGCGCATACTGCATCTCCCTTAACCAAATATCGTGGATGGTTGCCGGCACTCGATTGCTGCCGGATGCGTCGCCGTCAGACTTCGACGTCTACCCGTTGAACCTCTTGGGTATCGGTGGTTTCGGATTCCGGCGCTTCGGGTTCCGGGGTCGTCGCTTCCGCACGCACCGCTGTATCTGCACGCACCGCGGTATCTGCACCCGTCGCCTCTTCGACGCCTGCGCTCGCCTCCAGTGCCACGTCCAGACGCGCGGTCTCTTCGGCCGCGCTTTGCTCTTCCTGTGCGCGCAATAGAACTTCCCGGTCGGCGCGGCTTATTCGGCGTGCGGCGATGATTTCCAAGTCGATCGTTTCCGCCCCGACAACATCCTCCCCGCGCACGATCTGCAGGGGAAAACCATCGATATCCGGACCGAATTTTGCGGTAAAAGCGACGCGTGTCGGCGGTTCGACGGCCTCTGGCGCGTCGGCGCGCCGACGATCCGCGCGGAGGCCTTCACCTTCGTCGAGGGGGGTAATGCGCGCGGAATCAGGTTCTCGGTCCGGCTGTCTGCGGCCCTCGGAGGGCGCAGCCGGTACGGCAGAAGGATCAAATCCAGCTGTCTGAACCATGCCTTCTACTTAGTCCAGTTCTGTTAATATTGCAAGTTGTCGCGTTAACCATTGTCGCTAACACACGATATGACCGGTCTATGTAACAGATGATCTGTCCGGTTTTAGATTTCCTCCAAATCTGGAGGAATCGGATGCGCCGGACGGAGCAGTTGCAGGGACTGAGATTGATGAAGTTCGAGGATGTCTAC
>JAKZTB010000262.1:0-5719 GCA_047517345.1 Alphaproteobacteria bacterium
GCTCCTCGACCCCCAGGGCCGGAGCGCCCATCTCTTGCAATGTCATCGATTCTCTCTCTGCGGTCATTGGTATTCACCTCCACCGCCCTACAGTAATTCCAAGCGGGGCCGGTGTCTCAGTGATGTTGGCAGAGAGGGGAGGGCGTTGCCTTTATGGAAAATTCCCAGAGCGATTGCGCTTTGAGCGTGGCGGTTTTGATCTTGGCCACATTCGCTAGAACACTCTCTCCATCTGCAAGTTTGGCCCAAACCGTTGCAATCCGGGCCAGCGCCGTGTCGGCGGCGAAAGCCCGTTCGATATCCAGGACCGCGGATTCGGCCTGTCGCAAAGCCGCCGCCGCCGAGTCGCGTTCGTCGTGGGCGAACTGGGCCGCGGCGATCTTGGTCATGGCGAGGACATACAGCTGGGGCGTGCGCAGCTTATCCGCGGTTGCCAATGCCTGGGTCAGGTTCCGCTGCCTGGCCTGCATGCCCGCCGCTTCCGCGAGCGCGATATGGTCGCGGCGCTTTTCGCCGATACGGTCAAGTACACGAAAAGCTTCATCCGCCAGACCGGCCCGGGCGTAGGCGGTTGCAACGGCCCCGAGGGCAAGCCGCGAAACGTCACCGTCGAGCAGCGATTCGATTGCTGTTATGGATTTCTCGGTACGGGCCGTGCCGCCGCGTGCGGCTAAGTTGGCCAACAGTTCCGCAGCGATCTCGATCGCGCCATCTCTATCTTCGAGCTGCGGCAGAAGCGCATAGAGCGCGTCATGCGTCTCCGCAGCGCCCGTGATCGCGATCGCAAGCAAGGCGCGGGCTTTGTTCCAAGGGTCGGGCAGCGTCTCGGCCAACGCACGTGCTTCGGCAAAATGCCCCGATTTCGCCAGTGCGGTAGCGGCTTCGCGCAAGGATACCAGGACCAGCCGCAAGTCGCTCAGCCGTTTGATGCTGATCCGGGCCGCATCCATTCTGCCCGCCGACGCTTGCGCGCGAACGAGGTCGCGAAGCGCCCAATCGCGGTAATCGTCGCGCGTAATTGTTGCGACGGCTGCCGTTGCGCCACGGAGCAGGCACTCGATACCGGGCGCGCGCAAGCAGGCCTCGCTTTCGTCCGTTGGCAGCGCGGCGATTGCCGTGTTCTCCCGAACGAGTAGATCGCGGGTCGCCGCATTCCCTTCGAGGGCATTGCGCGCTTTTTCGATCTGTTCGTCTCTCGCGCGAGCGAGGCGCTGTTTCAGCGTTGCGGCGTGGCCGACGGTTTCCATGTGCGTGAGAAGCGCTTCGTCGGCCTCGCCGTCGACCGTGAGGTCGCTTTGTTTCTGGTAGGCGCGGATCGCTTGCTGCGTGTCGGGCGTCAATCTGCCCTCGGCGGGACCGGCAAACAGGTCGAATTCGATCAGCAGTTGCTGAACCTGCTGTATGAGCGGCGACCATTCGAACAGCGATCCCCGGGATTGCCGAGTTTCGAACGGCGCATTGGTTCTCGCGGCGTCTAGGGGTTGCGGCCCCGCGCAGATACCCAGAAAAAGGAGTCCGGCTATAACGGCGTAATGCTTTTTTGTCATGCGGTCCCAAGGGGTGCGTCTTGTCCGCCGATCGCACCGACGCTATCACAATCGCGATTACGATGTCCCAAATTGGCAGGCCTGCGCCATCGAAGTCGGCGGTCTTCGAGCCCGAAATATTAAACTCGGCATTGAGCAGACGTTGTACCGAGGACATAATAAGGTGAATTCATTGAAAAATAATGGACCGAAGCGTGTTTGAAACTTACCGGTTGGACATTATCGCCTTCGGCGCGTACGCCGTGTTTTGGATCGGCTACACCTATTTCGCGGAACACAGTCCCGCAGCGAGCGGCAATTTGATCGACGGCATGGCGGCGCGCCGTAAGGAATGGATGCAGGGCATGCTGAAGCGCGACAACCGGATGGTCGATATCCAGGTCGTGAACGCGCTTCTGCGGTCCGGCCGCTTCTTCGCGTCGACGGCGATTCTCATCATCGCGGGCCTGTTGGCCGTTCTGGGCGCGACCGAGAAAGCGATCGCGCTCGTCATGGACCTGCCCTTTACCGATTCGACATCGCGGGAACTTTGGGAAGCTAAGGTTATATTTATGATTCTTGTTTTTATTTACGCCTTCTTTAAGTTCGTGTGGTCGATGCGTCAGTATAACTACTGTTCTATTCTGATCGGCGCGGCGCCGCCTGCGTCGGATCTGCCGGACGATTCCGACGCGATTGGCGATAGGATTGCGACCCTGGCGTCGCTCGCCGCAAAACATTCCAATCGCGGCATTCGCGCCTACTATTTCGGTCTGGCGACGCTTGGCTGGTTCGTTCATCCCTAGGTTTTGCTCGGGGCGGCGTTTTGGGTGGTGTTGGTCTTGTACAGACGAGAATATCTCTCGCGGACGATGCGCTTGGTCCAGGGTCAGAGCGTACCGCTTTGACCCGCTGCGACGTCGCAAAACGCCGGAGGTAACGATAGGTGTTCCCTTCCGAGAACGTGCTCCTGAGCGTCGCCGAAATGTACGCCGCGGACAACGGCGCCGTCGAAGCCGGCGTATCCAGCGAAACGTTGATGGAAAATGCGGGTGCTGCTGTCGCCGCCGCGATACAGGCGCGCTGGGACCCTTGCCCTGTGACTATTCTTTGCGGCCCGGGGAACAACGGGGGCGACGGCTTTGTCGTCGCGCGTTTGCTGGCCGATGCGGGATGGACCGTGCGGCTTGCGCTGATCGGCGCGGCCGATGCCTTGAAGGGCGATGCGAAAACCAATGCCGCGCGCTGGACCGGTGCGATCGAAGCCTTGTCGCCGGCGGTTATCGACGATGCCGCGTTGGTCGTCGACGCGATATTCGGCGCGGGATTGACGCGCGACATCGAAGGCCCGGTCCGCGAGACCGTTGCGGCGATCGGCGACAGACCCTTGGTCGCCGTCGATGTGCCCAGCGGCGTGCATGGCGATACCGGCGCGATCATGGGCATTGCGCCGCGGGCCAGCCTCACGGTCACGTTCTTCCGCCGTAAACCCGGGCATCTGCTGCTGCCGGGGCGGGCCCGTTGCGGCGAGGTTCAGGTCGCCGATATCGGTATTCCCGACACCGTTCTGTCGGACATTGCCCCCGCACAGTCCGTCAACGGGCCTGCGCTGTGGCTGCCGCGGTTTCCGTGGCCACGGCTCGAAGACCATAAATACAGCCGCGGCCATGCTGTGGTGACCGGCGGCCGGCACATGACCGGCGCCGCGCGGCTGGCCGCACGCGCGACGCAGCGCGTCGGCGCCGGGCTGGTTACGACGATCGTCCCGACCGAGGCCTTTGTCGTCTACAAGATCGCGCTGACCTCGGTCCTGGTCCAGCCCTACCTCGACACCGCGAGCTTCGCCGAATTCGTCGGCGAGCGGCGCGTTTCCGCCTGCCTCGTCGGACCGGGGAACGGCGTTTCCGGCGGGACCCGGGAGCGGGCGCTGACGGCATTGCGGACGGGCAAGCCGGTTGTGCTGGATGCCGATGCGCTAACGGTGTTCGGCGATGCCATCGAACTGCTTTGCGATACGGTTTCGGGCCCTTGCGTCTTGACGCCGCACGACGGCGAGTTTGCGCGCCTCTTCGACACGTCGGGCGATAAGCTGACGCGCGTTAGGCGCGCGGCGGCGCAGAGTGGCGCCGTTGTCGTATTGAAAGGGTCGGATACCGTCATCGCGGCGCCGGACGGCCGCGCGGCAATCAACGACAATGCCCCACCCGATCTCGCCACCGGCGGTTCGGGCGACGTGCTGTCCGGATTCGTGACCGGATTGCTGGCGCAGGGGCAAGATCCGTTCGACGCCGCCTGCACAGCGGTTTGGCTGCACGGCGCGGCGGCGGCCGAATTCGGTCCGGGCCTTCTCGCGGACGATTTGATCGAAACACTGCCTGTTGTATTACGGCAGCTCAAACAGGAAGAAGAAGTAAGAAGCCATGGGTGAAACGAGCTCGTTATTCAAACGTTTGATCGGCGCCTGGAACGACATCGCCGGCTCGGTCACGTCGAGTACTGGCGTGTCGCCGGACCTGTCGTCGCAGGACGACGCCGACAGCCTGCGCGACCAGATGGTAGCGTGCCTCGAAGCGCGCGGCGGCGAAGTCTCTGCGCGCGCCCGCGCGGCGGCCCTGGGGCACGCCTACCTCGAGCTGGAGCCGGAAGGACGGCAGCGCTTTTTGCGCATCGTCGCGGATGAATTCGGGCCCGATTTGTCCGCTGTCGATGCCGCTATCGCTACGTTGCAGAATGCCGATCCGGAAGATAGGCCAGACGCGCAAGAGGCGTTGCGCCAGGCCCTGGAGCCGCCACGCTTACGCTTGATGACGCAGTTCAATGCGTTGCCGGAGGGCGTCAAGTTCCTGGTCGATTTGCGTTCCGATCTGATCGACTTCACGGACAGTACGGAGATGCAGGCTCTCAATGCCGATTTGCGGTCCCTGTTGGCGTCCTGGTTCGATGTCGGTTTCCTCGAACTCCGCCGCATCACCTGGGACTCCCCCGCATCGTTGCTCGAAAAACTGATCGCCTATGAGGCGGTTCACGAAATTCGCAGCTGGGACGATCTGAAAAACCGGCTCGAAGCCGATCGGCGCCTGTTCGCCTTCTTTCACCCGCGCATGCCGGACGAGCCGTTGATCTTCGTCCAGGTGGCACTGGTCAACGGGCTTGCCGGGAACGTCAATGAGTTGCTGGACGAGTCGGCGCCGGTTACCGATCCGTCGGAGGCGGACACGGCGATCTTCTACTCGATCACGAATGCACAAAAAGGGTTGGTCGGTATCAGCTTCGGCGGCTTCCTGATAAAACGCGTCGTCGATGAGCTGCAGGCCGAGTTCCCGAAATTGAAGACGTTCTCGACACTTTCCCCGATTCCGGGGTTCGCACGCTGGGTTCGACGATCGTTGCAGGACGATGCCGCCTTGTTGAGCGAGGAAGAACAGACGGCATTGACCGAGTTGTTCGCTCTCGAAGACGGACTATCCGGCCTGGCGTGTGTTTTCGACAACACCGGCTGGACTGCGGACGATGATAAACAGCCGGTGATAGAGCCGATCGTAACGAAGCTCTGCGCACGGTACTTGCTGCGGGAAAAGAACCACCGCGGACGGGCAATGGATCCTGTCGCCCATTTCCATCTGACGAACGGCGCCCAGGTCGAACGGTTGAATTGGCTGGCGGATGCGTCCGCGCCGGGACTTTCGCAATCGGCTGGAATGATGGTGAACTACCTGTACAACCTTTCGAAGATCGAGGCGAACCATGAGCGATATACCGGGGATGGTAAGGTTTCCGCGTCGACTTCTGTTAACCGCTTGTTAAAGAAATAGAAGTTTAATGGTTAATGACGATTCCGGTTGCCATGCGGCCGCAAGTGAAAAAGGAGCCGTTCGAAATTGAGTGATGAGGGTCTACTTTCCGAGTCGGCGCAGACACCGATGATCGGCGTTTTCGAAGGTTAAGGGCTAGTACTTTGCCGTTCGCGAGCCGGACGTCAACATCAAAGTTAAATAAAATTCTAGTTGATTGCGTATTTTTTTTAACGCTCACTTATCAATACTTTAATCGTTCAAGTTTATACTTGATAAAAAACTATAAACCTTGCCTATCCGGTTTACACCCACAACCACTAGGGCTAGAATGGGCGCAAACCGGATATAGGGGAGCGCGCCATGGATGTTCTCGACCGCGCCGATCTCCCATTCCCGCAT
>JAKZTB010000263.1:0-8586 GCA_047517345.1 Alphaproteobacteria bacterium
GAACGGGCTGACCGTGGAATACATGCCGTGGATGCTGGCGCTCTACGAGGAAACGCCGGCGATCGAGAACGGCATGCTGGTCCTGCCGGACAAGCCGGGGCTCGGGCTTAAATTCGACGAGAAGGCGATCGCGGCGTTCACGGCATAATCCGGCCTACTCTAGCTGTGACGCCTCAGGAGGTCGTTCATTCGATCCCACTCTGAAAAGCCGAAGTTTGCAAAAACAGAAGCCGATCGAGGAGAACCGAATGAACGGGCACCAGAATTCCCGAACCGTTGAAAACTGCGTCGAGACAAGTGAATAACCGGCCGCATCAGGGTCGCGTCTTGATGCATCGCCGGCCGGTTTTAATACGGCCGATCCCCCGCCAATTGGGTGCGGTGCATGATCCGCCGGGCGTTCGGGTCGAAAGCGTCGCGGCGGTGCATGGCGCATCGATTGTCCCACCATACCAAGTCGCCGGACCGCCATTGATGCGCCCACGCGAAGTCGCCTTTTGTGACGTGGTCCCATAGACGATCCAACAACGCCTCGCTTTCGTCCAAGGGCAGGCCGACGATGTAGCTGCCCAGCCGGCGGCCCAGGTACAGCGCCTTGCGGCCGGTGCCGGGATGGGTCCGCTCGAGCGGGTGAATGGGGCCGGGACTCTTCGTCGGGTCCAGTTCGGTGAATTTGGCGCGCCGTTCACCGGAGCTGGAATAAGCCGGGTCGTGTTTCGACGATTTACCTGCGATCGCCTCGCGCAAATCGCCGGGCAACGTCTCCAAGGCCTTGTACATGTTCATGAAATGCGTGTCGCCGCCGGAATCGGGCACTTCCAAGGACCGCAGAAGGCTGGCCGCCGGCGGGCGTTCGACAAACGTGCTGTCGCTATGCCAAAACGCCTCGCCATGCCCCAAGACTCCGATCGGTTCGCCATTTTCAATCACGTTGGAGACGACGTTGATTTCCAGCGGTTCGTCATTGTCCACGGTTTCGCCGGCCGCGATCGCCAACAATCTTTTGGGCGGGTGGTCCAAGGCGCCGAATTGCTCGGTGAAATCGAAATGCTGTTGGTCGGTCAGGTCCTGGCCGCGAAACAACAGCACCAGATGTTCGTGCCACGCCGCGCTAACCCTCTCCACGGTCTCCGGGTCCAGCGGTTCGCCGATATCCAGGCCGCAAATTTCCGCGCCGAGCGGCGCGTCGAACGGACAAATCTCGAATTCACTCATGGTGTGCGTCTCCGAATGTCGAACTCAGTTTCAATAAACCGTCATGATTTTGTCCAGTGGTTTCTTTATTTTTGCCGCCGCCGGAACGGCTGCATCCTCGGACGGATGGCCGACGGCGACGATCATGACGGGCTTTTCCGAGACTGGGCGGTCGAGCATTTTATTCAGGAATTTCATTGGGTTCGGCGTATGGGTCAACGACACCAGCCCGGCATGGTGCAAGGCGGCCAGAAGGAATCCGGTCGCGATGCCGACGCTTTCGGGGACGTAGTAGTTCTTGAACCTCTCGCCGTCGTCGAAATAGCCGAAGCGCTGCGCGAACACCACGATCAGCCACGGGGCGACGTCGAGATGGGGTTTCCGGTCGTTCGTGCCGATCGGCTCCAGCGCCTTCAGCCACTCGTCTCCCGCGCCGCCGGCATAGAATTGGCGTTCCTCCTCCTCGGCGGCCTCGCGGATGCGGTGCTTGAAGCCGGGGTCGGATACCGCCACGAAATGCCACGGCTGATGATTGGCGCCGCTCGGCGCGGTCCCGGCCGTACGGATGCAATTCTCAATGATGCCGCGCGGCACCGCACGGTCCGAGAAGTCGCGTATCGTGTGGCGCTTACGCATGAATTCGTAGAACGCCGTCGCCGCCGCCCGCATCTCGCCGTCGTCCAACTCGTGGCGGTCCGGCAGAGGAACGGCTTCGTATTCAAGCTGCTCTTTGGAAAACATCCGAATTCCTTCCCGGCTCACAGCCACCGCCGCACCGACGCCTTGTAGTCCCGATACGCCTCGCCGAACTTCGCTTCCATGTACCGTTCCTCGCGCGCGATGACGCCGTAATGCATCACGACGAGCGCGAGAAGCAGCGTGGCGGCAGCCCACACCCCGCCGAACGCTGCGGTAATACCGAGATAGACCAAGGTGAGCCCGGCATACATCGGGTTGCGCGTGAAGCGGTACGGGCCGCCGATGACCAGCGCGGTCGAGGGGCGCCATGGTTCGACATTGGTGTTGGCGCGGCGGAAGCCGCGGATCGCGGAAACGGCAAACACCAAGCCGGATAAGGCGAGAACGGCGCCGGCGGGATATCCAATTTCACCGGCCAGCGACGCCGACGGCCAGGCGTACTCGATCCCGAACCCGACCAGCAGCGCGGCCAGGAAGATCAGCGGCGGTGGTGCGATAACGCCGGCAGTGTCCTTGGAAGCCATCACTTACCTGAAGTTGGAGATTTCGGTTTCCTTGGCCGTGATGAATTCCAGCAAGGCCGGGACGCCCGCTTGCGTCTGTTCGATGCCGCGCTTGATGGCGGGGATGATCTCGTCCGGCTCAGTGACCCGCTCGCCGTAGCCGCCGAAAGCGCGCGCCATCGCCGCATAGTCGCCGGAGATGTCCGTGGCGCGGTACTTCTCGGTAGACTGTTCCATGATGTGCAGTTCGATGGCCATGGAGAAGTTGTTCAGCAGAATCGACAGGATCGGAATCCGCTCGCGCACCGCGGTCTCGAAATCCATCCCCGTAAAACCGATCGCCGCGTCGCCCCAGACATTGATGCAGAGCCTGTCCGGCTTCGCCAGCTTGGCGCCCATGGCGAGACCGAGACCGTAGCCGAGCTGCGTGGTCTTGCCCCAGCCGATATAGCTGAGCGGCACGGTCGACTCCCAGAAGGGCGAGAGCTGGTCGCGCGGGCTGCCGGCGTCATGGGTGATGATGGTGTTGTCGATATCGACCGTTTTCGACAGGTCGCTCAGCACCCGGTAGGGCGAGAGCGGCGTCTCGTCGGAATTGTGCTTCGGCGCCCATTCCGCCAGCCACGGTTCCTTGATCGACTGGATCTCGGCGGCAACCGGGGCCGAGTCCCGCGCCGCGCCGAGTTTGGCTTCGATGGCGGGGATCAGCGCCTCCAGGGTCAACGCCGCGTCGCCGACCAGCGCGTGGGCCGCAACGACGTCCTTGTTGATGTCGCCGGGGTCGAGCGTCGCGTGCACGATCGTCTTGCCCCTGGGCATGCCGACGCCGAAGCCGGTCTCAGTGAAACTGCAGCCGATGCCGAAGATGACGTCGGATTTCTGCAGGAACTCGTGCAGTGCTTTCGGCACGCCGCGCCCGCCGGCGCCGAGCGCCAGCGCGTGCGTCTCTGGAAACGAACTCTTGCCGCCGAGGCTGGTCGCCACGGGTGCTGCCAGCATCTCGGCCAGTTGCTTCAATTGCGGCCAGGCTTCCGCGTAGTGGACGCCCTGCCCCGCGTAGATCACGAGCCGCTTCGCGTTGGCCAGCACATCCGCCGCCGCCGCGACATCCGCCGGATCGGGACCGAAGCGGGTGCCGACGACCGGCGTGTAGTCGAGCTCGCCCTCGAAATCCTCGCCGAAGATATCGGTCGGCACCTCGATCAGGACCGGACCCGGCCGGCCGCTGCGGAGCGCATTGAAGGCGCGCCGCATGATGTTGGGGATTTCCTTGGAGGAGGTGACCGGCTCGGCCAGCTTGGTGACATGCTGGAAGTTGAGCACCGCGTTGAAGTTCGGCTGCATGTGGGCGATGCGCCGCGCGTAGCCCATCGGCATTACCAGGATCGGCGCGGATTCGCCGTAGGCCTGGGCGACGCCGCCGAAGGCGTTCTCCGCGCCGGGTCCGTGCTGCATGCAGAACACGCCGATATTCCGGCCGCTCGACAGGCGCGCCATGGCGTCCGCCATGTGCAGACCGATCCGTTCCTGGCGCACGATCACGGTCCGGATGTCGGCGCGCGCCGCGTATTCGATGATGTGATTGACCGGATAGGCGATCAGCGTCTCGACGCCCTCGCGCTTCAGGATTTCGGCAATCGCCTCTGCGGATTTCATGTTTTTCTCCCTCTCGCTCAGCCGACCTTTTCAGTGCTGCCGGTCTCGGCGGATTTCATGATCGCATCGAACACCTCGATCCCGTGAATCGCATCCGCCGTGGGCAGCGGATAGGGTGCCTCACCGGCGATGGCGGCTGCAAATGCCTCCAATTCGGCGCGCTCCTTGTCGAAGGGGCCGAAGTCGATGGTTTCGTCGTCGCCTTCCACGGGCCGTATCTCGAAATAACGCTCCTGGCGGATTTCGGCCGACCCCTTGGAGCCGAAAACGCGGATCGTCTGCGTCGGCACCGTTGCCGCCATGGTGCCGAGATAACCGGTCATCCCGTTCTCGAAGCGGAACAGCATCGATGTCGTGTCGTCGACATCGAGCGTGATGGCGCGGCGCAGGCTAAGGCAGTGCACCGCGCTGATCCGGCCGAACAGCCCGATCAGCGCATCGACCATGTGAATGCCCATGCCGCCCATGCCGCCGGCGGGACTTTCGCTGCGCTGCGACCGCCAGCCGTCCGGCAGGTAGCGCAATGCGCCGTCGCCGGAAAAATTGGTCTCCGCATGCAGGATGACGCCGAGCGACCCATCGTCGATGCGGTTCTTCAGGGCCGTCCAGGACGGCATGAAACGGCGGTTGTGGCCGACCGCCAGCACGACGCCCGCCTCCTCCGCCGCGGCCACGGATTCCGCGGCGCTGGCGGCGGACATCGTGAAGGGCTTATCGACGAAGACATGCTTGCCGGCCGCGGCCGCCCGCTTGATCTGGTCAGCGTGCTGGGTGTGCGGCGTCGCCAGGACGACGGCATCGATCGCCGGATCGCCAAGCACCGCCGCATAGTCTTCGCCCAACGCAAAATCTTTTTCTTCCGCAAATGAAACCGCCTTCGAGACGGTGCGCGTCACGCCGGCAGTAAATTGGATGGTCTCGCTCTTGCCCTGGACCGAGTTGACCATGACCTGGCCCCAACGGCCCAAACCGACGATCGCAGCATTGATCACGCGTATTTCTCCCCAAATGAATCGTTTGTAATCGTTGGCCGACTATAACCCAACGCGCGGCACGGTCATCCGTACTGGACGGCGGCGCGGCCGATTTTTTCCCGCGCGACGATCAGTTTCATGATCTGCGCCGTGCCGTCGCCGATTTCCAAACCGATGACGTCGCGCAGGCGTTGCTGATGCGGAAGGTCGCGGGAATAGCCGGAATGACCGTGGCTCAGCAGGCATTGGTGGATGATGTCGACCGACGATTTCGGCGCGAGCCATTTCGCCATCGCCGCTTCGCTGGTGTGCGGCAAACCCGCATCGCGAAGCCACAAGGTTTCGAAACAGATGTGGCGCGCCGCCTTGTACATCGTCTCCGCCTCGGCGAGCGGGAAGGTAACCCCCTGGAATTGCGCCAGCGGCAACCCGAAGGCCTCCCGCTCCGTCACGAACGGCCAGGTCTCGTCCAGCGAAGCGCGTGCCGCGCCGAGGCACATCAGGCCGATCAAGGCGCGGCTGTAATCGAATCCCTGCATGACCTGCCGGAATCCCTCCCCCTCGCCGCCCAGCATGTTTTCCGCCGGGACGCGCACTGAATCGAAGAATATCGAGCCGCGCCCGACCGCTTCCGAACCCAGGTCCGAGAAACGCGAGCGGCTGATGCCCGGCGCGTCGAGCGGCACGAGAAACGCGCTGACGCCGCGCGCGCCTTTTTCTTCCGCGTTCGTGCGTGCGAACAGGACGACACCGTCCGTCTGGTCCGCCATCGATATCGACGTCTTCTCGCCGTTCAGAACAAATTCCGAATTGCCGGAACGCTCCGCCTTGAGCTGCAGATGGGCCGCGTCGGAGCCGCCGCGCGGCTCGGTCAGGCCAAGCGCCATGGTCGCCTCACCGGCGACCATCTTCGGTACCCAGGCTTGCGCCAGTTCGGGTTGGGCATGATCCACGATGATCTGGCCGATCAGGGAATTCAGCAGCTGGATATAGGAGACGTTGAGGTCCGCATAGGCGATCTCCTCGATGATCAACCCGGCCGTCACCCCGTCGATCCCAAGACCGCCATAGGCTTCCGGCATATCGCTGGCGACAAGACCGAGCGCGCCCATTTCCCTGATCAGACCGCGCTCGATGACGCCGGTTTCCTCGCGCTTCTGGAAATCCGGTGCGATCTTCTCGCGCGCGAACCGGCGCGCGGTATCCTGTATCGCCCGTTGTTCGTCCGTGATCCCGAAATCCATAGTTTAATCGCCTCGTTATTGATCGTTCGTTTGTGCCATTTTATACCAAGGAACGTTGATAAAGACTCATGGAGACGGTTTGCCAAGGTTTTCGGCAAGAAGCGCGCGGCGCGGCGATGCGGGGCATCGGGAGCCGTGCGCGACGCTGCCCGAAAGCCTTGGCAAGCCGCCGTCCCGGTCGCCCATAGGGTTCGTCGGATGGCGTCGAAACGGCTTGACGATGCCCCCGCATCGACGGCGCCGCTCCTCCTACCCGACGGACCCTATGGGCGATCTCCATGGGTCTTTATCAGCGCTCCTTGGTATAAGTTTCGCAATACACAAAAGGGCGACAAAAGATGACCGGCAACGATAAGAATTTCGGCTCCAGCGACGAGGAGATGGTCGCGCTGCCGACCGTCTTCGCACCCGACCTGTTCAAGGACAAGGTCGTTCTCGTGTCCGGCGCCGGCAGCGGGCTCGGTAAGGCGATTGCCGTGCTGTTCGGGCGACTGGGCGCGACCCTGGTCATCTGCGGCCGCAACCCGGACAAGCTCGACGACGCGGTGCCCTTGTTCGAGAGCCTCGGCGCCAAGGTCACGGCGCACGCGATGACGATCCGCGATCCGGAAGCCGTCGGCACCATGATGAACAATGTGTTCGAGCAGCATGGACGCCTCGACGTGCTGATCAACAATGCCGGCGGACAGTTTCCGCAAGCGGCCATCGACTATTCGGTCAAGGGCTGGAACGCCGTCATCGACACCAACCTAAACGGTACCTGGCACATGATGCAGGCCGCCGCGCGGCATTGGCGCGACCGGGAACAGGCCGGCTGCATCGTCAATATCGTCGCCGATGTCTGGCGCGGCATGCCCGGCATCGCACACACCTGCGCCGCCCGTGCCGCTGTCATCTACCTTTCCAAGAGCGTCGCCATCGAGTGGGCGCCGCTCGATATCCGGGTCAACTGCGTCGCACCGGGCTGCGTCGAAAGCACAGGCTTCAACAACTACCCCGAAGAGGGCGCCGCCACGTTCCCCGACTCCAACCCGATGCGGCACACCGGCGACGAACAGGACGTCGCCGAGGCCTGCGTTTACCTGGCGGCTTCGTCCGGTAAATTCGTCACCGGCGAAGTCATCACCGTCGACGGCGGCCAGCAGCTCTGGGGCGACCCGTGGCCAGGCGGGCGGCCCGACTATTTCAAGATCTAGGCGGTCACTCACCGACATCCGCACGGGTCTCTCTCCGCTCATTGGCAGCGATGCAAAAACGGTCGTTTTCGCACCGTCATCATAAGTCTGCTTTCGAGTAAAAGCGGAAGTCGATCTCCGCGAGCGTCACCGCCGGTTGTAGCCAGGAAGAGACATTCAGACCGTCCCATCGCCGTGAGTAGATTTACCAAACCCGCGCCGCTAAACTCCCTCCATGGCGGGGGACACTCAACGTAGACTGGCGGCTATCGTATCCGCCGATGTGGTCGGTTATTCGCGCCTGATGGGTGTAGATGAGGAAGGCACACTAGCCGCCCTACGCGCTCATCGGGCGGAATTGATCGATGCCAGGATTGCGGAACATGGCGGGCGCATCGTCAAGACCATGGGCGATGGCTTGCTGTTGGAATTTCCGTCCGTGGTAAATGCCACACAGTGCGTAATTGAAATTCAACAGGGTATGGCTGAACGCAATGACGGGATCGATGAAGACAAGCGCATCGCGTTCCGCGTCGGCGTCAATTTGGGAGACATCATCATTGAAGGCGAGGATATCCACGGCGATGGGGTGAATATCGCTGCGCGCCTTCAGGAAATCGCGGAGCCCGGTGGGGTCGCCATTTCGCGGCGCGTTCATGAGGATGTGCAAGATCGGCTCGACGCCCCGTTCGATGACGCCGGCGAACAAACGCTGAAGAACATTGCCCGTCCCGTACATGTCTGGCGCTGGTCTCCGAGCTCGGGGTCGGAAACACTAGAGGCAGCCGCGACCCCAACCAGCGGATGCGATCTGCTGGCGCTTCTGGACAAGCCAGCAATCGCCGTGTTGCCGTTCGACAACATGTCCGGAGATTCTGAACAGGCGTATTTTGCCGACGGTATTACTGAGGATATCATCACTGAGTTGTCCCGATATCGTAGTCTTATGGTAATCGCGCGAAACTCATCTTTTGCGTATAAAGAGCGTTCAATATCCATAAGTGTCCGTCCGGGGACTTTATGAGTCGGATGAATCGGTTATCCGGCGCCCCCTCTTGAAGAGCTGAATCAGCTGTGGTTCTCTGGGGTGGTGAATTTACTCTTGAGGTGCCCCATGTGGACTGCCGACAACCGCCCGCGC
>JAKZTB010000264.1:0-9570 GCA_047517345.1 Alphaproteobacteria bacterium
ACAAGCCGACGGCTCTGCCCCGCATCCTTCGAAGCCTTGGCCAAGCGCCGCAGATCCGAAGCCTCAAAATCTTCCCGCAAAGCAATCGCCGCACCCATGGTAAACCTCCGATAAACCGATTCACCATGATTGATTCAGAAAATCTCTCCCTTGGGAATCCCAAAATGAGTCTCAGTCACCGATGCTTGGTATTAGGCGGTTGTACTTTGATCGCCTTGGCGGGATAATCCCGCCAAGTACCCTGGATCCGCGGCGGCTGGCGCGGCCGCAAAGACCGCTACTGCACAGCCGGAACCGGCAGCCGCGCGCTAGGTTTTTAACCGAAGCGTCATTTCAAACTGCACTGCCGCGCCGAACGGCGTCTGCAAAACACCGGTCGCCGTCCTCGAATGTTCGCCGGACTTGCCGAAGAGTGCAATCAGCAGGTCGGATGCACCATCGAGGACCTTGGGCTGTTCGGTGAAATCCGGCGCGGAGCGGACGAAACCCAGTAACTTTTCGACCGACGCGATCCGATCCAAATTGCCGATGGCCGATTTCACGGTTCGCAGCATATGTAGAACGGCGCCTTGCGCGCACAGCTGGCCGTCCTCAACCGTGAGACAGCTGCCGACCGCACCGCGAATGTCGCCGATTTGACCCGATACGAAAAGCAAATCGCCGGATTGTTTGCAGCCGACATAATTTGCGACCGGTTCTTTCACCGGCGGCAGCTCGAGGTTTATTTCGTGAAGGCGTTTTTCGACCCGCGAAGACTCGGCTCGCACCGCAGCGCGTTCGCTCACAACCTGGAGATTATGCCGCATCATTTGATTTGCGCCTTCAAGAACGCGATTACGTTTGCGCGGTCGCCTGTCTTTTTGAGGCCGCCGAACGCCATTTTGGTCTTCGGCACGAAACCTTTTGGTTTCGTCAGGAATTTTTCAAGGTTTTCGGGGGTCCAGACAACGCCGTCCGCGCCCGCCTTCTTCATGCCCTTTGAATATTTGAAAGCTTTGCCTTTGCCGTCGACCGCAGTTGCCGCAGGCCGGCCTATAATTCCGACCAACGTCGGACCCACCTTGTGTTTGTTTTTGGCGATATTATGACAGGTCGTGCACTTCTTGAAGACGCGTTTTCCTTTTGCGGCATCGCCCGCAGCATACGCCAGGTTCGCGCAAAGCAAGGCGCTGGCTGCCGATATCAAAAATGTGTGAAAAATCGAACGCGATTGTGCCATCTCTCGATACTCCTCGTCCGTGAAAACCGAGAGAAGTATTCGCGACCTCAATGCGGAACTGAAATACCGATCGTCTTCGGAATCAATAACTGCTGGTTATTGCGCTTCAATCGAAGCGGTTAAACATCCCAACCGTAATTGTTGCAACACTCGACGAATGCACGAGTCGCTGGCGAGAAGCGCCTTTCAATTATGCTGGCGAGTCTGATTTCTCTCGTCAGTGCAGGTTCGATCAGCGGTCTTGTGACGATGCCGGGGGCCATGACGAGATATTCAGGCAGGACGGTGCAGCCATGCCCGGCGGAAACCAGGCCTTGGATCCAGTCTGCCCGTTCCGACTTGTAGACAACGTTGACGTTCTCATTGGGAAGGATTTGTGTGGTTGCCAGATGCTCGGAAAATTCGCAATTGGAGCGCGCCAGATAGTCTTCGCCTTGTAAGCTGCGCAGCGTGACGGCGTTCATTTTTTCGAAACGATGCCCGGGCGCGAACGCCACCATATAGCGTTCTTCAAACAAAACGTTTGTGGAAAATCTATCCGGCAAATTTGGCAATCCGATCAGCGCCAAGTCGATTTTGCCGCTCAGCATGTCACCGATTAATTCGTGACCGGGAGCCTCGCAAAGCGTTAGCTCCAATTGCGGGAGCATTTCTCGCAATTCTCCCAGAAATCCCAGCAACCGGTTCGGACCGATCGTACACATGACACCGAGGCGAAGCGGCGCCTCGTCCATGTTCTGCAGCTTGCTCGCCTGTTCTTTCGCCGCGAAGACGGAGTTTGCGGTTTGCTCCAAATGGGGAACCATCAAGCGGCCAAGGTCGGTGAGATGGGTCTGGTTTCGTTCGCGCCGGAACAACGGTCCCCCGAGCTCCTCCTCGAGCTTCTTGATCGCCTTCGTCAATGCCGGTTGCGAAACGCTGCAATTTTCGGCGGCACGCGTGAAGTTGAGCGTTTCGCTCACGGCCAAAAAATACCGAACTTGGTGCATTTCCATAGCGGTCTAAGCCTTCTCTCCGTGATCGAAACGCAGAATTGGCGGTAGGCATGGGGCCTACGACCCATAACCCGCAGCTATGGAATCAGAAGCCCATCGGTATTTCCAAAATCTTCGCTGCCCGCGAATACTAAGTCAACGCCACATTGTGGAACGACTAAGATGAAAGGTGGATCGAGATGAAGCGAACTGAAGAATCAAGATGTGCTTCTAGCCGTTCAAGTCTACCTAACGATTTCTTGATCGTACCTTTACGTAATCTTGACAACTCGAGTAGGGGCTCCGGTTAGAATTCCAGTCTTCGCTACCAATGGCGAATGGCGTTGGAGGGCATGACGATGTTCCGTAAATGCGAAACTATCCGACTTATCTGGCAGGAAAAAATCGAGCATCAGAGAATATCCGGTGTCGTATTTCGGCAGACCGCAGCTAGACTTTCGCTTGTGTTGCTGATAGGCGTAGCATTTCTTGGCGCTCTTCTCGCGGCGCCGGTTTGGGCTGCGAGTGCGACGACAATCGTCCTCACGCAGACCGGATGCCAGTTTCTCGAACCGGAACAGGGTTACGATCATAGATTCAAGACCAAGCAGGCGACCGATTGCGTTGAAATAAACGCGGAATCCGGTGCCGACCGTTTGGCCGAAGTCAAACCCTTGGTCCTCAAACCCGGCCGCTATGTGTTCCGGATTAAGAACCGGGACGTTCCTTATCAACTCGGTTTCTATTTGCGGGCATCGAGCCGGCTGGTCCGCGCCTTTCGTCCGAAGGTTGTCGGCGGCGGTATCGAGCAAGGCGAAACCAAGGAATTCGAAGTCGAATTGGTTGCCGGTAAATACCTGTATTCGTGCCCTCTCAATCCGACCCCGGACTATCCGCTGACGGTCAAGGAATAGGAAAGGCGGGCGACCTATGTCCGAGACTCAATCAGGCTATAGAACGACGTCGCCTCCCGTCGAGTGGGTGAACGGAGCCAACGAATATGCGACGCAACGCTTGGCGCCTTTACTCGATCTGGTCATCCGGTTGTGGCTGGCGATCGGGTTTTTCCGGCTCGGTATCCTCAAAAGCATCGACCCGGAACCGACGGTGTAGCTGTTCACGTTCGTGCAGCCGGTCCCTGGGATCACGCCGGAAACGGCTGCGGCGGTATTGACCGTCGTCGAACTTGGTGCGCCGCTATTTCTGCTTGCCGGATTTGCGACCCGTTTTTCGGCGGTCGCGCTGTTGGCGAGCGCCTATCTCCTTCATAAAGCTTATCCGGCGGTTCCGGATCACCTCTACTCGATCCTTTTGCTCGGCATGATCGTCATTCGCGGACCTGGCCCGATCAGCTTGGATCATAAGTTTCTCCCTTCACTGCTGAGTTCGGCCCTACCGCTTACCGGATTGGCGCGCGGGACCGGCTTGCTTCTGACCGATTATCTCGGGCCGGTTTATGTGGGATTACTACGGTTTTGGCTGGCTGGGATATCCGGGCTGATCGGTTACGCCGCCTTCGCCGGTATGGATGCGAGCGCCTTCTCCGCCGTAAAACAGTACGGTGTCGCGGTGATGGAACCGTCGGCCGGCGTTTTGGCCTTTGCCGGGGCAATGATTTTAATCGCCGGCCTTATGGCGGCCGGTGCCGCGACCCGGGTTTGCGCGATTTGTCTGGCGCTGATTCTCGCTGCGCTTCTTCTCGGTTCTGCGGAGAGCGGCCATTTCTCGTCTATGATATTGGCATTGCTCTTTCTCGCCGCTGTCGGGCCGGGACTCTTCTCACTAGACCACTTCCTCAAATGGATAGTACGACGCACCTATCCGGGCCTAGTCGCCGATGCCGATTGGCTGGAAGATGCACCGCATGTCGTGATTGTCGGCGGTGGATTCGCCGGTATGGCGACCGCTTTGGGATTGCGGCACGCCCGCGCCAATGTGACGCTCGTGGACCGGCGCAACTACCACCTGTTTCAACCGTTGCTGTATCAAGTAGCGACCGCGACCCTTTCTCCGTCGGATATCGCCACACCGATCCGGACCTTGACGCGGGACGTACCGAACTGCCGTGTGGTGCTTGGGCGCGTGACCGGTATCGATATCGAAGAGCAAGACGTCTGTATCGACGAACGGCGCATTCCGTACGACTACGTCGTCTTGGCGACCGGCGCGAAACACAGTTATTTCGGCAAGGATCAGTGGGAGCCATATGCGCCGGGCCTGAAGAAGATCGACGACGCGACCGAAGTGCGCCGGAAAATCTTGCTGGCCTTCGAAACCGCGGAGACGACGGACGATCCGGAGGAACGCGCCCGCCTGATGACATTCGTCATCGTCGGCGGCGGACCGACGGGAGTCGAGCTCGCAGGCGCCGTGGCCGAGTTGGCGCGGCAAGGCATGGCCGAAGAATTCCACGCGATCGATCCGGCCGACTCGCGCATCATTCTCGTGCAGTCCGCGCCTCGGGTCCTTCCGGCCATGCCCGAACGCCTCTCGGACAAGGCGCGCGTCGCGCTGGAGCGGCTTGGTGTCGACGTCCGGACCGGTGGGCGGGTCGAAGAGATTGACGCTCGCGGCGTCGTTGTCGCGGGCGAACGCATCGATGCGGGTACGGTAATCTGGGCGGCCGGTGTCGCGGCCTCGCCGGCAGGGCGCTGGGTTGGCGCCGAACGCGATCGGGCGGGCCGTGTCATCGTCAATCCCGATTTGACCGTCGCCGCGCACGAGAACATTTTCGCCGTCGGCGATACCGCGTCGTGCGACGACGGCTCGGGCGCTTCGTTGCCCGGGTTGGCCGCCGTCGCGAAGCAACAGGGCCAGTATGTCGCGATACAGCTTCGCGCGCGGATCGAAGGTAAGCGAGCGCCGGGAACCTTCCGCTACCGCGATTTCGGCAGCATGGCGACGATCGGGCGCGAGAAGGCGGTGGCCGATCTTCGAGGGTTGCAGTTGAGCGGCACATTGGCCTGGTGGCTGTGGTGCGTCGTTCACGTCGCCTTCATGGCCGGTGCGCGCAACCGGCTGTCGGTCATCCTCGACTGGACCTGGCTCCAGCATGACGGCGACGGTCTTGTCGCTGATCGCGGCTTCGACGGCGTCGAGATCGTTCAGCGGAACTTTCGGGAAACCATCAACCTTCGGCTCGAACAGTTCGTCCCAGGCGGCTTTGGGCAAGACCCGATTAACGTGAAGAAGAAATCTCTCACGCGTCATGAATTGCTAACCTATTCAGGCGATTCTAATTGTTGCTTTGAAATACTGAGATTGTGGTAGCCGGACATACCATTGGAAAGATTATGGAATTCTGCCTGCCGGAAGACCATCATCGAAGCATTAGAGAGATTTACGATTATTGGGTCTCCATCAATCCGGCCGACGGGGCTCCGGCGCGCCGCGATTTGGATCCGGTGGATGTTCCGAAGCTTTTACCGAATTTGTGGATGGCGAATGTCGAGCGTGAGCCCATCCGGTTCCGCTTTCGGCTAATCGAATCCGCGATTGTCGAGATTTAGGGAGAGGATCTGACGGGACGGTATTTCGACGAATGCTTCGACAATTTCAATGGCAGCGCGCCATACGATACCTTGGTCGAAATGAGTACGCTGGGCCGCCCGGCATGGCGGCGCGGCGCAGCCTTACTGACGAGACAAGGTTATAACGTCAAGGAAATGGAACGGATTTTTCTTCCTTTCGCCGAAGACGGCTTGGCGGTCGATATGTTTCTTGCGCTCAGCGTATACGTTGTGCAGGACCAATTCGATTGGACGTTACGGCAGGGGGGTTCTTCCGCTCGTTGACCATTCCACGGCACTGTCTCAATTGAAGATCTGCAAATCGGCGATTACCGCTCGGTGGTCCGAACCCACATCCCGTCCGACATGCCAATTACCGGCACGCATGTTTTTCACGAAAAAATGGCCGATCGCGATTCCGCCGAAAAAACCAGGCCGCCACGTAGCCGTTGGAAAACCGCCTTGCGCCGCATTGTCGAAATCGAACCCATTCATGAGCGCGCGATAGCTGTGCGACCAGGGCGTATCGTTCCAGTCGCCCATCATGACGATGGGACCATTTTCATCGCGGGCGCGTTCCATCAGTTATCTGCTTTGGCGATGGTTGCTCGTTGCGGCGGCTTGGCTGATCGGCGGCACGGTATGGATGCCGAAAAAACGCACTGTATTTCCGGTGGGATCTTTTAACAATGCGACGATATAGGGGATTTGGTATTGACCCCAATATCCAATCTTGCCGGAGACGAACGCCGATTTACTATACAGCGTCATACCGAAGCCGTTCTGTTGGGGGGCGGCGACTTTGTACGAATAGACCCCCTCTATTGCGGACAGCTGCGTCATCCAATCGTTGTTCACTTCCATGACCAGCAGGACATCGGGATTTTCACGGCGAATTTCGCGAATTGCCTTGGCGTAATGCCTGTTTGCTACATTGACGTTCATGGCCATCGCACGGAACGCGGTCGAATTTTCGCCGGACGAAATCCGAGCCGGTCTATCGAGATAGAAACCGAGAATCGGATACAGATTGAGCCCAAGCGCAATGGCGGAGAGCGCAATAAATCGTCCAGCGATGGGCCTCGTCGGCAGCGTAAGCAGCGTTAAAAGAAACAAGACGGCAGTCAAGGCGCAAAGTTGTACCCGGCCATGCGCCAAATAGTCGAACCGCCAGTAAAATCCGCCCAGAAAACTCAGGACGGTCGCGCAGAACAGAAGGACGATGGCGGCGGCCGTCAGTGAATTCGTTGCGTTTAAGAATTTCAGCACGGCGCACGTTCGGGGCAAGGTTGACGTTCCCTCTCAATCGGCTTGCCGATTAAGTGGTTCGCACGCCAATTATGGACGGGGTAAGGCAACTGCTTAGACGACATAATACTCAATACGACTTCGACAGCCCCAGTGCCCGTTCGGCCAAGTAACAGAGGATCAACTGCGGGCTGATCGGCGCCAGTCTGTGGATCAGGCATTCGCGCAAGTAGCGCTCCACGTGGAATTCCTTGGCGTAGCCCATGCCGCCGAGAGTCATGACCGCGTTGGTGCAGGCCTTGAAGGTTGCTTCGCCGGCAAGGTATTTGGCCGCGTTCGCTTCGATGCCGCACTCCTGGCCCGCGTCGTACAAATTGGCGGCCTGAAATGCCATCAGGTTCGCGGCTTCAAGCTCCGCGTAGGATTCCGCGAGCGGGTGCTGGATCGCCTGGTTCATGCCGATGGGGCGGTCGAACACGACCCTTTCGCGCGCGTAGTCGGCGGCATGGCGCAGGGCGCAGCGGCCGAGCCCGACCATCGACGCGCCGATCAGCACGCGCTCCGCGTTCAAGCCGTGTAGCAGGTAGCGGAAGCCTTTGCCCTCTTCGCCGATCAATTCGTCCTTCTGGACCGGCAGACCCTCTATGAACATTTGGTTCGAATCGACGCTCTTGCGGCCCATCTTGTCGATCGGGCGGATTTCGACATAGTCGCGGTCGAGGTCGGTATAGAAAAGTGACAGACCGTCGATCGGCTTCTCGGTCTCGTCCAGCCCCTTGGTGCGGGCGATCAGCAGTACCTTGTTGGATTGCAGCGCGGTCGACGTCCAGAGCTTCTGGCCATGGACGACGTAATGATCGCCGTTCCAGACCGCGCGGGTTTGCAGGCGCGTGGTGTCCAGGCCGGTATTCGGTTCGGTTACGGCGAAGCAGGCAATGTCGTCGCGCCGGATAATCGGCGGCAGCCACTTCTGCTTCTGCTCGTCCGTGCCGAACACGACGACGGGGTTAAGTCCGAAGATGCCGATAATCATCGCCGCGAAACCCGCATTGCCGCAGCCGGATTCGGTAATTGCCTGCGCCATCACAGCGGCCTCGGTGATGCCCAGGCCGGCGCCGCCATATTCCTCCGGCATGGCGATCCCGGCCCAGCCTTCGTCGGCCATGGCGCGGCAGAAATCCTCGGGAAACACGCCGTCCGTATCCCGGTCGAGCCAGTATTGATCGTCGAAGCGCTCGCACAGTTTCATTACGCTGTCGCGGATCTGCCGCTGTTCCGGCGTCCAGAAATAGGTCATGGGGCATTTTCTCCAGGTCTGATGTCCCGGCTTTCTACAGACGATGCGCTGCGGTGGAAAGGCTTCGCCCGGTGCGGCATGGAGCGGTCGACGGCCGAGGTGCCCGCGGGACCCTATTGTAGAATCCGGTGAACTTTAAAAGGTCACTCTAGCACGCGCGATAGCCGCACGCCTTGCACCCATCGGCTCTGGGCGCGATGGTGCAACCCATGGAAACAAACTTCTATCACGACTGGATGCTGCGGAAGCCAGCGGTGCGCGGCGGCAATGGGATCGTGGCGAGCCATTCCCGGGCGGCGGCGGAAGCCGGCGCGGCGGTGTTGCGGGATGGTGGAAACGCTATCGACGCGGCGGTGGCGACTTCGTTTGCGGTCTCGGTGGTCGAGCCGTGGATGAGCGGCATCGGCGGCGTCAGCTTCATGATGCTCTATCTGGCCGAGGAGGGCCGGGTGCGTTGTTTCAATGGCGGCGGCATCGCGCCGGCCGGGCTCGATCCGGCGGATTACCCGCTGGTCGAAGGGACGGGCGGCGATATTTTCACCTGGCCGGCGGTGCAGGACGACCGCAACGTGCACGGCTATTACTCGATGGCCACACCGGGCTATGTCGACGCCATCGGCAAGGCCTGGGAGCGTTACGGCACGATGGCCTGGGCCGAGCTTCTCGGGCCTGCGGTCGAGCTCGCCGGGCGCGGCCTGCCGGTCAATTTCATGACGACGATTCGCATCGCCGCCGCGATGAAGGATCTGCGCAAATTTCCGGAAAGCAGCAGAATTTATCTACCGGACGCGGCCGTGCCGGTACCGGAGCTTGGCCAGCCGGTGCCGCATATCTCTTTGGGCAATCTGCAGGCGACGCTGGAGCGACTTGCGGCGGCGGGCCATCGCGACTTCTACGATGGCGATATCGCGGCGCAGATTGCCCGCGACGTCGAGGCGGGCGGCGGGTCGCTGAGCGCCGCTGACCTCGCTGGTTACCGGGCGCTGGAGTTCGACCCGCTGTCGCGCGCCTACGGCGGGGGCCAGGTCCACGCCCCGCCCGGCATGACGGCGGGACCGACCCTGATGCATGTGCTCGACCGGATCGAAGGCTGCATCGGATCGGGTGCGCCCGGTGTGGAAGCGTTCACTGCCTACGCAACGGCGCTTGCGACGGCGTACGAGGCGCGCTTCCGTGAGATGGGCGATGTCGACGACAGCCGCGATCCGGCCTGCACGACGCATCTGACAGTGATCGACGGCAAGGGTAACATGGTCAGCCTGACCCAGACCCTGCTGTCCGCCTTCGGCAGCAAGGTGGTGCTGCCGACGACCGGTATCCTGA
>JAKZTB010000265.1:0-10708 GCA_047517345.1 Alphaproteobacteria bacterium
CCTCGACGTCGAGCCAAATCTTCAGAAAGCGCGCCAAGAGTTTATTGCGTTCCGGCTGATTGCTGATATCGCGCAGGAAGGTCGCCGAAACCTCGACATAGGCGCCGTGCAACTTGCGCGTTTTGGAAATCGCGGTCGAAAAGTTCATGAGCCAGACCGGGATATCATCCTTTAGAAGCTGATAGACCTGACGCGCGCCGAGCGACCGGCTGGCGGACATGTCCACACCGTGCGGCCGGAAGCCAACTTTATAACCGGCCGCCGCCATGTCGGCCGCGATGCGGCCCGCTTCCCCGGTTTCCAGAGTCGGCAGGCCGATATCGACGATGATCGGCACAGACGGATCCACATTCGGCAATGTTTCTACCGTTGTCGCAACGATCGCGCGATCGTGCTTTCCGCACAGCTCGGGATGATCCTCTATGACGATCAACCGGTCCGCCCGCACTGACTCATCCCCGAATATCAGCGCGCCGTGTGCCAGGCAAAGCGAGACATCGCCATTCGTCAATCGGTGCACCTCACGCGAGGTTATCGCAATATCGCCACGTTCCAGGGCGGTTTCGATCAAACGGATCGCTTGCTCGATTTCCGCCGAGACTTCGCTCAAGCGGTCCGCTCCGAAGGGCGTACCGTTTCTGACCGTCTGGTAGAATTTGTGGGCGGCGTGCGAAAGCAGGCCTCGCAAATTTTCTGAATCGATGCCTTCATCGGCGTCGAGTTCAACGCTCTCCACCTTCGCGCCGAGTTCCTCCGCCGAAACGCCCAACTGCTCCGTGGCGTCTACGACAGTCGCGACCATGTCGTCTTTGTCCTGATCGACAGGGCTGAGCACGCCGTAGCTCGTCGCGTCGAGCCGGCCGACTTGCCCCTCTACGGCAACCTCCGTCAGCGCGCCCTCGATGCTCGACCGAACGTCCTGCATCGCATCGTCGCCGAGCTTCGCCTTTAACTCGGGATCACGTAGCGCCTCGAAATCGAGCATCACCATCTGCATGGCGGGCGCGTCGGACAACTCCAACCTTTCGGCCACGGCGTTCAGGAAACTTTCCTTGGCCGCCGGTTCCCGAATATCGGGTTCCCCGGCCGAAGGCGCAAAGTAGACCCAAAACTTTCCCGGTCCGGCTGGTTGAATCGTCAGGTCGAAGATCGCCTCTTCGGCATCCCCACTCAATAGCCGAAGGCCGGTCAGCACCGTTTCCGCTTGCGCCGTCGCCTCTTTCAAAGCGTCGGCGACGGCCGCCTGGTCGTCTTCGGCGAACAAGGCGAACAGCGGCCTGGCGTCGAAATGCGCGCCGTCCAAGCCGGCTGCGCCCGTATCACCCCATGCCGCCGATAGTCGTCCGTCGCGGTCGGTCAGAACCGAGAATAAATGCGCCATGTTTTTGCCCCGTCGTTTTGCACCGGCTCCCATTGCTAAACGCCGTGGTTGGTAACCAATACGGCAACCAATATGGCGATTTCGCAACTCTGAGAGCTAAATACTCGCGAATTCGACGCTATTACAGCTCCATATGGGGCATTTATGACGGGATAATCACGCCTTTGCCGGTCGTTTGCGTATCGAACAGCTTGTAAGCCTCATCCGCTTCGTCCAGCGACCAGCTGTGCGTGAACAGCGAATCGACGTCGAGACCGCGTTCGGATACGAAACGGGCGCAGTCGGCCTGGCCGTTCTTGCTGAACGTCCAACATCCCATAATAGTGATCTGCTTCCGGTTCATGTCGTTGCTGACGTCGATCGTGACATCGCCGCCCTCGCCGACGAAAGCAACGCGGCCCCATTTGCGGACCGCCTTGACCGCCTGCGCGCGCGCCATCGGTGAGCCGCTGCAGTCCAAGGTGCAATCGGCACCATGTCCACCGGTCAGTTCCTTGATCGCCGCGACGGGATCGTCGGCACTCGGATCGATCACCGCATCCGCGCCATAGCCCTTAGCCTTCGACAGTCGGACCGATTCGATATCGACGGCGATAACCCGCGCGCCCATCGCGGCCGCGAGCAACGTCGTGCTGTGTCCGACGGGTCCCTGTCCGAACACGGCAATGGTTTCCATGCCTTTCAACTCCAGCCGCAACAGCGCCCCGAACGCCGTTCCCGTACCGCAGGAGATTGCGGCTCCGGTCTGGAAGCTGAGATCGTCCGGCAGCGGCACCATGGTTTCCGCAGGCGCCTTCATATACTTCGCATGCGCCCCATCGCCGTTGCCGCCGAAAACCGTGGCGCCTTCATCGCACATCTGTCCCCAACCGCCGATGCAATGACGGCAGACGCCGCAGCCTTCGTAATGGAAATTCATGACGCGCTGGCCGACCCGGGCTTGCGCTTCGCTCACGCTGGGACCGACTTCCGCCACGATGCCGCACGGTTCGTGTCCGGCGATGAACGGGCCCCCCTTGGCGGCCAGTCCGACAGCGGCGGCTCCGCCCTTGTTGCGGTAAAAACCGAGGTCGGTGCCGCACATGCCGGACGCCTTGATCTCCATGACGACTTCGCCGGGCCCCGGTGTGGGATCCGGAACCTCTCGGATTTCGAGTACCCGGTCTCCAAGGAAATAAACGGCCTTCATGGCTTCGCTCCCTGATGTTGCTTTGTAATCAAGGCTAGCACATGCGTCTTATCGACCGCGTCGTGTGCTATCCTATTCCTGCCGGCCGATAGCCAGATCGGTTTTCAGCGCGGCGATCTCGGTCTCCGAAAAACCCCAAGCCGCCAGGGCCGTTTCCGTTTGCGCGCCGAATTCCGGAGGTCCGCCCTTGACGCTCGACGGGGTGCGGCTGAAACGTGGCGCCGGGCCCGGCTGGACGATGCCGTCGACCTCGACGAAACTGCCGCGCGCCTTGTTGTGCGGGTGATGCGGCGCTTCGCTGAAGCTCAGGACCGGCGCAAAGCAAATATCCGTCCCTTCCATGATCGCGCACCACTCGTCACGGGTCTTCTCTTTAAACTTCTCATCGAAAATTTCGATGATCCGCGGCCAGCCTTCCGGTTCGAGCTGGTCCGGCAGATCGGCCGGATCGAGGTCCAGCGTCTGCAAAAGGATCGCGTAGAACTTCGCCTCGACCGCACCGATCGAGATGTGCTTGCCGTCGCTGGTCTCGTAGCAACGCCAGAAGGGCGCGCCACCGTCGAGCGGATTGCTCTCCCGTTCGTCTGTCCAGTGCCCGGACGCGGCGAGGCCGAAACAGGCCATCGCGAGATAGGCCGATCCCTCGGTCATCGCCACATCCACAACCTGTCCCTTGCCGGACTTGCGCGCTTCGAGCATGCCCGCAAGCAAGCCCATCACGAGGAACATCGCCCCGCCTCCCATATCGCCGATTACGTTGAGCGGCGGTACCGGGCGTTCCTTGGTGCCGATGGCGTGCAACACGCCGGACAGCGAGATGTAGTTGATGTCATGGCCCGCAACATGCGACAGCGGGCCTTCCTGTCCCCAGCCGGTCATCCGGCCGTAGATCAGTTTCGGATTGCGGGCGAGGCACACGTCGGGGCCGAGCCCCAGCCGCTCCATCACGCCCGGGCGCATCGGGTCGACAATTGCATCGGCGTTCTCGACCAGACGCAGAACCGTTTCGACGCCCTTCGGGTGTTTCAAATCCACGGCGACCGATGGACGGCCGCGACGGCGGATATCGGCCCTGGCGCCGGCATATTCGAAACCGAGGCCGGTCGGTCCCGTGCGGTCGATTCGGACGATGTCCGCCCCCATATCCGCGAGCAACGAGCAACAGAGCGGCGTTGGTCCGATCCCCGCGATCTCGACAATCCTGTAGCCGGTGAGCGGGCCGCCATTTCCGGACGCAGTCTCTGACATGCTACGGAGCCCGGTTCGCACCGATCAGAATATCCACGCTCTCGCCTGCCGCCGTGCGCGCCCAGGCATCCAGCGTTTCACCGGATGCGCTGCTGATGGGATGGTCGATGACTACGAAGGGAAAACCATCCACCCCAAGAACCCGCGCCATCAATTCGGCCGCGCTGACAAATTTGGTCGTCATGATGCCGACCGCTGGCTTACCGATTTTTTCGCCGATCACCGCGTCATGCAAACTGCACGACGAGCAGCTGCCTCAATCGCCAATGCCGGCGACGACGGCATCCCAGCCTTCGGCTTCCTCGACCAGATGTGCGTCGGCGGGGGCGCTGTAGTTGGATTTCGTGCGGCGGACCACCTCGGCCACGCCGTATTTCTCTTTCAATTCGCTCTCGAAGGCGTCGAAGAACGGAATCGTATTTTTCTTACCGTTCGAAATGATGCCGACCGTGGCGCCTTGCAGCGCCGAAAGGCGCGACGCGAGGGCGAACCCGCTAGCATCCGCCTCATGAGTAGGATCTAGAATTTCCATGGCTGATTTCTCTCCTCGTCGTTCCTATCAAATCAATTGGCCGGCGGTTCGCAATCGAGGCAGGCCCCGATCGCGACCGTAACAGCCTTGCTCTTATGCCCGAGCCAGGGCGGGATCACGGCGCCGAACCCGCCGGCTGGCCCGCCGGCCGCAATGATCAAGAGATGCTCGGGGTCCGGCAGCGCCGGATATTCCTGATCCCCGCGCTTGCCGACGATGGCGCTTTTGCCGACCTCGGCCCATTCTCGGCGATGAATACGGGCATTTTCGAAGACGTATTGCTGGATGTCCCGGCGCGACCATCCCGCTTCTTCGAAATGCGTCCGCAGTTGCGGCGGAATGATGATCGCGTAATTGCCGGGATAGATCGAATAGTGCCGCATATTCGCCTTGATCTCCGCACAGAAGGTATCGAGGATTTCCTCCGGCTTCGTCGTCCACTCGTTCATTAGTTGGCGCGGCGCGCCGGCCGCCATCACGGTGACCGCAGACGCCTCCTTGGGAATGCCGCGATCTTCGGAAAGCGACGGCCAGGGCGCGTTTTCCTCGTCTTCGGCGATGCAATAGCTGAGCTTGCCGGGATGGCCGATAGTCGACCGGTCGATCTGGCCCGGACGAACGTCGAGCAGGTTGCCCAAGACAAGTCTGATTGCCCGACCGATAACCGTGGTCGCACGGTCGCTGGATCCCAGTACGTTGAAGGTGCCGTCCATCCCGACTTCTTGGCGGATCGGTCCGTTGATAATGACCAGTACGGCGCAGCCGCCGGTGCTCGCCGTCGCGCCGTGCACCAAAAACGGTTCTTCCAGCATCGCCGTGAAGGCCGCCACGACGACCGGGAAGTGCATCGGCAGGCAGCCCGCCATGACGGCGTTGACCGCCAGCTTCTCGGCGGTAATCGCACACTCGCGCACCGGCTCGATGCCGATCAGATGATTCGCCGGCATCATCGCCCAGTCCAGGCATGCCTGCACGGCCTCGGGGGTCGGGGGCACGACCGGCAGACCGTCGGTCCATTGCCGGCTGTGATAGAACTCCTGCGCGGCGAGGACGTCATCGACCTCGTAGCGTTTCGATATGAGCGTCATTTCCCTGATCTCCAGTACCGTAGGACCTAAATGATAGTGCCGAATGCCGGATAGAGTAAATTCCAGCGTTGTCGGCGGCTCCGGCGATCCGGAGCAAGCAATCCGACCGGATTATTCAGGGTGGCCTTGATTAATACAACAATTATCCGATACTCTTAATTAATACGTTTTCTCTAATAATAGGAATTTATGCCGGAACCGACGACAGTCTCCCGGACAGAGGTTGGTTTTGGCCTCGACCTCAGCACCCGCCACCTGCGCGCGTTGCTGGCTGTCGCGCGCTATCGGAACTTCGCCGCCGCCGCGACCGATCTGGGCATTTCCCAACCCACCCTGACCCGCACCGTGCAGCGGGCCGAAGATGCACTCGGCACCGAGCTATTCACGCGTACGACCCGCCGCGTCACGCTGACGGCAGCCGGCCGTGAATTCATACCCTTAGCGGAAAGACTTCTAAACGACCTGAGCCTTGGACTCCGCAATATTCGCGAGTTGGCGGATGTCGAACGCGGCCAGGTTGTTATCGCGACCTTGATGACGATCGCGCACGGTATCCTGCCATCGGCCATTGCCCATTTTGCCGCGCGTTACCCGAGCATCGCAGTCGATCTGCGCGAGGACGTACAGGCCAATGTGCTGGAAGAAGTGCGCAGCGGATCGGCGGATTTCGGCCTCGGCGACACGACGGACATCGGCGGACCGCTGCAAGCGGAACAACTTGGCGAAAATAGTTTCAGGGTCGCGCTGCCGCAAGGGCACGCGTTGCTTGGGCGCAAATCCTTGACTTTCGCCGACCTCGCAGACGTAAGGCTCATTTCCATGCCAATGGAGGCCGCGGCGCGCCGGGTCCTCGATGCTGCGGGATTGGCCGAAGGGATCACCCTCGACTCCCATTTCACCGTGAGTCAGTTCACGACCGCCTTTCGCCTGGTCTCGGAAGGACTCGGCGTCGCGATAGTTCCCGCTGCGTATTTCGCTGGCCCACATCCCGCGGAAGTCGATTCGAGACCACTCCTTGCGCCGGGTGCCATACAGCGCCTGGGCATCATAAGCCGGCGGGACAAGGGGATCTCGCCAGCGGTCGATGCATTTTTATCGATTCTTCGCGAAAGCTGGCCCCGGGCGCACCGCTAGGAAATCTCACTACCGTACGCTAGCATCATGACAAGGAGATACGAGATGAGCGCAACGGCAACGACAGAAACCGACTACGGATCCGATGAAGCCGCGATGCAGGCATTTCTGCGAGGCGGCGAGAAACGAGCCTTTGAATTGGGCAATCGTGGACCGGTCCGCTACACGGATGATGGGGCGATTCATCCGGACATCCTGGAAGCTTACTGGCGCTGCGGATTCTATATTTTCGAAGGCGTGCTCCGCCCCGAAGAACTTGTCGATATCGAAGCCGACCTGCACGATATCCGGGACCGCCTGCCGGTGGGAAAAGACGCACCGCTCGACGCCAAAGGGCGCCCGGCCCTGGGCGCCGATCTCGAGGCGCCGACCCTGTTCTGGTCGAAGCCGCTCGCCGACCCGTTCGGCGGTACGGACCTCGCCAACGGCCGCCACCCCGTGAAGATGACCGAACCGGAGCCGGCGGCTGGCGCGCCTGAGGAAATCGTCTATCTGATCCTGGGCACGCTGCAATTCTCCGAAGCCGCGCTGCGCGTTTACGGCCATCCGGACCTGCTGGCGGTCGCCGCCGCGGTGAACGGGCCCGATTTCACGCCCTTCAGCGAGGCGCTGTTCATCAAGGAGCCCGGTCTCGGCGCGTCGATCGCCTGGCACCGCGACGGTGTGACCCACTGGGACAATCACGAGTGGGACCAGGGCACGCACGGCTTCAACCTCATGGCGCAGCTCTATGGCTGCACCCCGGCGAATGGACTTTGGGTCGTGCCCGGTTCGCACAAAAAAAACAAAGTGGATATCAAAGCGATGGTCGAAGCGGCGGGCAGCGAACGCCTGCCCGAAGCGGTCCCCTTCGTCTGCGCCCCCGGCGACGTCGCGATCACCAACCGGCAGGCCATTCATGGTTCCTTTGCCAACACCAGCAAGGATTGGCGCGTGACGGTGAATTTCGGCTTCCACCGGCGCAAGTCTGTGCTCGGCGTAGCCGGCGGCGGCATTCACAACGCACCCGGCGTCTACGACGACGCGCGAATCCGCGAAAGGTCGCGCCTGATCGGGTACGCCATCGACGCCCGCCGTCAGCGCTTCCCGGACGAAACGCCCTTCGACTACGCGCCGTTTGTCGAAAGCGAGCAACATCCGGTGTGGGATGCCGCAGCGAAGGCGACGATGAAGGACTACAACCTGATGGATTTGAGTATCTAAGAGCCCGTTTGGGAATATGTTGTTGATTTCATGGCCTTTGTTTATTTGCTGGTTAGGAAGGGTTCGCGCCGCGATGCTGGCGGCATCGCAAGCGGGCGCTGATGCGGTCCAGCGATTAAACAAAGGCCACCCAAAGGGTTGGCGCTTCTCGGCCGGCTGGTGCGTCGCGGCCCTTGGCCGATGCCCGGCATCGCCCAGCGGGCCGTTCCTGCCATCCGACTCGACAATCGCCAATGAAAACAGCAACATATTCCCAAACGAGCTCTAAGAAACCTGCATCGATTTGACAAGGAATACGCGGGATTCTTTGATCTACCCCAGTTGACTTCGATCTAGCCAAGTACCGCCCACGGCCAAAATGCCGCCATAGCATGAGGAAGTCATGAACGACGTGGACCTCTCCGTCTTGCGCAAACCGCGCGCAACGGACGACCAAACCCTTGTTTCGCAATGGCTCGGGTATTTCGAACGAGCCCTGCATTCGAGCGACGAAACGGCGATCGCTGCGCTGTTCGAGAAGGACAGCCATTGGCGCGACATCGTCGCGTTCACCTGGCATATCAGCCCCTTCGCCGGCGCCGATAAGATTGCGTCCGGCTTGGCTGCGGCACAGGCAGCGACGCAAGCCCGTGGCTTCGAACGCGACTCTAGCCGTACGCCGCCCCGCCGCGTAACGCGGCTCGGCGTTGCCGTGATCGAAGCCTTTTTCAGGTTCGAAACCAAGCTTGGGCGGGGCAACGGTGTGTTGCGACTCTATGCCGACAATCCGTCGAAAGCTTGGGTCCTGCTCACGACCCTGGAAGAACTAAAGGGCCACGAGGAGAAAATCGGCGTGCGCCGGCCGACCGGCGATGCCTACTCGCGCAATTTCGGCGGCGAGAACTGGCTCGACCAGCGCATCAAGAGCCAGGCTTTCGAGAACCGCCAACCGACTGTCCTCGTCGTCGGCGGCGGCCAAGCGGGTCTCGGGATCGCGGCGCGGCTGGGCCAGCTCGACATCGATACCTTGGTCGTCGACAAGCTGCCGAGAGTCGGCGATTGCTGGCGCTTGCGCTATCACTCGCTGGCGCTGCACAACGAGATTTACGCCAACCATCTGCCCTATCTTCCCTTCCCGCCGACGATGCCGAAATACATCCCGAAGGACATGCTGGCGAACTGGTTCGAGTTCTACGCCGACGCGATGGAAATCGATTTCTGGACCGGCACCGAATTCATCCGCGGCGACTACGACGAGGCCGCGAAGCGCTGGAACGCGACGGTGCGGCAGCCGGACGGCAGCGAGCGCACCCTGCACCCGCGGCATGTGGTCTTCGCCAACGGTGTCAGCGGTATCCCGAAGATCCCGGACCTGCCGGGCCTGGACGAATTCAAGGGCGAGGTCATCCACCCGCACAGCTTCACCGACGGATCGGCCTGGAAGGGCAAGAAGGCGCTAGTGCTCGGCACCGGCAACAGCGGACACGACGTGGCGCAGGACCTGCACAGCCAGGGCGTCGACACGACGATCATTCAGCGCGGCTCGAGCACCGTGGTCAGCATCGATCCCAGTGCCAAACTAAATTACGCGATGTACCAGGAAGGCCCACCGCTGGACGACTGCGACCTGTTGGCCCTAGCGGCGACCTATCCGCACATCGTGCGCGGCTATCAGATCGCCGTCGAACGCATGATGGAATTGGACAAGGAGCTTATCGAGGGGCTGAAACGAGTCGGCTTCAAATACGACATCGGCGATGACGGCACCGGCCACCAGATGAAATACCGGCGGCGCGGCGGCGGCTACTACCTCGACGCGGGCTGCTCCGGCCTGATCATCGACGGTGAGATCGGCTTGCTGCAGTTCGACACCATCGACCGGTTCGTCGAAGGCGGCGCACTCCTGAAGGACGGCAGCACGGTGCCCGCCGACCTGCAGATCCTCGCCACGGGGTACTACGCCCAGCAGGAACTCGTCCGCCGCCTGCTCGGCGACGCGGTCGCCGAAAAGACTGGCGAGATTTGGGGAATCAGCGAGGAAGACGGCGAGATGCACAACATGTGGAAACGCACCGCCCAGGAAGGGTTATGGTTCATCGCCGGCAGCCTCGCCCAGTGCCGGATTTACTCGAAATATCTGGCGCTGCAGATCAAGGCGACTGAATTAGGAATCATCGGGGCGCTTTAGGCAGCTAAGTCCCGCAGCATTTCTTGTATTTCTTGCCGGATCCGCAGGGACACGGTTCGTTGCGGCCCACCTTCTGCACCTGCCGGGTCGCCGGTTTCGGGTTGGGGACGGCGTCGTCGAAGACCCAGCGGCCCTCCTCTCGGATAAAAGTCGATAGCTCGTGATGGATGCCAAGACCGTTCTTGTCGCGGCAGCGGGCGACGAATTCGACGGTTCCAGTCTCGTCCGCCTCCCCGCCCTCGGTCGTCGCGCGGATTTCCAACCCCGTCCATTTCACCTGCCCGTGCGACTCTTCGAATTCGGAAATATCGAAATCGGCGCGCTGTTTCACGGACAGCGTGTCCGCCAGATATTGCGCCTTGCCGAGCACGTGGGCACAGTAGCGCGAGCGCATCAGAGCGGCTGCCGTCGGCGCCGTGCGTGACTCGAAATACTGGCCGCAACATTCTTCGAGCGAGCGGCCGGACCCGCAGGGGCAAGAGTTCATACTGCAATTCACCTCATTACGATCGACGGCGACAAACTCGGATATTGCGGTGGCGTTGTCCACCGCCGAGCCGATTTGAGGCGCGGGATGAGTTATGTCCAGAATCTTCTGCAAAAAGGTTTTGACCATGTTGCCGAGCGTTGTCGCGGGCATGGGTGGCGCGTAGACATCAGGTATCGCAGCGCCGGCCATGCCCAGCCGCCGTCAGGCGGCTTGCTTCATCAGCTCGCGTTTGTGCTCCGTCAGTAGTTTCATGTTGATGTAACGGTTGGCCTCGAG
>JAKZTB010000266.1:0-5139 GCA_047517345.1 Alphaproteobacteria bacterium
TTCTACCCGTTCAACGCCTTCCGCTCATTGCTCGGCATCGCGGGCGACACCTCTGCTCCAACCTATGCCGAGCTTTACTCGGGAGAGTGGCGGCACCCTACATGTAGCGGTCATGGGCGTTAACCGGATAGGCAAGGATAACACTTCTTACGCGATTATTACCAAGCTAGCCGATCTCTCACGCGATAAAGGGGGATAAAGCAAGCCTATGACTGTTCGTTCACGTCTACGCAACACGATCGATTCCGGACGGGCGATCGCCATGGATTGCTACTCGATCGGCCGGACGATCCCGGCTGAAGAAAACCGACGGGACGATGGCGCTATCCGCCGGCAGCGTCACGTCCGCCGTACCTCGACGTAAGAATTTCGCCGGAGCGGCCTTGCCGCACCGCGTGCGATCTATATCTTTGCCTGCAGACGGCAAGCGCCGGCGATATTTCGCAGTTCCTGCCAGGATGGATAACCGGGAGAAGAACCATGGCGAAAGGGTATTTGGTCGTGCATCTGGAGGTCACCGATCCCCAGAATTTCGAGGAATACAGGGGCAAGGTGCCCGCCACCATCGCGCAATATGGCGGCACGTATCTCGTGCGCGGCGGCGCGATGGAAACACTGGAAGGCGCGCCGCTGCCCGCGCGAACCGTGGTTCTGGAGTTTCCCAGCGTCGAACAGGCCAAGACCTGGTACAACTCGCCGGAATATCAGGCGATCGTCGGGTTGCGTCTGGATGCGTCGTCCGGCCACGCGCAGATCGTCGAGGGCGCGGACTGATCCGAAACGGTTGTTTCGCCGCAGGAATAACACATATTCTCGGTGAGAGATTGGGCCGGACTTTCGAACCGAACAAGGGAGTGAATCGATGAGCAGCAACACGGAACGGGCCGTTCTGGCCGGTGGCTGTTTCTGGGGCATGCAGGATCTGATCCGCAAGCTGCCCGGCGTGATCGCGACCCGTGTCGGCTATACCGGCGGCGAGGTCCCGAACGCCACCTACCGCAATCACGGGCGCCACGCGGAAGGCATCGAGATCGAATTCGACCCGAGCCGGATCAGCTACCGGTCGCTGCTCGAATTCTTCTTCCAGATCCACGATCCCTCGACCCGCGACCGGCAGGGCAACGACATGGGCCCGTCGTACCGTTCCGCCATCTATTACCTGGACGAAGCGCAGAAGGCGGAGGCGGAAAACACCATTGCCGATGTCGATGCGTCCGGAATGTGGCCGGGCCGGGTCGTGACCGAGGTCGAGCCGGCCGGCGATTTCTGGCAGGCGGAACCGGAGCACCAGGACTATCTGGAACGCTACCCGAACGGCTACACCTGCCATTTCGTGCGGCCCAACTGGAAACTGCCGCGGCGCGAGGACGCCGCCTGCTGACGCGGCGCGACGCTTGCGTCGTTTTGCCGGTGCAAACTCACGCTAACCCGGCATCGTCCCGGCTCGTGGCCGGAACGACACCGGCTTTTGGTGTCGTCAACGCCATTGTGTCACGAGCGATTGTCCTGCCTGCTGACGCGGCCGGTTGAAAAGCGCTAGTCTCTGTCCCGGGAGGAAGCCTGAATGAGCGAGCACACGGAGGAAACCGTCCGCGCGGAACTGCAGGACTGGCTGGAAGCGAACTGGAATCTCGATCTCGGCCTGTTCGAATGGCGCGGCCGGCTCGCCGAGTCGGGCTGGGGCGCGCCGCACTGGCCGGCGGACTGGTACGGGCGCGACCTGCCGGTGGCGCTGACGCCGGTCGTCGAGGCGGAACTCAAGCGCTTCGGCGCGCCCGGCGTCGCCAAGAAGGGCGCCGCGATCCTGGCGGGAGCGACGGTCCTGGCGCACGGCACCGACCTGCACCGCGAAAAGTTCCTGCGCCGCAGCCTGACCGGCGAGGACACCTGGTGCCAGCTGTTCAGCGAACCGGGCAGCGGCACCGACCTGGCGGGCGCGACGACGCGGGCCGATTTCAAGGGCAACAAATGGGTCGTCAACGGCCAGAAGGTCTGGACCACCAGCGCCCATCTCGCCGATTACGGCCTGCTCTTGGCGCGCACCGACTGGGACGTGACCAAGCACAAGGGGCTGAGCTATTTCATCCTCGACATGCGCCAGCCCGGCGTCGAAGTCGTGCCGCTGCGCCAGATGAACGGGCACGCCTCGTTCAACCAGGTCTTCTTCACCGACGCCGAGATTGCGCCCGAATACCTGCTGGAAGAAGTGGGCGCCGGCTGGAAGATCGCGACGACGACCCTGATGCACGAACGCCGCGGCGCGGATTCGATGAAGCGAAACGTGGCCGCGTCCGACCGGCCCGAGCGTATCTACCGGGAGCAGGCGGCGGAGATCGCCACCGCGCTGGCGCCGTACACCTGGTACCCGCAGCGCACCGGCCGGGTCGACCTGGTCGTCGAGCGGGCGAAGGAGACCGGCCGCAACACGGACCCCGCCGTCCGGCAGGAGATCGCCCGGCTGCTAATCATGGCAAAGTCCGCCGAATGGACGGCGCAGCGGGCGCGCACGGCGCAGGCGCAGGGCCGCGAGCCGGGCCCGGAAGGTTCGATCGGCAAGCTCGTCAACAGCGAGATCGCCCGCATCGCCAACAATGTCCACACCATGATCAGCGGCGCCGACGCCATGCTGACCGGCGCCGACAGCCCGCGCGACGGCGTCATCGCGGAGATCCTGATCTCGACCCCGGCGCTCTCGATCGCCGGCGGCACCGACGAGATCCAGAAGAACATCATCTCCGAAAGGGTCCTCAAGATGCCCAAGGAAATCCGTCTCGACACCGACCGCCCGTTCCGCGAGGTGCCGCGGAATACGATTTCGAAGTAGGACTAAATTCGCGATCGCTCGGGCACATTTGAATGTGGCCGCCGTCCACCCCCACCTTTCTCCTCCCCCATCAAGGGGGAGGAGAAATAATTTTTGGCCGCATCGTTGTCCCTTCCCCCCCCCCCCCCCCTTGCGGGGGAAGGCTAAGATGGGGGGTGGAAACGGTTAGGATGCCAAATTCGTTATAAACGTCTGTTCAGGGAAGGAGACCCCATGCGCCGCATTCACATCGCCCTCGCCGTCGCGAACATCGCCGAGTCGGTCGAGGACTATTCGGGCCGCATCGGCGCCCGCCCCGTCGTCGTGGTGACCGGCAAATACGCCATGTGGCGCACCGACCAGATGAATTTCTCGATCAACGAAATACCCGAGCGTGCCGGCCAGCTGCGTCATATGGGCTTCGAGGACGACACTGCGCCCGGCTTCTCGTCCGACACCGACGTCAATGGCATCATGTGGGAACTGTTCTCGCCGACCGCGCAGGACGAAAAAATCGTGCAGATCTACGGCGAACCGGCGGCGGGGTAGCGGCGGGCCGAGGGGAGGAACCGATGCCGAAACTGTCGAAACTGAACCGCTCGATCGCCGGCAAGGTGGCGCTGATCACCGGGGCGGCGAACGGCATGGGCCGGGCGACGGCGCATCTGTTCGCCGACGAGGGCGCGCATGTTGCAGTCGCAGACATCGACGCAGACGGTGTCGAGACGGTCGTCGCCGAGATCACCGACGCCGGCCTCAGCGCCGCGGGCTGGACCCTGGACCTGACCGATGCCGCGGCGATCGAGACGGTGGTGGGGCAAGTGGCGGAACATTTCGGCGGGCTCGATATTCTGGTCAACAATGCCGGGGTTTCGCAGCACACCAAGATCGACGATGACGGCTACGAGGAAATTTGGGACCGGCTGCAGGACGTGCAGCTGCGCGCCCATACCCGCACCATCCGCGCGGCACTGCCGCACCTGCGCGCGAGCGGCGCCGGGCGCATCGTCAACATCGCCTCGACCGAGGGCCTGGGCGCCACGCCGCACACCAGCCCCTACACCGCCGCCAAGCACGGCGTGATCGGCCTGACCCGCTCGATGGCCGTGGAGCTGGGCCGCGACGGCATCACCGTCAACTGCATCTGTCCCGGCCCAATCCGCACCGCCATGACCGCGGCGATCCCGGAGGACCACAAGACCATCTTCGCGAAACGCCGCGTGCCGCTGCGCCGCTACGCGGAGCCGGAGGAAGTCGCGCACGGCACGCTCAGCCTCGTGCTGCCCGCCGCCGGCTACATCAACGGCGTGGCCTTGCCTGTCGACGGCGGCATGACGATCAAGAACGCGTAAGGGGACTGCGTAACGGTCGCGTCCGGAATGGTGAGGCTAGGGGGACGTGGTCACTCAGGAAGACTCTACCGATGGTCGGGCGTTCCCGTTTAAACCTCTGAATCTCGGTCAGTGGATCGAGATGGCTGGCATGTCTGATTTTTCTCAATGCCGGACGTTGTCGTGGGGCAGGATCGACAGCCGAGTCTGACCTCTCGGCTGCCGTAGACGCTGGGCATAATTGATGTCGTGCAGTAGCATCAGAGTAACCTCGCAACATCTTGTTATTGGGGAGGCCGGTGGAGCGGAGACTTGCGGCAATTTTGGCTCTGGATGTCGTTGGCTATTCTCGCCTAATCGGCGCGGACGAAGCCGGGACGCTTACCATGCTGCGCGCACTCCGCAAGGAGTTGGTCGAGCCGACGCTGAAGCGACATCACGATCGCGTCGTCAAGCTGATGGGCGATGGCTTGCTGGCGGAGTTTGCAAGCGTCGTGGACGCCGTTGCGGCTGCAGTCGAGATCCAAGAGGCAATACCGGAGCGGTCCGCGCATTTACCGGAGGCCCGGCGCATCGCGTTGCGCGTTGGCGTCAATATCGGCGACGTTGTGGTCGAGGACGGCGATCTTTTTGGCGACGGCGTTAATATCGCGGCGCGCTTGCAGGAGGTTTCTGACCCTAACGGCGTGGCGATATCCGACGGCGCGCATCGCGAGCTTCGCGGCAAGTTAGAATTGCCGTTCGCGGACGCTGGCGAGAAAGACCTAAAGAATATCGTCGAGCCGGTGCGGGCCTGGCTGTGGTCGCCAACGAATTCGCTCGGCGATGCGCCTGCATCGGAACAGCCTCTCGCGGAGACGAACAAACCTTGCCTATCCGGTTAACGCCCATGACCGCTACATGTAGGGTGCCGCCACTCTCCCGAGTAAAGCTCGGCATAGGTTGGAGCAGAGGTGTCGCCCGCGATGCCGAGCAATGAGCGGAAGGCGTTGAACGGGTAGAACC
>JAKZTB010000267.1:0-6026 GCA_047517345.1 Alphaproteobacteria bacterium
GCCTTCGACGCACCGAGAAGCCGGGATACGGGATCCGGAGGGCGGCTTCCCGAGCCCACCGGCAGCGTTGCGCAACATTTGCGGTGGCGCCCGCATCGCGCGCCTAACCGACGGGCTCGGGAAGCCGTCGTAGGGGTGCCATATGTTGGATTGTGTCCACTAACCGCGCCGCTCGATACGCTCAAGTTCCGCCCAGAACTGTTTGAATAAATCCGTACGGATTTCCAGTTCCCGCGCATCGCCGCCAGCGATGTCTGGATGAAACAACCGTGCGAAGGCGCTCTTCGCGTCTCGGAATTTCGAACTATCGCCTTCGTCGACGCCCGCGCTGCGACTGCCGCCGAGGTCGGTTTTCAGGCGACGGACTTCATCGGCGTGAAACCGCGCAGCGCTTTGCAGGGAACGTTCGGCGTCCTGCAGCGCGATTTCGGATTTACGCAGCGATTGTTTCAACTCCGTCTCGCGGCTCCGATAGGCGAGAAAAAAGACATAGGCGCCCAGTAACAACAGCCCGAACAGCACGGCGTAAGGGAGCAACTCGCCTGCCATATATGTCCTCCGGATAGTGCGCGACGACACCGCGCCGCCTTCATTATGTCGCGAGCCGGCGTAGGGTTTCCGTCGTGCTGTGCCCGTCGAGAATATCTGCCAACACGACCTTGCCGCCCCAGGATTCTACCTGATCGGCGCCAACCACCTCGTTCGGCGCGTAATCCTGACCTTTGACGAGAACTTCCGGGCGCAGCGTTTTAATCAGGTCGATTGGGGTATCTTCCGAGAAGACCACGACCAAATCGACGGACGCCAGCGAGGCAAGCACCGCGGCACGGCCATTTTCCGGCTGAGCCGGCCGGCTTTCGCCTTTGAGCCGCCGGACTGAGTCGTCGCTGTTCAAACCGACGACCAGAACATCGCACGCGCTACGCGCCTGGTTGAGCAAGGAGACATGGCCAGGGTGCAGCAAATCGAAACAGCCATTCGTGAAACCGATGCGGCGGCCCTGACGGCGCCACGCCTCGACCTTGTCGCGCGCCGACGCCAATGTGACGACCTTCGTCTCGCCTGTCAGAAAATCCGCCTCGTGCAACGCGGTCAATATCTCGGATGCGTAGGCTGCTGCTGTTCCGACTTTAGCCACGGCGACGCCTGCGGCCGTATTCGCAAATTGCGCACAGTCCAACGACGGCGCTTCGAGCGCGAGACCGGCCGCCATCGCGGCGGCCACCGTGTCGCCGGCGCCGGATACGTCGAACACGGCCCGCGCGCGCGCCGGCAAGTGATATACATCGGCATCCAGAACCAACGTCATACCCTGTTCGCTGCGGGTCGCGAGGACGCCGCCGACGCTGCAATCGCCGATGATGTGGCGGCAGGCATCGACCACCGCCTCGTCATTGCCGGCCGGCATGTCGCTTGCTGCCCGTAGCTCGTTCAAATTCGGTGTCAGCAGCGAAGCGCCCCGATAGACGCGGTAATCCGGACCCTTCGGATCGACGACGATCGGTTTGCCCACGTCGTTTGCCAATTCGATAATGTCGCGCACCAAGGTCTCGTCGAGAACGCCCTTTCCGTAATCCGAGAGAACAACCGCACCGCAGCGGGGCAGTATGTCGACAACACGGTCTAACAGCGCCGCGCGGACTGCATCTTCCAGCTGGCCCAGCGCTTCGTAATCGGCCCGCAGCAATTGCTGGCTTCCCGTTAGGAAACGCGTCTTGATCGTCGTCCGCCGGCCCTCGACACGCACCAAATGCGCTGAAACGCCCTCTGTTTCGTCCAGCAGCGACGCCAACTCCGCACCGGCTCGGTCGTCGCCGACGACGGCAACCAACTCTGCTGACGACCCGAACGCGACAAGGTTCCGAACGACATTGCCGGCGCCGCCAATCATCGACGCCTCGTCGCGGACTTCGAGAACGGGAATTGGGGCCTCCGGCGAAACGCGGTTCACGACACCGGTCACGAAGCGATCGAGCATCAAATCGCCAACGCACAGGATTCGTGCCGCCGGCAGCCGGGCCATCAATGACGAGATGTCGGAACTATTCGTCATGCTCTAATCCCGGACAAAATTTCCGCATAACCGGCTCGTTTCTTTTGCACGAAGGGCACCGACACACGATTTCAAACCTGCAGAAAGCGGCGATCGACACCGGATAGCACGACCGCGGTCAATTCGCGACCGTAGCCGGCACCCGTATCGACACCGATCCGGTTCACCTTGCTAACCGCCTTCGACGTCACACTGTGACCATGTACGATAACATGACCATGGTCCGCGCGAGAGGCATGGAACTCGTCGCGTATCCACATCAGATCATGCGGGTTCTGCGCCGCGAGCGGCGTTCCGGGCCGTACTCCCGCGTGCACGAAGGCGTAATCGCCTTCGACATACGACAGCTGCAGCGCATCGAGAAATTTTCTGTGTTCAGCGGGAATGGCTCGCGCGAGGCTGGCCTGCCATTCGACCAGCACCGTGAAATCCGGCCACATGTCTTCGATATCGATGCCGTAGCTCACCAATGTCGCGTCGCCCCCGTTGGCATACCAGCCGGCGCCCGCTTCGATGTCGCCGTCTAAAAAGCGCAGCAGATAATCTTCGTGGTTGCCCTTCAGGAAAATGCTGGTGAATCCGGGCAGCGGTTGCCCGACCAACAGGTCGAGTACACCCACCGGATCCGGACCGCGATCGACATAATCGCCGACATAAACAATCACACGCCGCGATTCCGGCGCGCGTTTGGCATCCTCGACGATCCGGTCATGCAACGCTTGCAGGCGAGCTTTCTGTCCGTGGATGTCGCCGATGGCATAGACTCGTGTGCCCGGCGGCGGCGTGCTTTCGAAAGAGGATTTTAACCAGCCGAGCATTTGCGCGGATCAAATGGACGGATCGGACACGGGCGCCCCGAAGGACTCCCACTCTTCGCGCCCGCCGCGATTTTCCAGATAGTTGACAAGCGCGGAAACGGCGCGCCGGTCGAATGCTTTCCCGGATTCCTCCAACAGGATGCCGATGGCCCTGTCGAACTCCATACCAGAACGGTACGCGCGCGCGCTGACCATCGCCACGAAGGCGTTGGCAACGGATACGACGCGCGCCGTTAGCAGAATCTCTTCGCCCGCCAGACCCCCGGGCATGCCGCTACCGTCGAAGTTTTCTTGCAACTGCCGAATCGTGTCGGCGATCGGACCGTCGAATTCGATGTCCGAAATCAGGTCGGCGCTCGTCAGGATGCTATCCCGGATCAACTGGATTTCCCCTTCGCTGAGCGCTTCCGCTTTGGTCAAAACCTCTTCCGGGATCGAAATTTTACCCAGATTCATGAGATTCCCAGCAATCTCGACCGATTCGCCCAATTCGGCATCGAGTTCCATTTCACCGGCAATCGCGTGGGAAACATGTCCGACGCGCACCGAATGGTTGGCGGAGAAGGGATCGCGCCGGTCGACAACGCTGACCAGAGTATTGACAAGCTGGCGCATAATCCGTTCGCGCCGCGTCCGTTCGCGAACGGATTCAGTTATGTCTTGCGAGACGACCAACACGGCAACCGGGTCCTCGTCCGTTGCCGGAAGCGGTATCAGATCGGAGCTGTAGACCCGTTCGCCTGCCTCTCCTTCCGGGCCTGCGACGTCGTGCGTAATCGCGTGCGTGTAGCTGATCGGCTCGAACTTCTCGAGGCATTCTTCGACCCAGCCGACGATCCGTTTGCCTTCGACGGGGCCTATCACGCTGGACACGGGCTTGCCGAACAGAGATTTCCGATCGAGTCCGCTCAAATCCAAGGCAACTTTGTTGAACCACCGATAACACCCTTGCGCGTCATAGATGACGATCGAATTCGGCTGCGTGTCGGTGACGAGATGCATGAAGTTGCGCTGATTCTCGAACCGTTTGGCCAGGCGCTCGAAGCGGTTCGCGGCTTCGGTCGCGCGACGCGACGTCCCGTAATACCAAAGCGCCGCCATACCAATCAGCACCAGCCCGATGATCAGCATGAACGCGATCAGCAGTTGTTTCAGCCGCGACTCCGATTCGGCCAATGCTTCGCTGACATCGACCTTGTAGAGCAATGCCCAAGACACCTCGGATATCGCGCGCGCCGTCACCAATACGTCGGTATCGCGATAATCCTTCCTTCGGGCAAATCCGCCTGGCGTTCTAAGCGCATAAAGCGCCGCCAAAAGCGGTGTATCGGCGGCAAGGCGTAGTTTCAGGGGAGGTGTCCCATCCGCCAACGGCGACAGATATGCGATGGACGCGCCGCTATGTTTCACGATCAACGCCTCAGCGGTTTCGTCGACGCTGCCGGGCTGTTTGAGCAACGGATAAAGCGCACGGGTAACTTCTCTGACGCCCAGCACGGTGCCGATCTGCGCTTCGGCGGTGTGGTCTTCCTGAACGCCGAAAACCGGCACGAGAAACGCGATCACCGGTACACCGGACGGCCCCGCGAAAATATCGGAAACAGCACGATCGCCCTTTTTCGCGCTTTGCACGAACGCGCCCAGTTCGCCACTGGTCTTCGGCATCTCCGGACTGGCGGCGATCAAATTGCCAGCCTTATCCAAGATAGCTATTCCAGCCGAACCGACAGATTCGACGTTGGCGCGGACGGCGGCAGTCGCGACTTCCGGTTTGAAGCCGGCGCGCTCGGCAACCACCCTAACGAGGTTTCGCAGATAGGTCGCCTCTGCCTGCTCGCCCGTGCCGTCCGCTTCGTCCAGTATGGTGACGTAGAGCTGAACCGACTCGTTCTCCGCGACATCGGTGAGCTCCTTGAACTGAGCGGCCATCCATTCTTCGATATCCGCGAGCCGGCTGTCCGCGACGATACCAAGACGTAGTTGCCAACGTCTGAGTTCCCGGGCGCGTTCGTTTTCCGTGAACTGGAATGCGGCGAACACGCCGGCGGTGGCTGCGACGGCGATGACGAGCCCCGTGACGAGCATTTTAATCGTGGCCCGTCGTTGCGCGTTGTCGGTATCGGCGTCGCTCACTGCAAATCCATTTCCATGGGGACGACAGCCAACCGGTCGCACCCTACGATTAACGATTTGTTCAATCTATACTGAAAGTTTCTAAAAATATCATTCCGCGGGTAATGTAATTTCAATGACGATGCTCGGAGCGATCAAGTTTGTGCAAACAGCCCTGTCGGCCGCGGTCGTCGCAGTTGCCCTGTCGTTCGCGTCGCCCGCTACGGCAGCAACGCAAGGGTCTGGCGTTTACCCGAAGCTGTTCGGCAGCCGCGAGTTCAGATCGTCGAAGTTGACGAAGTTCCGGAAATGGAACGATGTTATCGATCGCTATCAAGCAGGTGCAGGAAAGCAGCGCCGCAAATGCCGGGTGTCGAAAGTCAATCGCTGTATGAATCAGAAATGGCAAACCTTTTTGAAAAAAAGTTTGATCGCGGCCGCTGCGCGACCAGATCAATAAGGTAAATACCCTATTTCAATAGCGTGCGATACATCGTCGATCCCGTAAATTACGGCAAAAAGGACTACTGGGCGACACCGATCCAATTCTTCAACAAAACGGCGATTGCGAAGATTACGCGATTTCGAAGTATATTTCGTTGCGGAAACTAGGCGTCCCCATCAAGGATCTGCGCATCGTCGTGTTGCGTGACCTCAATCTGAAAGTCGCCCATGCTGTGCTTGTCGTGTAATACAAAGGCCAGCCGCTTATCTTGGACAATCAAATTTCGCAGGTCATCAACGCCGACCGTATCAGACACTATCAACCAATCTACTCAATCAACGAGAAAAACTGGTGGCTGCATCGCAGCTAAACGACAATCGATTGTTATCGATTTAACTTTTGAACTCACTGCTGTCCGGTTAACTGTAGCGCACCCGGTTCCTTGGACACAAGTTTGTCTGTAGCGCACCCGGTTCCTTGGACACAAGTTTGTCTCACGCGGCGGGCCTGATTGAGATCGCGGCGTGCCACGCCTGACGAGCTTGAGCGGGGCTCAGGTAGCCGTTCTTTTCGACGATCCACTGGGCATTGTAGAGTT
>JAKZTB010000268.1:0-7478 GCA_047517345.1 Alphaproteobacteria bacterium
CTCGCCGCCGCCGGCTACAACTTCCGTCTCATCCTCAAATGGATCAGGCTTCTTTGCGCCTTCATCCGGAGATCATGCCTGACAATCCAAGCTCCGATGATAGTTCAATGGAGCTGAAATTCCGTATTCTTCACGACCGACTATTTGAATCTAGTGTGATTCAGATCCAGAATCTCGCCGCATTCAATGCGGCGAACTTCAGAATCATCACACTAGTCTGCGTTGGGTTCTCTCTGACATGGGCTAAGTGTAGCCGTCGCGGGACGAGGATCCTAGCCCGATGGACGCCTAAGCTTACTTCTGGACCTGGCTATTCGCGACCGATTGGCGCATCGTGATTTTCTTCCGCTCTACCCCCGAAAGCTGACATTCGGTTCGCGTGGGCGGATTCGACGCCCCGATCAACCAACCCCGGCCTTACGCACGACAGATTGATCCGGCGCAAAGCGCCGCCGCGCCGAGGCGAACTCATCGAGGCCAACGATTGCCTGATCATGATCGACACCCCTGGATTAAGAAGGTTAAACTCAGGTTTACAACGACAACTAGCGCGGATGCCGTAGCGTCCAGCCTAGAATAGTGGCGGGGATCATGGCCAAAAGGAACACCAGCGCGATGGCGACAAATCCATCCTGAAAACCCATCGTATTCGCCTGCGCGTGAACGACCTTGCCGAGGTAATCTAGCGCTACGGGACCGTGCAGCGATTTGGGAACACCGCCCGCCTCGAGTAACCCCTGGACACGGCCCAACATCTCGCGCGTCGCGGCGTTGCCCGCGGTCTGGGTCGCGACTAATATGTCGCTGTGAAACTGGGTGCGCCGCTCCATGATGACGACCAGCGTGTTGATGCCGAAGGCGCCGCCCAGGAGCAAAAAGAAATTCAACGCGCCCGTGCCCTGGGTAAGTTTCGCGGCCGGTAGAGCACCGAGCGCCGCGCCGTTCATTGACGGGACGACGAAGGCAAGGCCGAGGCGCCCGATGAAAATGAATAGCACGACGGTCCAGACCATCGTGTCGATATCGGTGCTGGCCATCAAAAACATGCTCGCCGAGAACAGCCCGAGCCCGAAAATTATCGGAAACTGCGCCGGCACCAGGTCGGACAAGCGACCCGACAGCGGCAGGACCACAACGGCGATCAAGCTACCCGGCAATATCAGGAACCCCGCGAGGGTCGGCGTGTATTCCTGCACCAGCTGCCCGAAAACCGGAAACACGTAAATCGTTGCAAAATTCCCCATGCCAAATATCAAGGCGACCGCGATCGCCGAAACAAACCGAGGATTGCGAAACAGCGACATGTCAAGCAAACCGGCGTTGCGTCGAAATTGGGACAGGACGAAGCTGAAGCCAGAAGCAATCGCTATTGCGAACAGGGTGAGAATGCCATTCGAATGCCAGCCTTCGCGTTGCCCGTCGGCGATCGCCGTCATCAGGCAATACAGGGCCGTGCTCAATAGCGCGTAACCGAGCGCGTCGAAACGCGTCGCCCTCACATGCGGCCGGTTTGAAGGCACGAACAACACGCCCATGACGAAAGCGAGCACCACCGGCGGCATCGGCGCGAGAAAAATGTAGCGCCAGCTCAACGTATCTATGGTCAGCCCGCCGATGACGGGGCCCAGGCCAAGCGCGGTAACGATTCCCATACTGAAAAGGCCCATCGCGAAACCACGCCGCTCCGGTGGAAAGGCCTGGATCAGCATCAGCATCACCAGTGGCTGAAGGATGCCAGCGGCAAAACCTTGGAGTACGCGACCGAAAATAATGAATTCGAGTGTCGGGCCGAAGCCGCTGACGGCGCTGCCGACAGAGAATATCACTAGGGCGAAGGAAAAGGTAAGGCGCTGTCCGAACCGTTCATTGAACCAGGCAAGCAATAATTGGCTCGCGGTCATGGTCGCGAAAAAGGCAGTGGCGACGAATTGCGCCTCACTCTGTCCGACGCCGAATGCTCCCATTACATCCGGCACGGCAACGTTCGCGATAGTGGCGGAAAAGGCCATGGTGAAGAAGGCGGTCAGACCCGTTGCCGTGGCCAGCCAGCGATAGGCCGGACCATAGCGTGCGAACAGGTCGTCTAAGTCGTCGGACAACGCCGGCTCATTCCTGAAATCGGTCGAATTCCCAGCAACGGTACCACCAGCCCATCGAGATGGTCGCAGCATATTACGCGTGGTCGCTCCGCGAGCCTAACGTTGTTAGATGAGCCGAGCGCTGATCTGTTCGATTACATTGAGGTGTTCTACGACCGAAAACGACGCCACGGTTACCTTGGCAACATCAGTCCGGATGATTTAGAAGAGCAGACAACCGGATCTTTTTGAACTGTCCACTGAAATGGGGCAAGACCACGTTACGCACAAGAGACACCGCCACCATTCGTCGGCCCTCTCATTTGTCAGAGGGGCGCAACCTCGACCATTGCATCGTACTTGGCCTGACCCACTGTAAAACGAAACATGCCAAGTGCCTTTTCCGGAAGCACCGGCGCACCTGAGGTGACGCGGTTCATGTTAACGCAACCATCGCGCATCCAAACGACACCCGCCGGAATCTGGTCGGTGATATGAGCTTTAGCCTCGAAAGCGCCGCGCTGGTTGTAAACGCGGACGGCGTCGCCATTTGACAGCATCCGTGTCTCCGCATCGTCCGGTGAAATCCACAGCTCTGACCCTGGATCTCGTTCGGCCAACATTGGCAATGCCTGTCCGTGGTCATAGAAGGCATGGAACTGCGTGAGCGTCCGCCCCTGACAGAACGCCAACGGAAAATCCGCCGCCGCCTTCGCATCAGTTCGAGGCCTCGCCTCGTGGACCGGCAAGGGCGGCAATCCGGCTTCCTCGGCGCGCGCGGAATAGAATTCAATCTTGCCTGACGGCGTGTGGAACTCATTGGTCGGATAGGCGACATGAGAAATATTCAGGGCGGCATTGCCGCCATTCGCACGCAGCGCCGCGACCGTTGCGCGCCCTGTTGCCGGATGATCGAGGACGGCATCGAGCAACTCTTCCTGAGACGCCCAGGGATAAAAATCATCGACCCCAAGCCGATCGGCGAGCCCCTTCAAGACATCCTGCACCGGCCGCGCTTCACCGGCCGGTTCCAGAATCCGGTCCATAAGATACACGTGCGTGTTCGTCGCCTTGCAGCCGATATCCTCTAGCCATGCGGTGCCGGGAAGCACCACGTCGGCATAACGGCGCGTGGTTTCGTTCATAAAAAGATCATGGCACACGACGAGATCGAGCTTATCAAGCGCCGCTTCTACGCTTTGCGTATCCGCATAGGAGGACAGCATGTTGGAGCCAAAAAGCAACAGCACGCGAACCCGTTCATCCGCAAGCGCTGCCGTAATTTCGGACATCTGGTCCGGAATGTATGACCCAGGCCGTCGCTTGGCGGTGTCGGCTATGTTCGCAAAATCAGCGCCGTGTGCTTTGCTGCCGTGGCGGGGGCCAAGCCCACCACCGGCTATCCCGTAGCTCCCGATCAGCGCCGGGAGACACGAAACCGCGCGTGCGGCCTGCCAACCATTGGCGCCTTTGTGGATGGAACTTCCGCCTAGGAGGATCATCGCCGGCTTGATGGTGGCGTAGGACCGGGCAAAGGCAGCAATCCGTTCCGCCTCTATTCCGGTCTCTCCCGCTGCCCATTGGGGGTCGAACGGCCGGACGTGCCGGGAGAGGTCTTCGAAACCCACGCTGTGTTTCGCGACAAAATCGGCATCGAACAACCGCTCAACGATGATCACGTGCATCACGGCAAGAGCCAAAGCGGTGTCCGAACCCGGTCGGATCAGCATGACTTCATCCGACTGGGCGGCAGCCTCCGTCTGCCTGACATCGATCGTCACAATTCTCGCCCCTCGCCGTTTCGCAGCGATCAGGTGTCTTGATGTGTTTGGCTGGCTCGCCAGATTCGCTGCCCACATGACAATGAGCTCGGCATTCGCACCCATGTCCTCTTTCGTGTTGGTCTCGAGCGCGCCAGTGAGGCCCACGCCAAATCCGCCAAGCCCCCAACAGATCATGGCCGGTATCCAGTTCTGGCAGCCGTAGAGATTGGCGAAGCGCGTCAGCATCTGTACACCCGTAGCGATGCCGTAATTATTGGCGAGATTGCCATGACCGCCCCAGAGTGCAGTTGCTTCGCGTCCGGCCGCCTTGCTGCGCGCCGCAATGAGATTGAGAGCGTCATCCCAGCTCGCTTCCCGCCACGAGTCTTCGCTGCGGTGTTCGCGGATCAGGGGCTTCAGAACCCGTTTCGGGTTGCCTATAATCTGGCGTGACGCTTGGCCACGCACGCAGAGGAAACCTTTGCTATCAGGATTAGCCTTATCGCCCTTGATGCTAAGCAGATTTCCGTCCTTGACCTCGACCAGCATGCCGCACAGCGTCGGATGACAGTTCATCGGGCACATCGTCGATGTCGTCCGGATCGAGCTGTTCATCGCGCCACACTCCCAACTTTTGGCTCGAATATGGTCCGAGCTGTCCACCCGCCAAAGGGATTCCTTGAAGAATAGCGGATCCTAAAATTTAGGCTACCTGGCAGATAGGAGATTGTGACCGCAATAACGGCCAAACGGCGGCAGTCGTTAAGTTAGGTCGTCTCGTCTTGAAATGATACGCGTCGTTCGAAAACCGCACTTTACTTCCGGTAATTGATTGGACCACTCGTGCTCATAGGCTTATCCCGGTTGTCGGGAAAAGCAGCTCCCACGCGTTTGCCGACAATCCGAAGGTCTAGATTTGCTGCGGCGCAAGAGTCCGTTTTGGCCACAAGCGGCTGTGACACTCGCGGAGATCGACTTCCGCAGTTCCCCTAGCATCCGACATCAGCGCGGCGATATCGGCTTTTTGTTGATTCGCGTCCGGAATTTTCCAACACCGGGCGTGCCGAGCGACACTGCGTTTTGGTGACTATTGACCCGCTCCGGAAGTGGCGCACCGTGCGCCGCTTATCAACGATATCCTGAAATTATCATGCTCCACGGATCTGCGCCGCAGCATGGTCTCGTCATCGACGGTGGCGCTACCAGCGTTCGGTCATGGTAGCTCTGGCGACGTTCGGCAGCCTCCTGTTCGTTTGGCTTTATCCAGAGGAAAATAGCGCTCAGAGCATCAACGGCTTTGCCAAAATACCCGACAGAGTACATTCCAGTTTTCAAGGTCTCCGAGACCGAAATTTCGTTGGCTTCAGGTTCGAGATTCCAATCCTGATTGGCGTCTTTAACCTGTACCCAGTCCAAGCGCGTATCGGGCGGTTTGTAATCCTTGTCGAGGTTGATGACATACAGGAACGATTGTTTAACGATGGCTAAGTTGTCTTCGGTCGGGTTAGAAGAATACGCCACGCGCTCCAAATCATGGCGGCCGGTATCCGAATTTTGCGCATCGCGAATTTTGACCATGCTGGATCTATCGCTCACGATCTCGCGGTAAAGCGCGTCGGTAGCCATATCAGGCTCGATGCCCAATTCGCGCCGCAAAACCCTGGCGCATGTCTGGTATTGGCGAACCGCGGCGCTCTTGCGACCCGCTCGGTAATGGAGGCGCATCACCGTCCGATGAACCGGTTCTTGCAATGGGTCGAGGGCAAGTAGTCGCCGGGCGGTTTCTATCGCGGCCGCATCGTACAAATCGTCGAATTGATGGTGCAGCAACTTATCCAGGGCAACGATCGCCATATCAAGCAACCGCTGTTGCTCGCCAAGAAGCCATTCTTCGAAAGTGTCTTCGGGAAGATAGAACCCCGCGAGCATCTCATCCTGATATAGCCGGACGGCCTTACTGAGCGAATTCGGCGTGCGTTCCGCGACAAGAGATTCGAACCTGCCTACGTCGATCTCGATCCGCGAGGAATTGAGCGTGACCGATCGGCTATTCACAATAAGGGCGTTACGACCCTGACTGCGAGAGTCTTGCGAATGACATAGAGTGTTTGCGCCAAATTACGACGCGCCTGAACACCGCCTCGATCGCCCCACAACAACGCGGCAAGCCTGTCGCGCCAGTGCGCCCTGCCGGCCGGTACCGCCAGATAGGCCAGCAGCGCCTCAGCCTTGCGCGAAGCCAGCGGCGGTCCACCCGTGCCAGTCAACTCAAAGCCGCCAAACAACCGTAATTTTAGCTTCGTCATGGCAAATACTCGTTGCCGCACGTCCGAGAGTACGACCAGCGGCTTTACTTGAAAAGCGAAAGAATCGACCGTTTCGGCCCACGATATGCGGTTCTGATGAAATTTTGATTCGATTCTGACCGTCTTGTGATTCGATTTGGGTATCCTTTTATGCAACCGCGGCCAGGGTCCCGGTCATGAAAACCAGCGCACAGACCTTATAATTCTGGTGATATTCGGAGGCGTTATGATCAGTTATACAATCAAGCGCATTCTCCTGATAGTCCCAACCTTGTTGGGTGCCGCGACCCTGGTTTTTTTCCTGCTGCGGGTGATTCCCGGCGATGTGCGCGAGTTGCGCATAGGCGGCGAGGGTGGGTATGTCGATGATGACGCGGTCCGGCTGTGCCAGGAGGAAGTGGGGCTCGATCAGTCCAGACTGGTTCAATTCGGTGACTTCATTGGCGATTTCATGGTGTTCGACCTGGGCCGCTCGATGTGGACCGGCCGGACGGTTACCCATGAACTCGGCTTGAGGTTCAAATTGACGGTTCAGGTGGCGCTCATGGCCATCGTGATTTTGGTACTCATTGGCGTGCCGTTGGGGACGATCGCGGCGATCCGGCAGGATACATGGCTCGATTATGCGGTGCGAACCTTCAGTGTCGCGGGCATCGCGATACCGTCTTTCTGGCTCGGCATCATGATTATTCTGGTGTTGCTGATTTCGACCCAGGCCTGGTTCGGCGACCCTTGGATGCCGCCGATCGAATACGTATCGCCATTTGAAGATCCGATAAGCAACATAGCCCAGTTGATCTGGCCGGCGGTGGCGACCGGATACCGCTTTTCCGCCGGCGTGACCCGAATGACGCGCTCGGCGTTGCTTGAAGTCCTGCGCGAGGATTATGTCCGCACCGCGCGCTCGAAGGGGCTGATCGAAAAAATCGTCATAAACCGTCATGCGCTGAAGAATTCGATGTTGCCGGTGGTCACCGTGATCGGCCTGGAATTCGCGGCCCTGATGAGCGGTCTGGTCGTGACCGAACAGGTGTTCAATTTGAACGGCATCGGCAAGCTGTTCGTGGAATCGGTGCAACTCCATGACCACACGATGACCCAGTCGCTGGTCATGCTCTTCGCGCTGGTTTTCATTTTGACGAATTTTGTCGTCGACATTCTTTACGCTTGGTTGGATCCGCGGATCCATTACAGCTAGCCCGGATTATTCACGGCACGGCGTGAAAGAGGTGGTGAGCGTGGATTAAACTGTTGAGATTCCGTATGATTCTGGTGTCTGGCCAAGACCATACGGCAACAGGGAAACCCGGCTCACCATGGATGAGATTACC
>JAKZTB010000269.1:0-13504 GCA_047517345.1 Alphaproteobacteria bacterium
GGCCACTTCCGCCCAGCGCAGCTCTTCCGCGCGCGCTTCGGCCGCGTCCGCCCGCGCCCGTTCCCGCTCACACTGTGACCGCCAGTCGCGCGGCGCGCGCTCCGGCACCAACACGGGGGACAACCGGACCCCGCCATTACCCTCGACCAGCGTCAAGCCGGTGCCAAAATCCTCGTCCAGAACCACCATGCGCACGACGATAGCGCATGGCAAATCGCGTTACCAGCAGAAAGACAGCACCTTGTGGGGCTTCGCCTCAACGTGGGAAATGCGCTTGACGGCACCCATTCCACGGCCTGAACGAACGCTTACTTCGGACCGAATGCAGATAGTGTTGTCCGGGCTCTGTCAGCAATAGGGCGCGGTTGAGGCGTTTGAACAAGGGGACGTCGAGCCAGGTCTCCAAAGCCTTGATCTGATGACTGACCGCCGCTTGCGTAACGTTCAATTCATTGGCCGCCCGGGTAAAGCTGAGATGCCGGCCCGCCGCTTCGAAGGCGCGCAAGGATTTTAACGGGGACAATCGATCAACCATCGCTATTTGTCCAGTTTCACATTAGTTTTTTTAATGATTATGCCAAAAATTAATCGTTTGTAAATATCCTATTTTCTCCATAAATAACCGTTATCAAGACAAAAATCTAACTCAAACGCGGCGCATTTGTTGCGCCACCGCATAAGGAGAATGATTATGAGCACCCATCAGACGCTTTGCAGCGAAACGACGGCACCCGCGCCCGTCCGGGCGGGTGCGATCATGTCTTTTCTGTCCAATACCGCTCTGCGCGCGGTCTGCACGTTGGAGACCTGGCAAGAACGCGCGCAGCAGCGCTACGCGCTTGCGACCCTGAGCGACCGTATGCTCGCGGATATCGGAGTCGACCGGGCTTCGGCCAATGTGGAAGCGGCGAAGCCGTTCTGGCGCGTTTAACCTGGCTAGAGCAGATCGGGGTTCGTTGGAATCGCTTTTGGCGATCCAACAACCGCGTGAATCTGCTCTTTATTATTGAAATAGAGCGGATTCACAGTCTTATCCGAACCCATATAATGGGTTCGACTAAACCTGATCCGATCTAGCGGACCGTAACGACGACTTTCCCCAATACCTTGCGTTTGAGCAGGATATCCAGGGCGTCAGCGGTTTCGGCGAGAGGAAAGGTGTGGCTGACATTCGGCCGCAGCTTTCCCGCCTCGTACCAGCGCCTGAGCTGCTCGACGGCATTCGAGACGACGCTCGGGTCCGACAGGCGGTACGCGCCCATGGCCAGGCCGACGGCGGAGACGTTCTTGACCAGCAAGTAGTTTGACGGGATTTGCTGGATCGTGCCGCCGGCGAAGCCGATGATCACGAGACGTCCATCACCGTTAATGCAGCGCAGCGATTGGGTAAAGACGTCGCCGCCGACCGGATCGAAAACGACGTCGGCTCCGCCGACCAGATCCTTGACCCTGTCGCGGATGCTTTCCGTGCTGTAGTCGATCAGGTGATCCGCGCCGTGCTGGGCGGCGATTTCCAATTTTTCGGCGGTGCTGGCGGTCGCGACCACGGTAGCGCCCATGGCTTTGCCGACTTCCACGCAGGCCAGGCCGACGCCGCCCGCCGCACCGTGCACCAGCAGCACTTCACCGTCCTGCATATCGACCCGCTTGTGCATGAGAGCCACCGCGGCGGTCGAATAGGCGGTCGGAAAACTCGCACCGGTCACGAAGTCCATGCCTTCGGGCATCGGCTCCACGCTGCTGGCGTCGGCGATTGCCTCCTCCGCATAGCCGCCACTGGACAGGTTCGCCATGACCGGGTCGCCAGGTGCGAAGCCGGTGACGCCGGTGCCGACATCGATGATTTCGCCAGCGATCTCCAAACCCGGAGAGAACGGCAGTTCGGCCTTGTATTGGTAAGTGCCCGCGATCACCAGCGTATCGGCGAAGTTGCAGCCCGCCGCATGCACTGCGATCCGAACCTGGCCCGGTCCCGGGGTGGGTGAGGGGACGTCCTCGTCGAGTTGCAGGACATCCAGCTTGCCGAGTTGGTGAACGCGGATCGCGCGCATGAAACTCTCCTTATGCATTAAAAGTCAGGGTGGACGCCGGGCGGACCATGCCGATGCGGGCGCCATTGCAGTATTTGTTCGGAACATTGATTAGGGCGCCGAGTTGCGCCGCCATCGTGTCGTCCATCGCGCCGATGCGCCGCAGGATCGCCGTCAGCATGTATTGCGATCCCCGGACCGCGCCGTCGTCGCATTTCAGCGCGACGTCGAGACCGTATTTCGGCAGCGCCGCACAGAACACGCCTTCCGCACCCGTTTTCACGAAGATCCTGTCGCGCGTGACTTCGACCATGATGGGGTTCGACGTATCCTGTGGGAGCGCGACCTTTGCCGTGCGGCTGTTATTCGTATCGTTCATCGGCGAAATTATCCGACCTCGAATGGGGCGACGCAACTTGCCTCTCCAGGGCCTTGCATGCAAGGTTCCGCGCCATGCGAGGGTTATTCGGAATCGGCGTCGAGCGCATCTCGAAGCCGATGAATGTGGGCAATCTGTTTCGTTCGGCGCACGCGTTCGGGGCCGATTTCGTGTTCGCGATCGCGCCGGCGGTCGATTTGCGGGAACTTTACAAATCGGATACGTCCGCGACCGCGAAACATGTGCCGCTCTATCATTTCGACACGGTAGAGGCGATGACCTTGCCGCATGGCTGCCAGCTCGTCGGTGTGGAACTGCTCGACGACGCCATAGAACTGCCCAGCTTTACCCATCCTGAACAGGCGGCGTATGTCCTGGGTCCCGAGCGCGGTTCGCTGTCACCGGAACTGGTCGCGCGCTGCGACCATACCGTCAAGATTTCAACAAAGTTCTGCGTCAATGTCGGGATCGCCGGGGCGATCTTGATGTACGACCGGTGGATCACGCGCGGACGGCACGCTCCCCGACCACCGTCGCCCGGCGGTCCTGTCGAGGAACTGCCGCCGCACGTTCATGGCGGGCGTTTCTCCCGGCAAAACGATTGTTAAGCAGGTCATTGGAACAGCTATCGATGAAATTGTTGAAGATTGCCCGGTCGGCGGGCGCGATTTGTGCGATCTGCTTCCCGCTTTCGGCGTCGGCTGCCGAGGAAACGCTCGGCGAATTCAAGGATTGGCAGGCCTATTCCTTTCCCGAAGGCGGCAACCTCGTCTGTGTCGTTTGGGGCAAGCCACAAAAATCGGAAGGCAAATACAAGAAACGCGGCGATATCCGCGTCTTCATCGCGCACCGTGCCTGGGCCAGGCCGAAGCGGGTGAACGAGGCCAGTTTCGAAGCCGGTTACGCCTTCAAGAAAGATTCGGAAGCAACCGTCACGATCGACGGCAAGATATTCGAACTGTTTACCGATGGCGACACGGCCTGGATCCGGGACGTGAAGGACGATGCGAAGATGGTGCGCGCCATGCGCGTGGGCAAGCAGCTCGTCATTCGGGGTATTTCGAGCCGCGGTACCAAGACAAAGGACACCTATTCGCTGTTCGGCTTCACCGCCGCGCATAACGCCATCAACAGGGCGTGCAAGGTGAGGTAGGACCTCTCGTCAGCGCTTCTTCCGGACGACGAAAAGCTCGCTGACGTAGGGGATCGTCACCGTCCCGTCCGCATTGCCGTGCTGCGCCGCCAAAGCCCGCAGCGACTCTTCCACCGCTGCTTCGCCGAGCGCCGCGACGGTCGGTTTCATGGTCCGCCGCGACATCATCGTGCCGGCGAAGCGGTCCGCGTCGATCGTGCGCTCCCACGGCTGTTCCAGCCGTTCGGCGCTCTTGGACCATTGCAGCGCGCCGAACTCGGTCGACAGATCGATATCGCGGTAGCTTCGCGAGTAGGTCGGATCGTTGGTTTCGACGAAGGTCTCGTGCGCGTCGAGCAGCGGGCTTTGCTGCCAGACGCGGTTGTTCTGGATGACCGAAAGCAGGCCGCCTGGCGCCAGCAGGCGGTACGCCTCGGCGTAGAAGACCGGCCGGTCGAAGAACTGGATCGCCTGCCCGACATTGACCACGCCCAGGGAACCGTCCTCGAAGGGCAGCGCTTCGGCGGACCCCTCCAGATAGGTGATTCCGTCCTCGGGCGGCGTCGATTCGATGGCCTGGCGCCGCATGTCGGTGCCGGGCTCGATGCCGGTGACCGTCCAGCCGTCGCCCAACGCCCGATTCAGCGCCCGCGTCGAAATTCCGGTGCCGGCGCCGACATCGATTGCCGCAAGCGGACCGCCTGGCGCACGGTCTCCGAGCTTGCTCAGCAGCGTCTCGGGATAGTCGGGGCGGTTGGCCTGGTAGCGCGCGGCGAGCCCCTCGAATGGGTTGCTATCGCTCATCGCTAGCGTGCATCGTCAACTCTTCGCTTCCGCTTCGAATTCGGAGGCGAGTTCCTTTTCCATCTTCGCCAGATCGTCCGGCACGGGTAAACCCTCCGCCCGCATGGTCTCCAGCGTCTGGTGAAGACGCATGAAAATCTCATGCCGATCGCCCTGCTCGCCTTCCATCTCATCGATCAACAGGGACAACGCGGTCTCGAAATTGGTCGGGGCCATGATTGTTCCTCATTGCCGTTGCTTGCGCCGAATCCTGCGCGCCGCGGTCGCCGCGAGATACGATCTGTATCAGTCCCGGCTTGTGATCGACAGGTCTCGGTCTATATCTAGTCGCTATGGAAGCACAGAAATCGGATACAAGCACGCGCGACGGTCGGATCGACTTGGTCGGGATGGACCGGGCCGAACTGGAATCGGTTGCCGAGGCCTTGGGTGAACCAGCCTACCGCAGCCGGCAGCTTTACCAATGGATCTATCAGCGCGGCGTTATCGATTTCGCCGATATGCTCAACCTGTCGAAGGCGACGCGCACTCGATTGACCGAGGCCTATCGGATCGGCCGGCCCGACATCGCGACGGCGCAGTTGTCGACGGACGGGACGCGCAAATGGCTGCTGGCATTTGCCGACGGCAACGAAGCCGAAACCGTCTTCATCCCCGAGGCGCCGCGCGGGACGCTGTGCGTGTCCAGCCAGATCGGCTGCACCCTGACCTGTTCGTTCTGCCATACGGGCACGCAGCGGCTGGTGCGGAACCTGGAACCTTCGGAAATCGTCGGCCAGATCATGCTGGTGCGCGACGCGCTGGACGCCTGGCCGGCGGCGGCGGTCAACCGGCCGCTGACCAATATCGTGATGATGGGCATGGGCGAGCCGCTGTACAATTTCGAGAACGTCAAGAAGGCACTCAGTATCGTGATCGACGACGAGGGGCTCGCCATGTCGCGCCGCCGCGTGACCCTGTCGACCTCAGGCGTTGTGCCGGAAATCCGCCGCTGCGGGCGCGAGATCGGCTGCATGCTGGCGATCTCGCTGCACGCGGTGCGCGACGAGTTGCGCGACATGCTGGTGCCGATCAACCGGAAATGGCCGATCGACGAACTGATGGCGGCATGCCGCGACTACACCACCTTGTCGAACGCGCGGCGCATCACCTTCGAATACGTCATGCTGAAAGGGTTGAACGATTCGCTGGCCGATGCGCGCGAGTTGGTTCGGATGATGTCGGATATTCCGTCCAAGGTGAATTTGATTCCCTTCAACCCGTGGCCCGGCTCGATCTACGAATGTTCCAGCAACAGCGCGATCGACCGTTTCGCCAAGCTGCTGCGCGATGCCGGCTGCGTCGCGACCGTCCGCAGTCCGCGCGGACAGGACATTATGGCCGCCTGCGGTCAGTTGAAATCCGATAGCGTGCGCCAGCGCCGTTCGGCGGCGGCGGGATAAACCGCGCGAAACATACAGAGGGAAGGAGCACATCATGGCATCGAATGAGAAAGCGTTGATCGTCGGTACGGGGCCGGGCCTCAGCACTTCGCTCGCGCGGCTGTTCGCGAAGGAAGGCATGACCGTTGCGGTGGCGGCGCGCAATACCGACAAGCTGGCCGGACTGGCCGAGGAAATCGGCGGCTCGGCGCATGCCTGCGACGCAGCCGATCCGGCTTCCGTCGACAATATGTTTGCCGAGGTTACGGGCGCGATGGGCGAGCCGGACATCGTCGTCTACAACGCCAGCAACCGGGGCGGCCGCGGACCGGTCACCGAACTGGACGTCGATGCGGTGCGTCAGGCGATCCTGATCTCATGCTACGGCGGCTTCCTTGTCGCCCAGGCGGCGGCCAAACAGATGACCGCACGCAACAGCGGCACGATCCTGCTGACCGGCGCGTCGGCCAGCTATAAGGGCTATCCGAAATCGTCATCCTTCGCGATGGGCAAGTTCGGCCTGCGCGGGCTGGCGCAGAGCCTCGCCCGCGAGCTCGCGCCGCAGAACATCCATGTCGCGCATTTTTGCATCGACGGCGGCATCATGGTCAGCCCGGACGACGACCGGACGGTCGCGCGCGGGTCGGACGGCACGCTCGACCCGGATGCGATCGCCGAGACCTACCTGCACGTCCACCGCCAGCACCGCAGCGCCTGGACCTGGGAAGTCGAGCTGCGGCCATGGGTGGAGAACTTCTAAACGGGCGTCAATGGTACTCCGCCGCCTTCGCCAGCGCCGCTTTCACGCTGTCGATTCCGGCGCCCGGCGCCTTGCAGGCGCCGAGGACGATGGCCTCGCGCTTGATGATCTTCTGCGCGGCGGCGGGCACGTCGCGCGCCACACTCATCGGGATGACGACGGCGCCGTGCTGGTCGGCATGGATCAGGTCGTTCGATTCCACATCCATGCCGTGGATCGAGACGGGACCGCCGAAATCGACGATGTGCACGTGGGCATGCGACGGCCCGATATTTCCCGCGAGCAGCTGAAACCCTGCCGCGCAATCGTCGATATCGCGGATGCTGCCGCTGGTGACGACGCCGAGGCAGCCGATCGCCTTGTGGATGTTGGTGTTGACCTCGCCCCAGAAGGCGCCGTAGCCGGGCTGCGTGTCGATATCCTCGATGATCGAGATGGTCGGGCCCGGCGCTTCGGCGACATAGTCGTAATAGGCGACCCGGTCGACGATGCCCGACTGCGCCGGCCGCATCGAGCGCAGCCGCGCGGTGCGCGCGTAACCGACGCTCGGCGGCAATTCCGGCCGCGGACAGACCAGCGGCGTGGTCGTGAAGCCGATCGCGCGGCGCTCGGGCGCGACGATCTCGAGGGCGTTGCAAACGGTCGGCGTGTCGAGCGCGCGGAGCGCGTCGAGCTCCGCTTCGCTCAAGGGCTGGTCGGTCATGGTGTTCCTCCGTTGGGTTTACGTGACATTCCAATCTTTTCGCCGCCGGCGCAAGGGACGCTTGCGGGCGAAATCGCAATGCCTATACTGCGCCGCCGCAATTGCCGTGGAGGACCCGATCCATGTCCGACAAGCCGACGCCGGAGAACGTCAACAAGGTCGTGCTCGCCTATTCGGGCGGGCTGGATACGTCGGTTATCCTGCGCTGGCTGCAGGACGAATACCAGTGCGAGGTGGTGACGTTCACCGCCGATCTGGGCCAGGGCGAGGAGCTGGAGCCGGCGCGCAAGAAGGCCGAGCTGATGGGCGTGAAGGAGATCTTCGTCGAGGATCTGCGCGAGGAGTTCGTGCGCGACTACGTCTTCCCGATGTTCCGCGCCAACACGGTTTATGAGGGCACCTACCTGCTCGGCACCTCGATCGCGCGGCCGCTGATCGCCAAGCGCCAGATCGAGATCGCGCGCGAGACCGGCGCCGACGCCGTGGCGCACGGCGCGACCGGCAAGGGCAACGACCAGGTCCGCTTCGAGCTCGGTTATTACGGCCTCAATCCGGATATCAAGGTGATTTCGCCGTGGCGCGAATGGGACCTGACGAGCCGCTCGCGGCTCATCGAATATGCCGAGCACCACCAGATTCCCGTACCCAAGGACAAGCGCGGTGAAGCGCCGTTCTCAGTCGACGCCAACCTGCTGCACATCTCCGCCGAAGGGAAGGTGCTGGAGGACCCGGCCGAGGAAGCGCCGGAATATGTCTATTCGCGGAGCGTGCGGCCCGAAGACGCGCCCGATACCCCGACCATTGTCGAGATCGGGTTCGCGAAGGGCGACGCCGTCTCGGTCGACGGCGAAGCGCTGTCGCCGGCATCCCTGCTGACCCGGCTCAACACGCTCGGCGGCGACAACGGGATCGGCCGCCTCGATCTGGTGGAGAACCGCTTCATCGGCATGAAGTCGCGCGGCGTCTACGAGACGCCCGGCGGCTCGATATTGCTCGCGGCGCACCGGGCGATGGAATCGATCACTCTCGACCGCGGCGCCATGCATCTGAAGGACGAGATCATGCCGCGCTACGCGGAGCTGATCTATAACGGCTTCTGGTTCTCGCCGGAGCGCGAGATGCTGCAGGCCCTGATCGACAAGAGTCAGACGCATGTCAACGGTTCGGTCCGCCTCAAGCTGTACAAGGGCGGCATCCACACCGTTGGCCGCAGCAGCCCGGACAGCCTCTACAGCCTGGAGCACGTCACCTTCGAGGAGGACGACGTCTACGACCAGCGCGACGCGGAAGGCTTCATCAAGCTGAACGCGCTGCGGTTGCGCCTGGCGCGGCGGCGCGGGGGGTAATTATTCCGCGCGTTACAGCAGCGCCGGCACCCCGAACAGCGAGCCGTGCGCCGCCAGAAAGACGACGTAGACCGCCAGTCCGGCCAGGATCCGCGTGAGGCCGATACCGGCCCAGTCGATCTTGGTGCGGCCCTGGATCACCGCCAGGAACGGGATCGCCGAGGTGGACAGGGCAACGGGGCCCCATCCGGCGCCCTCGGATTCCCGACGTCGGTGGTCGATATGCATCATGCCGCCCAGCGCCAGTATCACCAGCCCGCCGAACAGGAGCAGGCTGGCGAGGTCGCCGTTGGCGACGAAATGGGCGAATCCCCAGAGGGCGACGCCCCACAGGAAGGGATGCCGCGTGATCGTCGCGATTCCGCGGACCGGATGCGGGTCGTCCAGCAATTTCTCGCCGCCGACGCCCGTCGCCATTCGGGTCGTCACGCCGACGACCGCGAACAGGCAGGCGAAAGGTAAAATAACGATGGCGGTGTATCGCATCGCATCGGTCAGCGGCCAAATCTCGACATAGGGTGCGGCACCGTAGGCGTAGATCATCCAGACAATTGTCGCGAGGGCGATCAAAGCGTAGATACCGCGAAACCCGTTCTCGCCGAGCATTCCGATGAGGCTTCGGCGCACCGGCAAGCTAGACAGAATGAAGTGACCGCCGACAAAAGCGGCGACGGCAAGCGCGAGGCCTTGGATCGTTCCGATCATGGCTCGGAGTTTAACGGCGTGGTTGTCGGCGTCTAGTGTCCTGATCGTGAAATTCAAGGGATTGAATTTCGCGTGAATCAGCACACCAACTATTTGATTTTAGTGTGATTCAGATCCTAAAGTTCGTCGCATTCAATGCGACGAACTTCAGAATCATCACACTAGAGCCTGATCCGGGAGTTCGTAGAGCGCGTTTCTTCTTCATCGCGGCATGGTAAAAGACGCCTATGACGGAAAAAGAACAACCAGATCGAAAACCGCCGCCCGATCCGATCGTCAATACGATCCTCGATAGCTTGGGTGATTTGCAACCGGGCAAGACCGCGTCGCCGATGGATATCGCCCGGACGTTCGCCGAATCGCGGGCCAAGCCCGGCGATCGGCCGGATGCCTGGCGGCGTTATTTGAACGCGGTCAAACAGCAGATGGTGCATCTGGCCCGCGCCAGGCGGGTCGAAATTTTGCACAAAGGCAAGCCGGTCGACCCGAACAATTTCAAAGGCGTCGTTCGTTTGCGGTTGCCGGCTAAAGTGTAATCTTTGCCGGTCTGGCTGCGACTCGCGATCGGCGGCGGCGCCACCCTGCTGGTCGGCATGGGGATCGGCCGGTTTTCCTACACGCCGCTGATCCCCGCGGTCATCCTGGACGGCGCCTTGAGCGAAGCGGAAGCCGGCTATGTCGGCGCCTTTAATCTCGGCGGTTATCTGCTGGGCGCGCTGGCCGTGCCGTTTCTGCGCCGGCGATACCGGACGTTGCCGGTTCTCAAGGCGGCGCTCCTGATTTCGCTGATCTGCCTCGTCGCCAGCATCTTTCCATTCGGTTTCCTCTGGCTCGTCTGGTGGCGCGGCCTCGTCGGAATCACGGTCGCCGTGCTGATGATCTACAGCTTGGCGCTGGTCACCACGTCGGTGCCGGGCGACCGGCTCGGCAAAGCAACCGGGGTCGTGTTCACCGGCGTGGGCACGGGAATCCTGTTGTCGGGCACGCTGGTGCCGACATTGCTCGAATACGGACTCGCGGCCGCCTGGACCGGGCTCGCGGCGGTCGGCGCCGTCGGTGTCGCGTTGGCGTGGTGGGGTCTTGCGGTAGCGCAGGAAACAGCGGAGCTGGAATTCCACGCCTCGCCGCCGCTGGACTGGGCGTCGTCGCGATTGGTGGCGGGGCAGGGGCTGTTCGCCGTCGGGCTGGTGCCGCATTCGATTTATTGGGTCGACTATATCGCGCGCGGTCTCGATCTCGGGATCGACGAAGGCGGCGTTCAATGGGTGCTGGTCGGTATCGGCGCGGTCGGCGGTACCTATCTGTGCGGTTGGCTCGCCGACCGCATCGGTTTCGCCGCGGCGCTGGTCCTGGTGTTCGCCGTACTGGCGGTAGGGATTGCCATCCCGGTAGTTTATCCCGGCACGCTGATGCTGATCGCATCGTCGCTGATCTTCGGCGCCCAGCCGGGCCTGTCGGCGGTGATATCAGGCCGCGCGCGGCAGGTCGTCGGCGCGCGCGATATGCCGCATATCTGGCGCCGAATGGTGCTGTCGGTCGGAATTTCGCAGACCGTGGGCGGCTATGCGCTGGTCGCCCTGTTCAACGCCACCGGCAGCTATACGGCGGTGTTCCTGATCGGTGCGGCGGCCATGGCTCTGGGGGCCTTGTTGTCCCTCCCGGTTTGGGAGCGCTCTCGCTAAATTTCGGGCTCGTCGATTTCGAACTGGCGGCAGGCGGCGATGACTGTGTTGCGCAGCAGCACGGCGATGGTCATCGGGCCGACGCCGCCGGGAACCGGCGTAATCGCCCCCGCGACGGCGGCGGCTTCGTCGAAGGCGACGTCTCCGACCAACCGCGTCTTGCCGTCCTCGGCACCCGGCACGCGGTTGATGCCGACATCGATCACCGTCGCGCCCGGCTTGACCCAATCGCCGCGGATCATCTCGGACCGGCCGACGGCGGCGACCAGGATATCCGCGCGCCGGCACACGGCCGGCAGGTCGCGGGTTCGCGAATGGGCCACGGTCACCGTGCAATTCGCGCCCGTCAGCAGCGCGGCCATCGGTTTGCCCACGATGTTCGATCGCCCGACGATGACCGCCTCCAGCCCGGACAGGTCGCCGAGCCGGTCCTGCAGCATCATCAGGCAGCCGAGCGGCGTGCAGGGCACCATCGCGGCCGCGCCTGTCGCCAGCCGGCCGGTATTGATGACGTGGAACCCGTCGACGTCCTTGTCCGGGTCGACCGCATCGATGACCGCCTGTTCCTCGATATGATCGGGCAAGGGCAGCTGAACCAGGATGCCGTGCACCGCATCGTCGGCATTGAGCCGCGCGATGAGGGCGAGCAGGTCCGCCTGAGCCGTTTCAACCGGCAGCGGATGCTCGAAGCTCTCCATGCCGCAGGCGACGGTCTGCTTCGCCTTGTTGCGGACGTAGATCTGGCTGGCAGGATCTTCGCCGACCAGCACGACGGCGAGCCCGGGCGTAAGACCGTGCGCCCGTTTCAACCCGGCAACCGCGTCGGCGATCTGGCCGCGCAACCGTTCCGCGAACGCCCTGCCGTCGATGATGTTCTGCTCAGCCATTTGGTTGCGCCATCCAGTCTTCGAGGGTTCGTTGCAGCGTATCCGGGTCGCCCGCGACCGCAACCACTTTGCGCCGGTCGGTCGCACCCGAAACGACCTGCAATGTCGATTTGGGAACCCGCCAGGATTTGGCGAGCAACGCCAACAGCGCCGCGTTCGCCTTTCCCCGCGCCGGCGCGGCCGTAACGCTGACCTTGAGCACGACCGCATCGTCGCTTCGCGCGACGATACCGACAATCCGGTTCGATTTGGCCTTGGGCGTGAGACGGACCGCCACGGCGATGCCGTCCTTGGTGCGCCGGATCGGCGTCGGTTTCACTATCGTGCGTATTCGAACAACAGGCTGCGGATAAACAGCAATAGAAGGATCAGCACGATCGGCGATAAGTCGATGCCGCCGAGGTTCGGCAGGAATCGGCGGATCGGCGCCAGCGCCGGTTCGGTCACCCGGTACAGAAAGTCGCCGATCGTATAGACGATCCGGTTTTGCGTGTTGACCACGTTGAACGCGACAAGCCAGCTCAATACGGCGGAAATGATCAGGCACCAGATGTAAAGCGTTATCACGGTGTCGATCAGCCAAAGGATTGATTGCATAGCGTGCTTCGTCCGGCAGTTGTTGGGAATCTGACAAAGAAAGTAACGCTTGGGGCAAGAGCGTGGCAAGCCTCAGAATGCATCCCCTGGGGCGTTTGGAACACTTGACAGCACAACCCGCCGCACACATATTCCCGCGACTTCGAATGGGCCGCCATGTTGCGGTCCGTCTGGTGCGGGGCCGTAGCTCAGATGGGAGAGCGTCGCGTTCGCAACGCGAAGGTCAGGGGTTCGATTCCCCTCGGCTCCACCAAAGCCCTCCCTAGGGAGCATTAAACCTAGCTTTCTCGCATTTACAATACCTTAGGACTCCTAAGTGGTACACCTTGGTGGTACACTTCAAGGATGCCAGAGGTGTCAAAGAACTATCGTCTAACGAACCGCGACGGTGTCTATTATTATCGTCGCAGAGTGCCGGTCGAAGCCGTTTCGTCTATCGGCAAGAAGATCATCCAGGTTTCCCTCAAGACAAAAGACTGGAACGAAGCCGCCAAACTTCGGACTTTCATGGACCTTGAGTGGGACGCGAAGTTCGAGCATGCAGTCGAGGGTTTGATAAATAGCGCACCAATCAAGACCACGCTCTCCCGCTCCGAAGCACTGCGAATCATACGGGAAGATTTGGAAGCCGCGGACAAGAAGCACCAAACCATGGAGGCTAATAACGAAGGCATTACCAAAGAGCAGATTCGGGACATCCGAATCGAAAATGAGACGTTCATTCAATGGCTCGAAGACCCTAGCCACCCCGAAACCGATAGGCTAGTGGGGACTGATGGACAAAGATTACTCCGTGAACACGGCATCGAACTAAGCTCATCAACTGAAGAACGTGCTGTTTATTTTGAATTCGTGCGCCGCGCGTTGCTTGAATTCTATCGTCGGGCGGCGGCAAGGAGCCGGCAGGAATATTCAAGGCCCTCTCTGCCAACCTCACTGAGACACCGGCCCCGCTTGGAATTACTGTAGGGCGGTGGAGGTGAATACCAATGACCGCAGAGAGAGAATCGATGACATTGCAAGAGATGGGCGCTCCGGCCCTGGGGGTCGAGGAGCGT
>JAKZTB010000270.1:0-9266 GCA_047517345.1 Alphaproteobacteria bacterium
CTTCGTGCTCAGGGCTGGACGCCGTTGGTCGAGAGGTTCGATGCGTTGCAACACTGACGGCAACCGCCGAGTACGGACCCGTATGCTCGGTGGTGTGGGAGGGGCGGAGCCGCGAGGCTCCCCCCTATCCCGATTGGGCCGTGAGTCTCGATCAATGCCGCTTGGTATCGGATATCAACGGGTTGCAAGTGAACCCATTCGGAGCCATGCTCAACGGACGAAAGAGGAATCTGCCTGGGGAAACCGGGGCCCGATTTCACCATGTTCGCTCATCCGCGGGTGCTGCATCGCACGAAATGCGCGCGCATCCGGTGGCGGCAGCCGAGTTTGACCCTCGGCGTATTTGGGAGTGACCGCATGCTCGATGAAGCGCTTCACGAAGCCTATGCCGCCCTCAAGGAAGTGGGGATCAATTTCGTCTCCGGGCTGCCCGACGGCTGGCAGCGGAACCTGCACGAGCTGATCGAGACCGACAACGAGATGCAGTACGTCCCGGTCTGCAATGAGGGAGTCGGGTTTTCGCTCTGCGCCGGGGCGTGGCTCGGCGGCAAGAAGACCGCCCTGATCATGGAGAATTCCGGCCTTCGAGTCGCGACCGAATACATCGCGCGCATCTCGATGCAGTCGGGCGTTCCGGTGGTGATCCTCCTGTCCTACCGCGGCGACTTCGGCGACACCGAACACTGGTCGATCCCTCACGGCGTGGTGGTCGAGCCGTTGCTCGACGCGCTGAGGATCAAATACCAAGTCGTCAGCCACCGCACCGACCTGCGCGCGTCGATCAAGCGGGCCTACCGGCTGTCGGAGGCCGAGCTCTATCCGACCGCCGTGCTGATTACCGGCGACTGCATCTGGGACGACTGACCGTGATTGACCGTTACGAATGGATGAGCCGGCTCGCCGCTTCGTTGCCCGAAGACTCGCTGGTGATGTCGACCATGATCGGCGCCGTCGGGTTCGAATGGGGCGCGATCACCGATGAGCATCCGCGCACCTGCATGCTCGGCATGATGGGCGCGGTGATCGGCCTCGCGACGGGCCTGGCGATGGCCGTCCCCCACCGCAAGGTCGTCTGCCTGGATGCCGACGGATCGGTCATGCTCGAGCTTGGGCAGCTCGTCACCCTCGGCCAGGAGGCGCCCGACAATCTCGTGGTGTTCGTGGCCGATAATGGGGTCTATGAGTCGATCGGCTCCAGCCCGGGCATGACGCCGCGCCCGACCGCGACGGCGGGCAAGGTCGATCTCGCGGCCATCGCGCTCGGCTCCGGCGTGCCCTACGCCAAGGACGTCCACACCATGGAGGATTTCGAGCACGAGCTCGCCGCCGCGATGACCGAGCTGGGATGCCGGTTCATCAACGTCCGCACCGAACTCGGCCATTCCAGGGTCGCGCCGCGCCAGCGCGACGGGATCGAGGACAAGTACCGCTTCGTCCGCCACGTCGAGCAGACCGAGGGCATCCAGATCATGACCCGCCAGATCCAAGACCGAAAGCTGATGGCGCCCAAGGACCGCGGATCCGAGCTCCGATGACCCGAAGGATGAGAAGGGGCATAGAGTCCGGTTATCGCTAAAGAAGCGAAGTTCGACAGCCGGGGACCGGCGTCCGCCCATACGCCGACAACCGACAATGCGGCGCGCATGTCCGCTTTCGCTATGGTTACATCCGGTCAAGAACGGATTGCGGAATTGCCGACAGGAGCCGCTCAGGGTCGGTTATGACCCGAAGCCGACCTACGCGAATAAGCCACCGATGTCGCGATCAGGCCAAACTGGACCTAACGCGGGATCGATGGAAACGTCGTGACTCAGCTAAGCTGGAGTTCCGGCAATCATCTATTGAATCAAACCAGGTCGCAAGCACATCCCATACTGCTTAATCTGGAGTCGGGCCGACTTTGGGATTTCTCGTAAACTCTTCTTCTATCACAGTTTACTCTACATTCTTCGACTAATGATCCTTGGCGGAGTTCTATCCGAATGACCTGACGAGATAGTTGCGGGCCATCAAAAGACATCACGAAATTATACCAGGGGCCGGATTTGAGAGCCAAGTACGGGATTAAGTCCGATCCTTCAAATTGATCATGAGCGCCAGCTTAAAATAACTTACTTTCCTATGCTTTCTTCTATGAAATGGACGATCGAGCTTGTCGGTCTGTCCGCGACTCTATCCCAAAAAGGAAAGTGGATACTGCGCGGTGGAGAGCGGCTTCCACCAACCGTTCGTATAACATTTCCTGACGGATAAGCAATTAGCTTTGCTATGCAATTGTGATCATACCCATCAGCTAGCCATCCATAAGAGGAAACCTTATTCGTGTTGCACGTGACGATGGCCAATGTATTGAGTTCTGATCTCGATGTAGCCCGGATATCATCCGGCAACTGATCGTGTGCCGGATCGAGTCGGTGATTGTCTATATCGATCACAAGCACTTTGCGGCGCACCCTTGGATTGAATACTTTTGGGTCCTCGTAGGTCGCAAACTTGAAAAATTCGTCAATTCGTCCTTTGAAATCTGTACTTTCGGGCTCTCCGCAGGCTGCCAGAAAAATGGGTAAGACAAAGAGAAATATTCTTACATCAAGATTAGTTGACCAAAAACTCATGGTAACTCTAGTTCAATAATTTTGGGAAAGTTCAACATCTCGGCCAATTTCTCTTAAGGTTTCTTTGGATATTTTAGGTAAGGACAAACGATATAAAATCACATGTAAAATTCAGATAACCGTAGTCTTTGTCCTCTTCTTCAGACCAAATGGCTGCCATTAAATCACCCCAAGATCTGAAAGAGAATAGGCCGACGGTGTCGTCGTCGAACTTCGGCACACCATGGTCATCATTCTGGTGTTCCATACCCGTTAATCTTGACCTATTGGCAATTACCGAGTCTTTGATTGCTTCATGGTATGGCTGTTTGTCATCGTCGAACTCTTCGATATAATCCTTCCATCGCATTCCGTTCTCGAACCAACCTCCCCATCCACCGATTCCGCATTCGAATTCTTGCGCCCTGTCGTAGGACGTCCATTCTTTTACTTTCATGGCATCGTTATTCCAGCACCAATATCGCCACAGCTGTAATACATTTCGATGTTGATGTATTGAACCACGGGAACCCGATCATTTTTTTTGATGTTTCTCTTGCCATTCCCGCGCCAACTTTTTGGCTTTGGCGATTTGAGTGGGAGTCATAAGTTGGCCGATTTTACTCCGGGATTTAGGTGCGCTCTTGTTGCCATTGTCCGCTGAAAGGATGAGCCACATATAGGATCGAACATAATCCTTTGGGACGCCTTGACCAATTTCATACATAAGACCCAGTTTGTGTTGGGCGTACGAATTCCCCTTCGCGGTCGCTTTGCGGTACCATTTTTTAGCCTCTGCATAATCTTTTGGAACACCTTCACCTTCTGCGTACGCAATGCCGAGCATGTATAGAGCGCGAGAATACTCTTTCGCTGCGGCCTTGCGGAACCACTTCACCGCTTCGGAATGATTCTTCGCAACGCCTTGGCCTCCGCGATAACGTTGACCGAGATTATATTGTGCATTGGTTGACCCTTGATTAGCCGCCTCGCGATACCACTTCACAGCTTCGGCGTAATTCTTTGAAACGCCTCGTCCCGTTAGGTACATGAAGGCAAGGGAACTTTGAGCGCGGGCGTACCCTTGCTCTGCAGAACGCTGAACCCATTTCGCCGCTTTGGAATAGTTCTTCGAAACGCCTTGGCCTTTGTAGTACCTACGTGCGAGGCTGAATTGGGCCTTGGGATGTCCTTGCTCGGCGGCCTTGCGGTACCACCTCACCGCTTCGGAATAGTTCTTTGAAACGCCTTGGCCGTACTCGTACATGTAGCCGAGGCTGAATTGGGCCTCGGAGTTTCCCTGTTCCGCGCCCTTGCGGTACCACTTCGCTGCTTCGGTGTAATTCTTCCCAACACCCTGCCCGTTTTGATACATGATGCCGAGGTTGTGCTGGGCAGTGGGATGTCTTTGCGCGGCGGCTTTGCGGTACCACCTCACCGCTTCGGAATAGTTCTTCCCAACGCCTCGGCCGTACTCGTACATGTAGCCGAGATAGAATTGGGCTTTAGAACTTCCCTGTGCCGCGGCCTTGCGGTACCACTTCGCTGCTTCGGTGTAATTCTTCGAAACGCCTTGCGCTAATCGGTAGTGGTGACCTAGGGCATATTGGGCGGCGGAGTAATGGGGCCTGATGCGGATTGCCTCTTTTTGGTCCCGGAACACTTGGCCGTATTGGCGTTTTTGATGGTAGGCAACGCCGCGGTGGTGAAGAGCTTGGCGAGATTGAAGTTGTTCAACCGTCCCGACTGGATGAGCCAAGTACAGCCCCCAATCTTGATGTCTAAATTGGTATCGCCAACACACCGTCGTTTGTTTTGCTCGAAATCCGCCCTGGCGGGCGTTGGCAAAGACAGTGCCAGCATGGCCATAATTACTGCTACTGTTCTCGTCGGCATTTAATACGACCCTTCCACAAGGTTGCCTAACTATTAAATTCTTAAGAGATCGAGGGTACCGAATTAGCAAGCATCCTCACAAAATTATTGAATAATCATAAACTTATCGTTCGAATCTGGATTCTGAAAATCGTATGCCAGTTGCCGATGTGCTAGCATTGCTCAGGGCCCTTAAATCTGGGAATTTTGATGAAGCATCTTGTCGAAGGCGTTGATCGAAGAAAGTTCCGAATGTTTGAAATCGCGCTAAAGCCAAATTGCGTCACGATACGAGTAATTGACGAAATTCTATGTGTGACGGGAACCGGGTCTACTAAGCATTTGTGTCGTCACCGAAATATGTGAGCAGTCCCCGCCAATCGAGACTCTAAAGTCTGCCCTGGTCGGATAGCTACGAAAGCGATAGTTCCTCGCATGTCGGCTTTTGGCTATAAGCGACTGCGATGAAGAATTGTGTTTACGCCCGCTGTCGGGGGTATTGCGGAGATGCGAGTACTGAAATTCGTGCGGAATTCATAAAATTGGGGGAATGGTGGGGACGGTGGGAGGTCGACCCACAGGGCTATGAACCAGGGGGATCAAATGTCTTTTGTGTCTTGGCGTTTTTGTGATGAAATCGCGCCGCGGACCGAACTGTCTCGTCCGGGTAGCGGTTCCGCAAGTCCTTGAACGAACGTTCGATGAGCCGTTCCAGGACACCCAGATCGACGTCTTCGAGCTTGTTGATATAGAGACAGGATTTGCCGGTCTTGTACTTGCCGAGCTGGGCCATGAGATCGTCATGGTTTCCGAACCCGAGCATGACGTATTTGGTCAACGCCTGTTTGCGCGGCGAGAACCCAGTTGCCAGCCAATCGCCCTCGCGGCCGCTGGCATATTTGTAATGATAGCTGCCGTAGCCGACGATGCTGGCGCCCCACATCCTCGGCTTGTGACCCGTGATGCGCCGCGCGACCGCGTCGATCAAGCGTGATTCGTCCCGCCGCCGATCGCTTTCGATGACCGCGAGATAGTCATCGACGCTTTCACCCGTCACCTTCGTCTTGAGTTCCGCCACGCCTCGATCCTCGGCCCCTCGTCATGAATGCCGCCGATCTTGTTGGGAATATTAACCAAAGACACGGGTTAACCACGTTTGAAAATTGACAACGAATACATCTTCGCGATCTTCGAGCCACGGGAGCCGAATTCGACCGTGGAATCATGAGATTCCTTCCAATGCCCACCGTTCACGCCGGCGCGCCGGAAACCAATTGTTAGAGACTATCGGTTAACACGTAAGCGCAAGCGAACCGATTTCGCGTGGCGATGACGCGGGCCGACGGTCAACCGACCGGTTACGCCGGCCATGATACCAGTGACGGGACCGTACGATGGAAACACATCCCCAACCGAGCCAGCCCCCCGGCCTGCTGCGAAAGCTGGCGCCCTATGCCTTCTCGTTCATGGTCGGCGTGGTGGCGTTGGCGGCCATGCTGGGCGGTTACGCGTGGGAAAACAAGTTCGTCGGCAAGACCGCGTTGAACTTCTTCGCCCGGACATTGGGCTTCGACTATTTCCTCGAACACGGGGCGAGCAAGGCGGCCGCGCTGCGCGCCGTTCCCGGACGCTACTTCCGCGAGGTCGATACGCCGAGGATCGTGCTCGACATCAAGTTCGAGCATTGGGCGAAGATCCTCGCCAAGCGCACCAAGGCGCTGGCGATTGGCAATCTCATCCAGGAAGAGGGCGATTTCGTGCCCGCGTCGATCCGCTATTCGGACGCCAAGACCAGCGGATCCGCCAAGGTCAAGGTGCGCCTCAAGGGCGACATGCTCGATCACCTGGAAGGCAAGAAGTGGTCGTTCCGCGTGCGCACCAAGGGCAAGGACCACGTTTACGGCATGCGCCGGTTCTCGCTCCAGAAGGCGGTATCGCGGAACTATCAACTGACGCCGATGATGCTGGCATTGACCAAGTCGCTGGGGTTGATCACGGCGCGCTATTTCTTCGTCGATCTGACCATCAACGGAAATCATATCGGGACCATGGCGCTCGAGGAGCATCCGGCGAAGGAATTGCTCGAGGCTTCGGGGCGCAAGGAAAGCGTGATCCTGCGCTACTCCGAACGGCACTACTACAATGCGCTTCAGGCGGGCACGCGGGGATCGGCGCTGTTCAAACCGTTCGACGATCACCGCCTGGCGCCGATCGACGCGTTCCAGTCCGCGCGCATCGCCAAATCCCCGACCCTGACCAACAACTATCGCGTCGCCGCCGGGTTGATGCGGGCGTTTTCCGACGGCCGCATTCCCCCATCCCAGGCATTCGACGCCGAGCTGATGGGGCGGTTCCTCGCCGTGTTGGAGCTGTTCGGCTCGTGGCATGGCGTACGCTGGAACAACGTGCGCTACTACTTCAATCCCCAGACCGCGCTGCTCGAGCCGGTGCCGTTCGACATGACGTCCCATTTGGCGTGGGGGTCGATCCTCTCGAGCGGCGGAGATCTGTTCGTCCGCACGCTGATCAACGACGAAAACATCCATCGGGCGTACCTGGCGCACCTGAAGACGCTGATCGCGGACGTGCGATCGGGCGAGCTCACCAAATTGCTCAAGAAGGCCGAAGCGCGCCACCTGCCGCGGCTCCAGAAGGAATACCTGCTGCTCGGCAATTTCCCCATGCGTCGCCTGGTCAAACGCGCCACCATGCTGAAGCGGCGGATTTTGGATGACGAAAGCGCCGCCCCCAAACGCTACAACCAACTGGTGCTGGCCCGCGATTTCCAGGACGGTGACCGGCGAACCCTCGAGGTGTTCAACGCCACCCTCGCCCCGGTCATCATCGAGCGCGTCCATCTCGGCAATTGCAAGGGCGCCGCGACCGGTGGCACTGAAGCGGTCGCCGCGAACCAATTGCCACTGAGGCTGCCGCCGGCCAATCCCGCCGCCGGACCCCAAGGTGTTTCGATCGAGCTGATCGACGGCCTGGCGCCGAACTGCGCCCTGATGGTCGATTCCCATATCGCGGGCAAGGAGAAGATCAAGACCGTTTCGGCCGACACGGAAGTTTTGCCCCGGATCGACCGCCCGATACCGGAGAGCGACATATTGGCGGCGCTCGCGGATCGGCACTTTCTCATTTACCACCGCGCCGACAACGAATTGCGCATCGCCGCCGGCGATCACACGGTCGGGCGCGATATCGTCGTGCCGGCCGGCACCACGCTCGCCATCGGCGCCGGCACCACGCTGCGCTTCGCCCCCGGCGTCGCCATCGTCGCCCACGGCCCGCTCGCGTTCCGGGGCAACGCCGAGGCGCCCATCACGCTGCGTCCGGCCGACACCAAGAAGGGGTGGCAAGGCATCGCCGTCATGCGCGCCGGCGCGCGGTCCGCGCTCCGCCACACCCGCGTCATCCACACCACCGGCGTCGTGAAGCCGGGCTGGTCGCTGACCGGCGGCCTGACGTTCTACGAGAGCGACGTCGACATCGTCGCCACCACCTTCAAGGGCCACAACGGCGAGGACGCGCTCAACATCGTGCGCTCGGACTTCGTCATCGACGGCACGACCTTCGACACCACGCTGTCGGACGCCTTCGATTCCGACTTTTCCACCGGGCGCATCACCAAATCGGCGTTCATCAACATCGGTACCGCCGGTGGCGGCGACGCGGTTGACACCTCGGGGTCGGTGGTCGAGATCACCGACGTTACGTTCCGCCGGGTCTCCGACAAGGCGATTTCAGTCGGCGAGGCGTCGACGGTCACGGTCCGGGGCGCCGACATCGACGACATCGGCACCGGCCTTGCCAGCAAGGACCGCTCGACGCTCAAGGCATCGAAGGTCTCGATCAAGAACGTGAAGTTCGCGGCGCTGACGGCTTATATCAAAAAGCCCGAATACGGCGGCGCCACGATCATCGCCGATGACATCTCGATCGAGGGCGGCAACACCCGCAACCTGGTTCAGAACGGCAGCCGCATCGTGCTCGCCGGTCGCACCCTCGACACCCAGGACATCGACATCGACGCCCTTTACGACACCGTCATGAAACCCGGCGCCCGCTGAGGCGAAGCAAGTGTCGGTGAACCGGGCCATCGCGCGGCGGACGTCCGATGGTGTCGCCGTTCGATGGCAACGCTGGTCCGTTTAACTCGGGAATCAGCTAAACGAGCTCCTGGCTGACAGGCAGCCCTTGGAGACGGAAATCACATTCATCGATTCGAACGGCGATACGAGATTTCGCCATTCGTTCAAATTTCCCGTGCGAGACGCGGCGGGGCACGCCGTGACCGATAGCGGCATCGGCATCTCGCCGGAAGCGCAATCCAGGCTGTTCGCCAAGTTGTCTCAAGCCGACGGGTCGACAACGCGGACGTATGGCAGCACCGGGCGCGGTCTCGCGATATGCAAGGAGCTCACCGGGCTTCTCGGCGGCGCGATTGGCGTCGAGACCATGCCCGGCCGGGAGCCTGCCGACATCCAGCGCGACAGCGCGGGCGTGAAGCCGGCGGCGCCCGACGTCGCCGACGTGGACGGGGATCTTCAGGATCTGATGAGCGATTTGGATTCGTTGATCAAGAACGGCTAGGGCAGGCCGCGCCCCTCGATGGACTCCAAATCGGGTTCCACCTAGTCCTACTGCGTCATGAATGTGTCGACGGGGTGTGTCGTGGCGCGATCGTTTGTGCGCAGCACGGACATCTTGGCAGCGCTTGGGCGAGGGCTCGGGCGATGCGCCGGCGCAGGGTGGCGATCGAGTGCGGGACATGGCGCTCGGTGCGAAGCGGCG
>JAKZTB010000271.1:0-7592 GCA_047517345.1 Alphaproteobacteria bacterium
CCCGGCGAGCGCGGCATCTCCGCCCAGCCTACCCCCCTGACGATCCTTCTGCTGTCCCATCGTCATCAGCGAATCCCCCGGTCAAATCAGAACGTCAAAGAATCAGACCAGGCCGCTTGTGTCCAGTGCCAACTTCGTCAATGGGCTGTTAGGGGACACCGATGGCGTTCCGTTATCGTTGATCGTTGCGACCATGCCGGCGCTATGCTCGCTGATCAAATTCTTCATCTCGTCGGTAAGCATAGCTTCAATCCTTTTTAGGGTTTCGTGCGACGGTCGGTTTCGACCGCTAATCTTCTAACAATGCACGGCATGCTGCAATCAAATCGCCACCCGCCGTTTCGACGGCATTTAGATCGAGCGACCGCGGCCGCCGCCGTATGACGTTTGCACCGCATTTTCGTGCGATATCCTCGATTTGCGTCTGACTCGCGCCCTCATAGCGGATGGCTTCGACGCCATGCCGCAATGCCGCCATGGCGTCACCGGGTGCGCCGCCACAATCCAGCACGGCAACGGATTTTGCCAAGGGGTGGGATTCGCGCGACAACGTGACGACGGCGTCGAACCAGCCCGCTCCGACGCTTGCAGCGGCGTCCGGCGCGCTCATCAAAACGACCGGCGCATCGGCAGCAGCCGCCGCCTCAAGCGCGGCTTCCGCCTGAGCGAGGCTGATTACGGTAACGGCTTTGCCGTCGCCCTTCAGCTGAGTTTCCCCATCGCCACGGCGGTATCCGACATCCTGTTCGAGAATCCCCATTCATTGTCGTACCAGGACAAGATCCGGACCAGCCGGCCGTCGGTAACTTGGGTCTGGGTCAAATCGAATATCGAACTTGCCGGATTGTGATTGAAGTCGGACGAGACCAAGGGGGCGTCATTGGTTTCGAGTACGCCTTTGAGCGTCCCCGCCGCCGCCTGTGCGATCGCACCGTTAATTTCAGCCACGTCGGTCTCCCGAGAAGAGTCGAACTTGAAGTCGATCAGCGATACATTCGGTGTCGGAACGCGAATCGAGGTGCCGTCCAGCTTGCCGGCGATTTCCGGCAAAACGATTCCGACGGCCTTTGCAGCACCGGTCGAGGTCGGAATGAGCGATTGAGACGCGGAACGCGCCCGGCGCAGGTCGGAATGAAGCGTATCGACCGTAGCCTGATCTCCCGTGAATGCATGCACCGTCGTCATAAAGCCGCGCTCGATGCCGACGGCTTGGTGCAACACATGCGCAACCGGGACCAAACAATTGGTCGTACAGGATGCATTGGAAACGACCGTATGATCTGCGGTCAGTTGTTCATGGTTGACGCCGTAGACGACGGTAAGGTCGGCACCGCTCGCCGGGGCGGAGACGAGAACCCGTTTGGCACCGGCCTCCAAATGCATTGCCGCCTGTTCGCGCGTGGTGAAAATGCCGGTGCACTCCATGGCAACATCGACGCCTAGCGCGTCCCAGGGTAGTTTCGTCGGGTCGCGTTCCGCCGTGACTTTGATCTTGCCGCGGCCAAGATCCATCCAGTCTTCACCGCACGTGACGTCGCCGGGAAACGTGCCGTGGACCGAATCGTACTTCACGAGGTGGGCGTTCGTGTCGACGGGGCCTAAATCGTTCACACCGACGAATTCGATATCGTCGCGGCCCGATTCCATCGCTGCGCGCAGCACGAGCCGTCCGATTCGCCCAAATCCGTTGATTGCCACTCGAACTGCCATTGATTTCTCTCCTCGTTCCTGAGTGTCGTCTTATACGCGTTGCCGTGCGGCATCCGCCACAGTCTGCGCCGTAATCCTAAAATGAGGATACAGGTCGCTGGCAGGCGCCGAAGCACCGAATCCCGACATCCCGATAAACCCGCCATCGAAACCGATATAACGCTCCCAGCCTTGCACGACGGCCGCTTCTACGCCGATCCGTACGGATCCCGTACCAAGTACCGATTCCCGATAAGTTTTGTCCTGCCTATCGAACAGCTCATGGCAGGGCATCGAAACGACGGCCGTACCAATTCCTTCGGCTTGGAGTATGTCGCGGGCATCGCATGCAAGACTTACTTCCGAACCAGTGGCAAGCAATGTAACGCGCCGATCTCCTTCGGCTTCCTCGAGCAAATAGGCGCCCCGAGCGCAAAGATTTTCCGACGTTTGCGAAGTTCGCAGGGTCGGCACACCTTGCCGTGTCAACGCGAGAACCGACGGCGTTGATTCCGCTTGCAACGCCAACGTCCAGCATTCCGCGGTTTCGACCGCATCCGCGGGGCGAAATACGTTTAAATTCGGTATCGCTCGCAAACTGGCAAGTTGCTCGACCGGCTGATGTGTCGGGCCGTCTTCGCCGAGCCCGATGGAATCGTGGGTCATGACGTAGATCACCCTTTGTCCCATAAGAGCCGCCAGCCGTATGGCGGGCCGGGCGTAGTCGGTGAAGATCAGGAACGTACCGCCATACGGGATAAGCCCGCCATGCAGAGCGATGCCGTTCATCGCGGCTGCCATTCCGTGTTCTCGGACACCGTAATAGATGTAGCCGCCGGCGTAATTATCCGCGGTAACCGCTTCCATGCCTTTTGCTTTGGTCAGATTCGAACCGGTCAGATCCGCGGAACCGCCCGCCAAATTGGGAATGATCCCGGCGAGTGCGTCCAATGCCCTCTGCGAAGCCTGCCGCGTTGCGATCTTCGGCTTCTCCGCGGCAACGGCATCGATATGAGTTTGAAATGCAGGCAGCCAGCCATCCGGCAACCTGCCCGCGATGGCGTTTTCGAAATCGTCTTTTTCATCTGCCGTCAAGGTATCGACACGGGACTGCCATGCGCGCCGCGCATTTACGCCGCGTTCGCCAATGCCGCGCCAAGCGTGGATGATGTCGTTTGGGATCACAAACGGGTCGTGCGACCAATCAAGTTGGCGGCGCGCGGCCGCTACTTCTTCCTCACCGAGGGGCGCACCGTGCGTCGCTGCGGTCCCTTGCTTGTTCGGCGCCCCGTAACCGATCGTCGTACGGCACGCTATTAAAGACGGGCGTTCGCTTCTACGGGCGGCGTCAATAGCATCCGCGATCGATTTCGGATCATGTCCGTCGATGCGGCTGGCCTCCCAACCGCAGGCCTTGAAACGTGCGATTTGATCGTCACCCACGGAAAGGCCGGTCGGACCGTCGATCGAGATTTCGTTGTCATCGAACAAGACGATCAGCTTGCCCAGTTTCAAATGCCCGGCGAGCGATACCGCTTCATGGCTGATGCCCTCCATCAGGCAACCATCGCCGGCGAATACATAGGTGTAGTGGTCGACTATTTCGGCGCCGTGCCGGGCCGCAAGCATCCGCTCTGCGAGTGCCATTCCAACCGCTGTCGCGACGCCTTGGCCAAGCGGCCCTGTCGTTGTTTCGATTCCTCGGGCGTGGCCGAATTCGGGATGCCCGGCGGTCCGGCTTCCCAGTTGCCGAAAATTCCGGATCTGGCCGATATTGATGTCCGGAAAGCCGGTTAGATAGAGCAGAGCGTAAAGCAGCATCGAACCGTGACCGTTCGATAGGACAAACCGATCCCTGTCAGGCCAGTCGGCATGTGCAGGATCGAACTTCATGAAATCCTTGAATAGTACGGTCGCGATATCCGCCATACCCATGGGCATGCCGGGGTGGCCGCTGCTGGCGGCTTGAACAGCATCCATGGAAAGGACGCGGATCGCATTGGCCATTTCGTCATGTGCGACGGCTGTTTTTGTCGTCAATTCGGCGCGCGTCATCTTGGGGCCCTTGACATAGGGAAAATAGCGACCACGCGATCATCGCAGTCGGTTGGCAACATGCCGAGCGACATGCAACGCGTCAACGATGTTTTGCCTTCGCGAATAATTCAGGCGAACAGCTGTCGCGCAGCCTCGAATTCGTCCGCGTTGGAGTACAATCAAGGCCTTGGTTGACGATCATGAATGCGCCGCTTAAGGTCCCCCGCACAGCCAGTAAGCGGTTGGCAGAGAATCGGCACGTGTTGATACGATTAGGCACGGTTATTCATGAGCTCACGATTTAAAACTGCCGAAGAACGCCTTGATAAAGCAATGGCTCGGGTCGATGCCGCCGCCGTTAATCCCGCAAACGACCGCGGTTCCGGCGCGCGCCTCGTCGCGCTGGAAAATGAAAATCAGGAACTGCGTACACGGCATAGCGAGATTGCCGGCCGTCTGGATCAGGCGATTGACCGATTGCAACGAATTTTGCAGGCGCGGTAGCCGCGATGTCGGAGCTAAGCGTCACCATAAATGGACGGAACTATACGATCGCCTGCGAAGAAGGGCAGGAGGAACATATCGGCCGTCTTGCTGATTATGTGAAAGTACGCGTTGAAGAACTTGTCGAATCGGTCGGACAGATCGGCGACGCCCGGCTCTTGCTGATGGCGAGTCTGGTCGTTTCCGACGAGCTGTCGGATGCTTATGCCGAGCTCGCAGCGGTACAAGCGGAAGCGGACCCGGCAACCGAGGCGACAGAGCGCCAGGATACCGCTGATTCAATGGCGGAAAAGCTCGAACGCCTGGCCGATCGAGCGGAAACTATTGCCGCGCGGCTGGAAGCGTCTTAGGTATTGGTAGGCGGTTGCTGCCCGGTGCGTTAGGCCACCATACCCCAGGGGCGATAATTTGCTCTAGGGAGCTGTCCCTGTCGGAATCCTGGTTTCGGCACATGGCACCCACCTGGTTACCCAGGTCCTTGAGGGTTTGACCCGGCCGACGGCCGGTGCGGCGCCGCCAACTATTTTTCTGAAACCGGATTTCGCCCATGTCATCGATTGTTGCGCAAAAGCGGCTTTTGCGAACCGAAGCCGCGAAAAAGCGCGACGCGGCGGCGGCAAGCAACGATATCGGCGAACGTCTGGCGGAATCCTTTTTGCGTAATATCGAAGTTCCATCCGGAATCGTGATTTCCGGATATATTCCGATCGGGGGAGAAGCAAACGTTCTTCCGCTTCTGGAGTCGTTGTTGGAAAGGGGCTTCGAAATTGCGCTGCCTGTCGTGGTGAAACGGCGGAATCCACTCATCTTCCGTCGCTGGCATAGGGCGAGCGATTTGCATAAAGGACCGTACGGTATCCTGGAGCCGAGTTCCGATGCGCCAGCCATGCGCCCGGATATTGTTCTCGCACCGTTACTCGCATTCGACCGAGTGGGAAACCGGCTGGGTTACGGCGGGGGATATTATGACTTGTCGATTAAATCGATTCGCGAACTGCAGCCCGTGTTGGCGGTCGGCATAGCTTATGCCGTACAAGAGGTCGCCGCAGTGCCGCACGACGAGAACGACACGAAGCTGGACCGTATCGTCACCGAAAACGGTGCGATAAAGCCCGAACGAGGGGAAACATGAGAATACTTTTTTGCGGCGATGTCGTCGGACGATCGGGCCGAGAAGCGATCGCGAAACACGTGCCGGATTTACGCGCGCGGCTTCGGCTCGATTTCGTAATCGCCAACGGCGAAAACGCCGCGCATGGGTTCGGCATGACCGAAAAAACCTGCAAAGAACTATTTTCAGCCGGTGTCGATGTCATAACCGGCGGAAATCATACCTGGGATAAGCCGGACATCATTCCGCAAATGAACAGTGACGATCGCCTCTTACGGCCGGCGAACCTTCCACCTTCGACACCAGGGCGCGGCGCCGGAATTTTTACAGACGGCGCCGGAAGAAAAATCAAGGTAATCAACATTATGACGCGCCTTTTCATGGAGTTGCTGGACGATCCTTTTCCTGAACTTGAGAAACAATTACCCCCCGCACATCCGAAAAAGTCGGGCTTTGACGCGGTAATAGTCGATGTACACGGCGAGGCTACGAGCGAGAAAATGGCGATCGGCCATTTGGCGGATGGGCGCGCGACGCTGGTTGTCGGAACGCACACACATGTCCCGACCGCAGACGCTTTCATCTTGAACAACGGGACCGCCTATCAGACGGACGCCGGAATGTGCGGCGATTACGACTCTGTAATCGGTATGCAGAAAGAAGTGTCGATCGGCAATTTTCTGAGAAAACTACCGCGTGAAAGAATGAAGCCGGCGGACGGCGAGGGGACGTTTTGCGGTGTCTATATCGAGAGCGATCCTGCGACCGGACTAGCGAAGTACATCTCGTCCGTGCGTTGCGGCGGTAGATTGCCTGGCCAATTGCCGGATTAGGGTGCCTTATTGTTGATTATTATCTTGGTCGGGTTTCGGCGAATTTTTGGCGACCGCTCGCGTTAGACCATCGAGAATCTCGCGCCCGATTGGCCCGCCGTCGCCTTTCACGTCGTTTCCGATCATACCTCGGAGCGCGTCGACGTGGGCATTCAAGACTTCCATCACGCCGTCGTCGTGTGTCTCCACTGTCTCGATGAAATTGCATAATGACGCGGCTATATTTGTCACGAGCGTATAGCCGAATGTCGAGCCAAGACCACGGATATCGTGTGCCTGCAGAAATATCTTTTCAAAAATTTTTGTTTTATCGCCCGGTGCCGCTTGGGCCTCGCGCACGACCTCGACAAGCGCATCGACTTGATCTTGCGCGCGTTCGATATATTTTCAGCGTGTTTCTGGACCACTTCTTCCGCTTTTTTGAGCATCTGACTGGACAGCGGGCCGCCACCGCTTACTTTCGTACGGATCGTATGCGGCGGCGTTATATATTCCGCCTTACCGCCCTTTTTATGCTTGCGGTCCTCATTACCCTCGGTTTCGGCCATGGCCTCGTCTCCCGATAACGCCGAGCAACTCATTGTACGTTATTATCAGGTCCCGCACGCAGTTGCGACCCCCGCAAAATTCAACATCCCGTCGGGATAGGCGCTGGAGTTCAAAATTCGCGACGCGTGGAACACTATTCCTCGTCCTCGCTGCGACGTTCCATTCCCATAAATTCTTTCACCGTGCGGCGGCGGTCCGGGCCGAAATACTCCGATGCGCGAACGAATTGCCGCGGATTTTCGATAACCGTCGATATTCTGGTATAAAGGCCCTTCGCCGTTACCGGCTTCGCCAAAAACTCGTTTACACCACTGTCGCGCGCTTGGATAACGCGTTCGATGGACGAATGCGCGGTAAGCATGATGATCGGAACGAACGGATTGGGACTATCCGGTGCCGTGCGCACCATTCGGGTGAAATCAATGCCATCAAGCGGGTCCATGACCCAATCTGTAATGACGATATCCGCCGGGAAATGTCGCAGTTCCGCATAAGCTTTGCTGCCTTCTTGGGCGGTTTGAACGTTGCTAATTCCGAACGCGTATAACATATCGCGAACCAGCGCGCGCATCGACGCATCATCTTCGATGAGAAGGATGTTTAATCGTTCAAGGTCATATGCCATGACAGAGTCGTCCAGACCCTTGGTTAACAATCGAGGGTGTATTCGATTCGATTGAACGGTACGCGATTGCGCTTTGAAATTGTGCTAAAATTACCGCTTTTCTGCTTAACAGCCCGTTGAAAAAGGCGCTATTGACCGGGTTTCACTCGACGGCGAAACATAACGCGACGAAGGCGGTTTCGCCATCCTCCGAGACGATGAGGACCATCTGAGCGACCAGAACGGCTCCAGCTGGCGCAATAAG
>JAKZTB010000272.1:0-8157 GCA_047517345.1 Alphaproteobacteria bacterium
GTTCTACCCGTTCAACGCCTTCCGCTCATTGCTCGGCATCGCGGGCGACACCTCTGCTCCAACCTATGCCGAGCTTTACTCGGGAGAGTGGCGGCACCCTACATGTAGCGGTCATGGGCGTTAACCGGATAGGCAAGCAACCAACCCACGTTCCTTGGCGAGATCAAGTGCTTTTTCGACGACGCGCCTACCAAGACCTGAGGTGGTCTCAGACTATCTGGCAACAATGGTTGCTGTCTGGATCGATATTAAACTTGTCGTATTAACGAAAGTTCGGCAAAGTTCTGGCGGTCGTGCACCTTCTTGAACAACAGAGGAATCGGTCATGGCACATGAAAATGTGCGCGAAGCCGTCGGCGTTTTCGGGGACATGACGTCGATGCGGGCCGCCGCGGACGAACTTATGATATCGGGGTTCGATCGGGCGGATTTGAGCCTTCTCAAGCGCCAGAAGGAGGTCGAGCAACGGCTCGGCCATAGCTATGATAACGTTTCGGAGCTTGAGGACGATCCCGATGTCCCGACCAGGGCGTATATCGGTACGGATTCGCTGACCGAGGCGAAGGCGGCAATCGTAGGAATACCGTGTTTTATTGGTGCGGTGGCGACCGGAGCCACAGTTACGGCGTCCGGCGGATCGACACTCGAAACCGTTCTCTGGTCCGGCATCATGGGCATCGGCGGCGCCTGTGTCGGCGGCATCTTCGCCGGGATTGTGGCGCATCGCCAGAGAGACTATCTGGGCGAACAGCTTGAGCATGGCGGAATCGTGTTGTGGGTGCGTACCGTCGACATCGAGCACGAAAAGAGGGCTTGCGAAATCCTCGAACGGGCCGACGCGACCGACGTACACGTGCACGATCATCCCGTCGGCAAATGAACCGGCAGGGGTGTTTGAATCGAAGGGAATTCGCGTATACTGGCAGGTGGGTTCCGATTGACAATTCCCGCCTGAATGCCGGTCCGGCTCTGGCATTGATGACGGTACAAAATGTTGGAGTCTAACCGATGGGAAATGCTCCTAGATCCTGAAACCGAATAACAATGGGCGGTAGCGATGGCAGATGATTTTGAGTTGAAAAAAGTGGGATATGTTGCTGTGATAATCGGGACTGTTATCCTGGTGTTGGGATTCGTGGGCGTGTGGATCGGGCTGGTAAATTAATCAGGCTACGGTGTCGCGCGATCAGCGCATCGAATTCACGTCGTTCGCGGCCGGAAAATTTGAGGCGCCATCGGCCGGAAAGCGTCGCCCTTCGCCCAACTGAACCGCCGCATAAATGGGCGTTTGAAGACAGCCGCTCCGATTGACGCATGGCAATCAAGTAGGAACGGGTATCGACGCGCGAAAGTAGCGAGAAGCCGGATGACACGGGGCGAACGATGTACTGGGCTGGAGCGATCGTCGGACTGATCATATGCGCGCTGGTTATGTATGGCGTATGGAGACTGATACGAACCCTGGACGACTGAAGCGCCGCGACGATTTCGCCGCCGCGACAAGGAGCCGCCCCGCCGTGGCGACCGCGCGCACTGTAAAGGCGAGCGCCAGCGTTGCCGCATCGGTTCGGTGGACGGGTCGGGTGTGCCTCTTCAGCGGCCGGAGGCGCCGGATACGGTCCCGCCGAGCCGCGAGGCGCGGCTATTTGGATTCTGCCTTGATATAGGCGATGACATTGTCGCGATCCTCCTGCTTTTTCAGGCCCACGAAAGTCATTTTCGTTCCCTTGACGAACTTCTTCGGCTTGGTGAGATAGGCGTCCAGGGTCTTTTCATCCCAGGTGATGTTCGCCTTTTTCATCGCCTTGGAATATTTGTATTTTTTCACGCTCGCGGCTTTTTTGCCGACAATGCCGTACAGCGATGGACCGACCTTCTTCTTGCCCGGTTTCAGCGAATGGCAGGTCTTGCATTTCTTGAACACCTTCTTGCCCGCGGTCACGTCGGCGGCGGACGCGCTGCCCACCGTTAACGCCAGCGCGCATGCAAGGAGAAGAAATTTCTTCATTATCAGCTCTCCGTCGAAGATCTAACGCGAAAAACCCGCCTGCGGCAATGGTCTCGCCGGCTCGATTAATCCGAGATTGCCCCTTTGGCTCTCGGTTCAATTTCCATTTTGTCCAATTTGCAGTGGCGAGGCAACATCACTTCCGCGGGTCGTTCGTTTGACGGTCTATCGGGGAAACCCAGGCTCATGAATGCTCGGTGCAGAGGCGTGGCGACAAATCCGAGCGAGTCGCCTATACTGAAAAAAGCAGCGGGGTCGCAGCGTGATGTGACCAGCGTTCGGAGGGGACGATCCGTGTCGCCTTCGGAGTGGCGGCCGCCCGGCTATGCGGTTCAGGAGGCACAACGATGGCGAACGAAGAATCGTTTGCGGCGGCGGGTGTAACGTCTCCGCAGCCCATAATCCATACGATAAAAGTAGCGGACCTCAAGGAGGTTTGGGACAAGGGTCTCGATGACTTCAAGGAAATGCCGACTCATTTGGTTTTCCTTGCGATGATATACCCTTTAGTCACTCTAATAGCCGCGCGAGCGTACGCCGGGTACGACATCGTGCCGCTCGTCTTTCCACTCCTCGCCGGATACACCTTGATCGGCCCGGTGGTCGCGACCGGCATGTACGAGCTAAGCCGGCGTCGCGAATACGGGCTCGACCAGTCGCGCATGCATGTCTTCGACGTCCTCAAATTATCGACTATTGGCCCTATCACGGTGCTCGGCCTCCTGCTGATGGTGATTTACATCTTGTGGCTGGCCGGGGCGCAGATGGTCTACGAGGCGAATTTCGGCGTCTCGTCGGGCCTGATTCCGGCCCAGCTCGTCGACACCACGGAGGCGGATTCCGACCTGTTGGTGCCCGAGTCGATCGGGCAGCTCGCCAACATGCTCTTCACGACCACCGCCGGCTGGACGATGATAATCGTTGGCTGCGGCTTGGGCCTCGTCTTCGCGGCCGTGGTGCTCACCCTCAGCGTCGTGTCCTTCCCGATGATTCTCGACCGCCACGTCGGCCCCGTGATGGCGGCGCGGACGTCGATCAGGGCGGTGCTCGCGAACCCGGTCACGATGGCGGTCTGGGGCTTCGTCGTCGCCACCGTCCTATTGATCGGCTCCATTCCCTTTGGGGTCGGCCTCGCGATCGTCGTGCCGGTGCTCGGTCATGCGACCTGGCATATGTATCGCAAGGTCGTGGGAAACTGACGCGGCCCGGTAATCCCAATCGGGGCGCGGCGGCGTTCATCTGCGAGCGATTTAGAGCGGATCGGGGTTGATCGCCTTCGGCGCCTCAACAATTGCTCGATCCTGCTATATCTTATTGATATCATTTGGATTCGTGAAGTCCGCGCGCGCCGCTTCTCGCCCGTCATTGAAGCACCGCCGCCGGACGCAAGCAATTAGCCAATGCCTAGCCTTCGAAGCGGCGGGGAAAATTAATTCAAACTGTGTCCGGTTGTGCATGGTGGATCAATTCTAACATATGGGGACCCGATGTTAGATGTCAGTTTTTATCCACTAGACCAAATAAAACAAATTGATTAGAGTCCGTTCCGTAAAAAAGAAAAAAAGCACCGTCGAGTTCATCCAAATACCTGAAGGATTTTAGTGGATGATTGTTGCGCTCGCCCTGATACTGGTAGCTGTCGGCACCGTCGTATTCCACTTCATGAGTCCGTGGTGGTGGACGCCCATTGCCTCGAACTGGGGCTACATCGACGACACGATCGTTCTCACATTCTGGATCACCGGCGTCGTTTTCATCGCCGTTATTTTATTTATGGCCTATTGCTGTATCCGCTTCCGTTACCGGAAGGAAGCCCGGGCGGAGTACCGACCGGAAAATAGCAAATTGGAATGGTGGCTCACCATACTCACCACGGTAGGCGTGGTCGCCATGTTGACGCCCGGCCTGTTCGTTTGGAACCAGTTTGTCACGGTCCCCCCCGACGCTGCGGAAGTCGAGGCCTTGGGCCAGCAGTGGAGTTGGAGTTACCGTCTCCCCGGGAAGGACGGCGTCCTGGGCACAACCGACCCGCGGAACGTTAGCGACGACAACCCGTATGGCATCAATCCGAAAGATCCCAACGGCCAAGACGACATCCTGGTGGACGGCGATGAGCTGCACCTCCCGCTCGGCCGGCCGGTCAACGTGTTGCTCCGCTCCTTGGACGTCCTGCACAATTTCTACGTGCCCGAGTTCCGGGCCAAGATGGACATCGTCCCGGGCATGATCACATACTTCTGGCTCACGCCCACCAGAACCGGGACATTCGACATACTCTGCTTCGAACTATGCGGCACGGGGCATTACGCCATGCGCGGCACGGTCGTCGTGGAGGAAAAGAGCGCCTTCGAGGCATGGTTGAACGAGCAGCCAACATTTGCGCAATCCTTGGCCGCGACGGACGCGGCGGAAGGCGTAAAACTGGTTTCGAGTAAGGATACCGTGGAGCCCGCGCAAGAAAACTCGAACCGATAGAACCCGATTAATTAGAAGCGAAGAGGGTAGTTCAATGGCCACCGTCGCACATGATGAAAACGCGTATGTCGCACCCGCCGAGGTCGAAGAAGTCGATCTTTATCATCCGAAAAGCTGGGTCACGAAATACGTCTTTAGCCAAGACGCCAAAGTAATCGCCATTCAATACGCGACCACCGCGGGCTCGATAGGATTGGTGGCGTTGGTGCTGTCGTGGTTGATGCGGCTGCAGCTTGGATTCCCGGAAATCTTCACTTTCATCGAGGCGGAAGACTACTACCAGTTTATCACCATGCACGGCATGATCATGGTGATCTACCTGCTCACCGCGCTGTTCCTGGGCGGCTTCGGCAACTACCTGATCCCGCTCATGGTCGGCGCGCGCGATATGGTCTTTCCCTACGTAAACATGGTTAGCTACTGGGTCTATCTGCTCGCCGTGCTGGTGCTGGTGGCGAGTTGGTTCGTCCCGGGCGGGCCGACAGGCGCCGGCTGGACCCTATACCCGCCGCAGGCCATTCTGCCCGGCACGCCGGGCTCGAATGGCGGCATCATCTTGATGCTCATCTCGCTCGCTCTTTTCATCGTCGGCTTCACCATGGGCGGGTTGAACTATGTGGTGACGGTGCTGCAGGCGCGCACGCGGGGAATGTCGCTGATGCGCATGCCGCTTACGGTATGGGGCATATTCGTGGCGACCATCTTGGCGTTGTTGGCGTTTCCCGCCTTGTTCGTCGGCGCCGTGATGATGACGCTGGACAAGATCCTGGAGACCAGCTTCTTCATGCCGGCGATCGTCTCGATGGGCGAATATCTCGATTACGGCGGCGGCAGCCCGGTGCTGTTTCAGCACCTGTTCTGGTTTTTCGGCCATCCCGAGGTCTACATCGTCGCCTTGCCGGCTTTCGGCATCGTGTCCGACCTACTCAGCGTCCACGCGCGGCGCCACATCTTCGGCTATCGGTTGATGGTCTGGGCGATCGTGGTAATCGGCGCCCTCAGCTTCATCGTATGGGCGCACCACATGTATGTCAGCGGCATGAACCCGTATTTCGGGTTCTTCTTCGCCACCACCACGCTGATCATCGCCGTTCCCACGGCGCTCAAGGTTTACAACTGGACGCTGACTCTGTGGCGCGCCAACATCCAGTTCACCTTGCCGATGCTGTTCGCTCTTGCGTTCATCGTCACGTTCGTCAACGGCGGCATCACCGGCCTGTTCCTCGGCAATGTCGTCGTCGATGTGCCGCTGTCGGACACAATGTTCGTCGTCGCCCATTTCCACATGGTCATGGGGGTGGCGCCGCTTCTCGTTGTGTTCGGGGCGATATACCACTGGTATCCGCTGATCACCGGCAAGATGCTGAACGAAGCGATGGGCCAGTTTCACTTCTGGGTCACCTTCCTCGGCGCCTATATGATTTTCCTCCCGATTCACTATCTCGGCTTCCTGGGCGTACCGCGCCGGTACTACGAAATGGGTGAAACAACCTTCATCCCGGAATCGGCCGAGACGCTGAACGCCTTTGTCACGGTCGTGGCGCTGATCGTGGGCTTTGCGCAAATTGTCTTCCTGTTCAATATGGTGTGGAGCGCGTATCGGGGCAAAACCGCGGAACGCAATCCCTGGAAGGCGTGCTCGCTGGAATGGCAAACCGAAGAATTCCCGCCCGGGCATGGCAACTTCGGCAAGACGCTGCCGTCGGTCTATCGCTGGGCTTACGACTACGGCGTGCCGGGCGCGGACGACGACTTTATTCCGCAAAACCAGCCGCCGGCACGGGCGACCGTCGACAGTGGTCCCGATGTGTCGAGCGCGCAAGCCGCTGAATAGGCCGCCGCGTGAGTTTTTTTCGTCAACTGACCGAGAAACCCTGGTTGGCGGGGCAGGATACTGTCGTCGATATCCGCGGCGGCGCGTTTTTCCTGCCCACGTCATCGGTCGGCCTGCGGGTGTTTCTCGCGGTTATCGGGGTCCTGTTCTCGATCCTGGTCGTTGCCTACGCCGAGAGGATGTCGCTCGGCGACTGGCGCTCCCTGCCCGATCCTTGGTTGTTGTGGCCGAACACCATGATGCTGATCTTGAGCAGCATCGCGCTGCATTCGGCGTGTGTCGGCGCGCGCAAGGGACAGGTTGACCGCGTCAAGACCGGTCTGATCGCGGGGGGCGCCTTTGCTTTCGCCTTCCTGGTCGGGCAGCTCTTGGTGTGGCGGGACCTGGTCGGCACAGGGTATTTCGCGGCGACAAATCCGGCCTACGCGTTCTTTTACCTGTTGACCGCGATACACGGTGTTCACCTGGCGGGCGGCTTGGTGGCTTTGGGCAAGACCAGCGCCAAGTTGTGGAACAACGACGATGGCAAAGTGGGCCGCATCCGCCAGAGCGTGGAGTTGTGCGCCGTTTACTGGCACTTCCTGCTCCTGGTTTGGCTGATTTTTTTCGCTCTACTGTTGTTTACGTAAGAGAGGACTGAGAACACATGGCAAATGCTGCGCTTGACGAAAACGGCGCCCCCCTGCTGCGGCCCGACGGAATGAAAGGCTTCACCGCCGACTGGTCCTCGGACCAACGGGCGTTTAAGAATGTCCCGTGGGGCAAGGCCATGATGTGGATCTTCCTCCTCAGCGATACTTTCATCTTCAGCTGTTTCTTGCTTTCGTACATGACCGTGCGAATATCCTCAACGGTGCCGTGGCCCAACCCAAGTGAAATCTTCGCCCTGAGTTTCGGTGGCGAGCCGATTCCGCTCATCCTGATCGCCATCATGACCTTTATCCTGATCAGCAGCAGCGGGACGATGGCCATGGCGGTAAATTTCGGCTATCGGCACGATCGCAAGACAACCGCGATCTTGATATTAGTGACTGCCCTTTTCGGCGCGTCATTCGTCGGCATGCAGGCCTTCGAGTGGACCAAACTGATCGTGGACGAAGGGGTCCGTCCCTGGACCAACCCGTACGGCGCGCACCAATTCGGCTCGGCCTTTTTCATGATTACGGGCTTCCATGGCTTCCACGTGTCGGTCGGGGTGCTGTTCCTGTTTATTATCGCGCGAAAGGTCTGGCGCGGGGATTTCGACAAAAGCACGCGTGGCTTTTTCACCAGCCGGAAAGGAAACTACGAGACCGTCGAAATCATGGGTCTGTATTGGCACTTCGTCGATCTGGTGTGGGTATTCATCTTTGCAGTTTTCTATCTTTGGTAAGGAACAATCATGGCGCAACATGAGGGACAAGAACATCCGATCTCCGTTTATCTCTGGGTCTGGGGATTGCTGTTTGTCCTCAGCCTGTTCTCGTATCTCGTCGATTACTTCCATGTCGAGAGTTACCTGAGGTGGAGCTTGATCCTCCTCTTCATGATGCTGAAAGCGGGATTCATCGTCGCCGTGTTCATGCATATGCGGTGGGAGCGGCTGGCCCTTGCCTACGCCATTTTGCTGCCGCCGGTGTTGGTGATGGTGTTTGTCGGCCTCATGACGCTTGAAGGGGACTATACGTTCGCGACACGGGGCGAATACTTCGCCGCGGGAACCTAGATGTGAGTTCTCACGAGGTTGTTCATTCGATCCCACTCTGAAAAGCTGATGTTTGTGAAGACAGAAGCCAATCGAGGAGGACCGAATGAACGTGCACAAGAATGCCCGCCTGACGCCGAAAGGTCGAGAACTGCT
>JAKZTB010000273.1:0-24462 GCA_047517345.1 Alphaproteobacteria bacterium
CGTGCCAAAAAACGCCGCTCGGCGGAGTCAGGCGGCTCTCATGACGTCGTCAAGCCAAGCTTGGAAACGACCCAAATCACCTTCAGCAGGTGCGCGCTCCCTCATCTCGCACCTTCAGCCCGGACAAAAAATTGTTCCTGCCTGATTCCTCCCAGGTTTCCCGAAGTGCAGCCCAGATCAAAGCGCGCGCCCGGCCTGCCGGACAGTGCCTTGCAAGTTTTTCCAGCACGACTTTCCTAATCGCAGCCGACGCTGCATGACGGTAGTCGGCACGGTCGACCCGGCCACCTGGAAAAACATAGATCCCCGGCATAAACCGCGCGTCCAGCCGACGGCGTCCAAGCAGGACTTCCGGATCCGATTTGGAACCGCGCAGCAAAACGACGCTTGACGCATCTCTTGGATGTACGGGACGCCTCGATTGGGCCCGCGACCGGCAATCTGACATTGATTAGCTCCCCGCGGTCGGCGCGGAGTGCCCTAACGCGTGTTTGTAGAGTTCAGGTTTAGCAAGAATCCGCTTCGCGACGGCGATGTCAATATCTTCACCCTCACGCGGCTGCCATGGGCAACGTTTCCCGGCAGACTCGCGGTACTCATTCAAAGCGAGCTGGTTTGTTGCGATTTGCTGACGGGGGGTGTCTGGGACAATAGTCCGCTTGAGAACGCTGACGATGTCCTTCGCGCCGCTGGTGCAAAGCGTCGGAACGACGCCAATGCGGTTAAGGTCGTATCCGGAAGGTGAGAGCAAACGCGCCCATGTGAGTATCAATTCGCCGTCGTTGGGCAGCCGAATGACCGTCTGCACCGTTCCCTTGCCGAAACTTCTGCTGCCGACCAGCACGGCGCGGCCGTGATCTTGCAATGCAGCGGCCAGCACTTCCGACGCCGAAGCGGATGCGCCATTGACCAACACGACGATCGGTATGTCCTGCGCGATTTCAACCACGGACGCGTCGAAAAGCTGCAGGCTATCCGGGTGCCGGCCGCGCGTTGTGCTGATGCGGCCTTCTTGGAGAAACAAATCGGCCACGCTGACCGACTGATCGAGCAGCCCGCCTGGATTTCCCCTCAGGTCGATAACCAGCCCGTCGAGCGCATCCCCGAGTTCGCGGACCGCTTTTTCGACGCCCGCCCGCAATTCGGCCGTCGTGTCTTTATTGAACTCGGTCACGCGCAGGTAGGCATAGCGGATCCGGGGTTGGTAATGCACTGTCGTGGGAATGATCCGCGTTCGGGAAATCGTCAGTACGAAGGCGTCGGGCCGGCTCTCTCGCTGAACCGTAACCTGGACCGGTTTGCCCAACGGGCCGCGCAGCAATCGTACGCTTCGACGTAACGAGAGTCCGCGCAGGGGTGTACCGTCGACGTTGATGATGAGATCACCGGCAACGACTCCGGCACGAAATGCAGGCAGATCGGCGGTCACCGCTTTGACGCGAATGCCTTCCTCATGTTGAACGATGGAAATTCCGATACCGCCGAACCCCTCCCTGGTTTCCCGGTTCCGTCGGCCGGCTAACTTGCCGTCGTAGCGTGAATAGCGGTCAAGATCGCTCAACAACGAATCGATAGTGACTTTGTAGATTTGCTCTATCTTTGCGGCTGCCAGCTTGGTCGATACCTTGCGTCCGGTACCGATAAGGTCTTCGATCGCCGACGCCCAACCCTCGGAATCGTTTTGCCCCGATGACGCGACGGAGCCGACCGACGTGCCGCTGATCAACAAGGTGACACGGTTTCCGTCACGCCGGACGGTAGCGTCGGGTTCGAGCTTAGCAAGGCCGGACAAGCCGGATAACGCCAGCCGCTCCACAGAAATCTCTTCGAGATACATACTGTGAACATGGTCGAGAACGGTGGCGTAAATCCGTGCGATTTCTGTTTTGTCGGCGGGTTTCTCGACGACAGGCTTCGTCGTATTCGACGCTGCGCAAGCGGCTAGGGCGAGGAATGTGGCAAGCGCCGCGTATCGCAAGAGCGGCCACCTGCTTCCCCAACCGTCCGTCGGCGGAGACATGGATCGTCTCGTCAATGCGTCGTCTCGGATCATCGCTCGCTCGATCCCCTTCATCAGCCGAAACTAGACAGTCGCCGGCAGAATTTCCATAGGCTGGCGTTATCGTCGCGCGCGATGGCCCTTGTTTCTCCTTTTACCCATTCGTGTAGACTTCCGGGCTGGACGCTTGTCGCGGCTCAATTGCGCCCCGCCTTCGATAATCTCGAAAACCAGGCCTCCCGTGTCGATGTTCGCTTCGCGCAGCGCGATCAGAACAGATTCGCCGAGCGTGTAGGTCAATCCGGAATCGCGCCCAATCAATCGGTGCTCTGTTTCGTCGTGATGGTAATAATCGTTCGGTAACGTGCTGATCGGGATCAGACCGTCGGCACCGATCTGGTTCAGGGTTACAAACAGGCCGAAACGCGTGACTCCCGTTATTCGGCCCGGGAATCGGGCGCCGACGCGATCCGACAGGAACGCCGTGACATAGCGGTCTCTCGCCTCCCGTTCCGCCGCTTCCGCGCGCCGCTCCGTCATTGAAGTCTTCTCGCCCAGCTCCTCGAAACGGTCGGCGGCGCCCTCCGTCAGACCTCCGGCGCCGAGCCCGTGCGCGGCGATCAGCGCACGGTGAACCAGAATGTCGGGATAGCGGCGTATCGGCGACGTGAAATGGCAGTAACGCTGTAGTGAGAGACCGAAATGACCGAGATTCTCGGGGCTGTAAACGGCTTTCGATTGGCTCCTCAACACCAGGCTGTTCACCAAGTCTACATGTCCGCTGTCCGCGGCCTGCCGCAATATGCCGGCGAGCTGTATCGGTTTTATGGCGCTGCCGCGTTGTAGCTTTAAACCGAGCGATGCGAGGGACTGGCGCAGCGCTTCGAGTTTATCGAGCGACGGCGGTTCGTGCACGCGGTACATGACGGGAGCGCCCTTGTCCTCCAGACTTTCCGCGGCAGCAACGTTAGCCGTAATCATGAACTCTTCGATTAGACGGTGGCTGTCGAGTCGCGACCTTGGCTCGATTGTCGCGACGTGGCCGTCCTCGCCGAGTGAAATTTCCAGTTCCGCGACATCGATGTCGAGAGTCCCTCGGCTGTCACGGCCCCGCGATAGCGCTTCGTAGGCCCCGTAAAGCGGCCCGATGACGTCTTTGAGCAGCGGTTCGGTCATGCTGTCAGGCGTTCCGTCTCTGACGGCCTGCACCTGTTCGTAAGTCAGGCGCGCGGCGGAACGTATCAATGCGCGCAGAAAACGATGGCTACGAATTTTGCCTTGGGCGTCGATCCGGATTTCCGCGGCGAGGCACGGCCTGTCTTCGCCCGGGACCAGCGAACACCAACCGTTCGAGAGGGATTCGGGAAGCATGGGGACGACTCGGTCCGGAAAATAGACGGACGTTCCGCGCTCAACCGCCGCCTTGTCTAGCGGGTCGCCGGGTTTGACGTAACTTGCGACGTCGGCGATCGCGACGACTATCCGCCAACCACCGGACAGCTCTTCGTCCGGCGCGGCCCAGACGGCATCGTCATAATCGCGCGCGTCGCTCCCGTCGATCGTCACCAAGGGCAGGTCCCGGAGATCGGTGCGCCGGCCCAAGGCCACCGGGCCCGACGTTTCGGCTTGCGCCAACGCGTCGCCGTTGAACTCGACGGGGATTTCCCGGCTGTGAATGGCGATCAGGCTATATGTTTTCGGCTCCGAAATCGGGCCGATTCGCTCGATGACTTTGGCCTGGCGCGACGTTCCGCGCCCGTCGCGCAAATATTCGATGGCCACGACATCGCCGTCCCGTGCGCCGCCGCTGTTTTCCGGAGCGATCCGAACGTCGCGCTGCCGGCCACGGCTTGTCGGCCTAATCGTGCCATATGCGCCCTGCCGCTCGAAAACGCCGACAACGACGCTGGGTCCTTTGCCGAGCAGGCGGATCGTATCGGCTTCGTAGACGTCCGGACCGGATTTCTTGACGCGGACCAGGATCCGGTCACGGGGGCCCGGCGCGGCGACCGGGGCACGATTCGCGTTGAGATAAATCGCCGGCGCAGGTTCGTTTTCCTCCCAATTCGTCGGTCGGCACAGGACCTCCCCGTCGCTGTCGGTTCCGACGACTTCCACGACCAACACGGGCGGTAAATCGCCAGCCGGACGAATACGCCGATTGCGTCCACGGTCGAGATGCCCTTCGTTTTGCAATTCCTTCAGGATCGCTTTTAGGACAATGCGGGCGCCGCCACGGATGTTAAAGGCGCGCGCAATCTCACGTTTGCCGACCGGTGTCGGACTTTCTTTGATGAATTCGAGAATTTGCCGTTTGGTAACCAGTGGAGATTTGGCCAAAGCCGTTAGTCCGCCGCGCTCGCGTCTGCCGGTTCCACGTTGCTCTTCTTCGTCGCCTTCTTTTTCGCCGCGGTTTTCTTCGCAGGTTTTTTCTTGGTTGTCTTTTTGGCGGCGGCCTTTTTCGCAGGTGCTTTGACAGCTTTCGCTTCGATCAGGACGATGGCTTCTTCCAGCGTAATCGAATCCAACGCTGAATCTTTCGGAAGAGTCGCGTTGATTTTGCCCCATTTCACATAGGGCCCGAAGCGTCCCTTGCGCACAGTCACGGGCATTTCTCGATGTGTCCCCAGGTCTCGCCCGCCCGTCCTTGAATTGGATTCGGCGATTATCGTGACCGCCCGGTTGAGACCGATAGACAGAACGTCGTCGCCGTCTTTAAGCGACGCGTATTTAGGCCCAAGTTTGATGTACGGGCCGAAGCGGCCGATACCGGCGGTGATCATCTCGCCGGATTCCGGATGTGCCCCGACTTCGCGCGGCAATGACAGCAATTTCAGGGCGATTTCGAAGGTCACCGTGTCGGGCGCCAATTCTTTCGGCAGGGATGATCGTTTCGGCTTGGGCGGCGCCTTCTTGCCCTTTTCCTTCGGCAACTGTTCGCCCAGTTGCAGATAGACGCCGTAGGGACCCTTACGAAGTGCGACGTCCAGCCCCGTATCCGGATCCCGGCCCAGGACGAGAGGACCGTTTGCGAGCATATCGTCTTCTTCGCCGCCTGCGACGCCGAACCGCCGTGTATATTTGCATTCCGGGTAGTTGGCGCATCCGATGAACGCGCCGAACTTGCCGAGCTTCAAGCTGAGGCGGCCGCCGTCGCATGCTGGGCATTTTCGCGCGCCGCTATCGTCGCCTTTTTCGTCGGCCGGGAAGAAATGCGGGCCGAGGTCTTCGTCGAGCGTGTCGAGCACCTGCGTGATCGTGAGGTCTTTCGTTCCGTCGATCGCGCCGGAGAAAGCACCCCAGAAATCGCGCAGCACTTTTTTCCAATCGATCCGCCCGCCGGAAACATCGTCGAGCCGTTCCTCCATATCGGCGGTGAAGCCGTACTCGACGTAGCGGCGGAAGAAATTCGTTAGAAACGCGGTGACGAGCCGACCGCGATCTTCCGGCGTAAATCGCCGCTTCTCGAGCCGGACGTAATCGCGGTCCTGCAGAACTTTGAGGATCGACGCGTAAGTGGAAGGGCGGCCGATGCCGAGCTCCTCCATCTTCTTAACCAAACTCGCTTCAGTATAACGCGGCGGCGGCTGCGTAAAATGCTGCTCGGCGCCGGCATCTTTCAGGGCTGCAGCTTCGCCTTCGTTCAACGGTGGCAGACGTCTATCGCCTTCCTCCTTCGGCTCCGCTTCGTCGCTTCCTTCGCGATAGAGCTTGTAGAAGCCGTCGAATTTCACCGTGCTGCCGTTCGCGCGGAGCGTGATGGTTTTATCCGCCGATACGATGTCGACGGCCATTTGGTCCAGTACGGCACTCGCCATGCTGCTGGCAACGGCGCGCTTCCAAATCAGCTCGTAAAGACGGTGCTGATCGTTGTCCAGAATATGCGAGAGTTCGCCTGGCCGGCGGAAGAAGTCGGTTGGCCGGATCGCTTCATGCGCTTCCTGCGCGTTCTTCGCTTTCGTTTTAAAGACGCGCGGCGTGGACGGCAGGTAGGCATCGCCGAAATCCTTGGCGATCAATGCGCGCGAGCCGCCGATTGCCTCGCCGCTCAACGTCACGCTGTCCGTTCGCATATAGGTGATAAGGCCGACGGTTTCGCCGCCGATATCGAAGCCTTCGTACAGACGTTGTGCGAGCTGCATCGTCCGGCTCGTACCGAAACCAAGCTTTCGGCTCGCTTCCTGCTGCAGGGTCGATGTCGTGAAAGGCGGTGAAGGATTACGATTTACCGTCTTTTTCTCGACCCGAGCGATGCTGTAGTTACCCGCCTTGACGGCTGTCACGGCGGCGTTCGCCACGGTCTCGTTGCCGAGATCGAGCTTGCCCAGTTTCTTGCCGTCCAAATGCGTCAGGCGTGCGCTGTACGGCCTACCGTCGACCGAGACGAATTGTGCTTCGAGCGTCCAGTATTCGTCCGACTTGAATGCTTCGATTTCGCCTTCGCGCTCGCAGATCAGACGAAGGGCGACGGATTGGACGCGCCCAGCGGAGCGGGAGCCGGGAAGTTTGCGCCACAGAACCGGCGATAGCGTGAACCCGACGAGATAATCCAAGGCCCGCCGCGCCAGATAGGCGTCGATCAATTCGCGATTGAGCTCGCGCGGATTCGCCATCGCGGCGAGGACGGCGTCCTTGGTAATTTCGTGGAAAACGACCCGCTTGACGTCGACCCCTTCGAGTACTTCCCGGTCGGCGAGCAGTTGCTGCACATGCCACGAAATCGCTTCTCCTTCGCGGTCCGGGTCAGTCGCGAGGTAGAGCTTGTTCGAGCCCTTCAGCGCGGCGGCAATCTCGTCGAGATGCTTTTTCGATTTCGCGTCCGTTTGCCAGGTGAGAGAGAAGTCTTCGTCCGGGCGCACGGAACCGTCCTTGGGCGGCAAATCCCGCACATGGCCGTAACTGGCGAGGACGCGGAAGTCGGATCCCAGGTACTTATTGATCGTTTTCGCCTTGGCCGGCGACTCTACAACGACGACATTCATTCGGTTTACAAGCTGCTCAGTTTTCTTTCAGGGAATACGACGACGGTTGACCTTTACGCTGTGTCGGGCGTCACACTTGGCACCGTGCGTTCCATTCGTCAACACTCTGTATCACGCTGGTGCAATAAAATTCTAACTTATAGATGTGTGGCATATGTGAATTAATATTGTTTTACAGTCTCTTATCAAGAGTGTTTGATTGCCGCTCTTTTATTGCCGACGGAATAGGACACTATTTGCCGAACAGGATGCATGCGCCTTTAAGCGCTAATTGGCTTCCGCTTCAATATCGAAATGCACCAAAAGATGCTTGCGGAGCGATTGGCTGACCTGTCCAGCCAGTCGAAGCGCCTGCTCATCCGACAATTCCCGTCGATGCGCCAAAGGTACTTGGAGCGTGCCGTCACCGCGATAATCGACTATGAGAGTTTCCAACGTATGCGCGCCGATCTCCGCCGTTTTGTTGTAGAGCAACGATTCTATTGCGTCCCTATCCTCGGTTTTCACCAAAGCGGGAGAAACTGCTTTGCTGATCTTTTGGCGGATCGTTATGGCCATGCGATGCGGCTTTGTTCGTCTGGCGATTACGCCGATAAGCGTGTCGTCCTGCAGCGTCTTGTTGTGAACCAGTACCGGATAGGCGACTGAAATATCATCATCGATCAACGACGTTGCGAGATCGGGCGGCAAATCGTCGCGATCCGCGAGGTACTCCGCGAGTTGCCGACGGATGCCGGTATCGACCGATCCGATCAGTATTCGCACGATATCGTATGCGAGAGAAATTTCTGTTTCAGTCAACCCGGCACCAGGTGCAAGACAGGTCGCCACAAGCGGTGCGGCCAAATCACCCTGGCCGTTGACGGCATGCTGCATCGCGAGTTCGAGCAATTTTTCGTTATGGGAAGACATTCGAACGGGCTCGAAGTTTGTGTCCACTACTGTGGCAATGAACTATTAGACTATTCTTACCTACAGCACTCAGGATTTTAAAGCAGCAGTGCAACGGTTCCGCCGGGTTGCCGTTCCAATCTTCCGGCCAGTTCGAGTTCGAGCAACACCGCCCAAACCGTTGCGACCCGCAGGCCCGTATCGCGCAGGATGTCGTCGACGGCGACCGGTGTCGGTCCAAGCCGTTCGAGAATTGTCGCGCGGTCCGAGTCGAAGTTTGGCTCATCCGTCTCTGCGGCGTCGTTCGGTAACGACTCTATATCGGGTTCGCCGAGTTGCCAGTTCTGCATCGGCCGAATGCCTTCAAGGATATCTTCCGCGGTTTCCGCCAAGGTCGCGCCATTGCGGATCAGCGCGTTTGCGCCGCGGGCTCGAGGATCGAGCGGCGAGCCTGGAATGGCGAACACTTCGCGCCCTTGCTCGCCGGCGAGGCGCGCGGTTATCAGGGAGCCAGATCGCAACGCCGCCTCGACGACGACGATACCCGATGAGAGCCCGGAAATAATACGATTCCGGGTTGGGAAATGGCGCGCTTGGGGCTCGATTCCCGGCGGCATTTCCGAGATGATCGCACCGCGCTCCCGGATCGCATTGTAGAGTGCCGTGTTCTCTTTGGGGTAGATGACGTCGACGCCACCGGCAACCACCGCCACGGTCCCGTCCTGTAACGCGCCGGCATGTGCGGCCGCATCGATACCGCGCGCCAATCCCGACACGACCGCAACGCCACCGCCTGCGAGATCGCGGGCAATCGTTTCGGCGAAGCGGCGCCCGTTCGTCGATGCGTTCCGGGCGCCGACGATGCCGACCGCAGTACGGAGCAACAGGGTGGTGTCTCCCAGCACCGACAAGACTGGCGGCGCATCCGGGATGGCGGCGAGGGTTTGCGGATATTCCGGGTCGCCGATGATGATCTGCCGGCCGTCGAGCTTCGCAATGGTTTCCGCTTCGTCTGCCGCAGCCTCAGGGCTGCAAAGGCGCAGCGTTTTCCGGAACCCGCCGCGTCTGGCAAGGTCCGGCAAGGCCTCCAACGCCGCGTGGGCGGAGCCGAACCGGGTCAACAACTGCCGAAAAGACACGGGTCCGACATTTTGACTTCGGATGAGGCGAATGCGATCGAGCCGTTCGTGCGGCGTGTCTGACGGCGGGAACCCAGTCATACTTGCACGATGGGTCAGGCGCTGGGTGACGTCAACCTTAAGCCGTAACGCGTGTTAGTTGTTCTTGCCTATTTTCGGTTCTGCACCGGCCAAAAGGCGCTGAATGTTCTGCTTGTGCCGGATCCAGACAAAGATCGCGAGTATCGCCGCCGCAATCGCGATCGCCGGGTCCGTCCAATACCAGGCATAGGCCGGTGCCAGCGCGATACTGACCAGCCCTGACAATGAGGAATAGCGGAAAACGAACGCGACAAGCAGCCACGTTAGTACCGCGGCAAGACCGACCGGCCAGGACAAAGCCGCGAGCGCACCCAGCGTCGTTGCAACGCCTTTTCCGCCCTGAAATCCGAGCCATACCGGAAACAGGTGACCGAGAACCGCGGCGACGGCGGCGATCGGCGCAAGCTCCGGTGCGGCATAGTGCGCCGCCAGCGCCGCAGCGGCGCCTTTCCCGCCGTCGAGAATCAACGTTAAAAGCGCCAGCGCCTTGTTGCCGGTTCGCAGAACATTGGTCGCCCCGATATTGCCCGACCCGATATTGCGAATATCGCCCAGGCCGGCCAGCCGCGTGAGTACGAGTCCAAAGGGAATGGACCCAAGAAAATAGCCCAGGCCTATTGCAAGGCCGACGGCAGTAACGCCGCTATCGAAGGATTCGAACACTACTCTAAGCTTCCGCCGTGAAAATCGTGCGGCCTTCGACGACCGTGCGGACCACGATGCCTTGCACGGGCCGCTCGTCGAAGGGCGAGTTCTTCGACTTGCTCCGGAACGTGTCCTCGTCGATTCGGCGTGGCTTGTCAGGATCGAAGATGAGCAGGTCCGCGGGCGCGCCAGGCTGCAGTCGCCCGAACGGGCGGCCAAGCAGTTCGGCTGGGGCGCTCGTAACCTTGGCCAGTGCATTGAGCAGCGAAAGATCGCCGTTGTGATAAAGCTCCAGTGTCAACGGCAGAAGCGTTTCCAGGCCGATGATGCCGAATTCCGCCTGCGCAAAGGGCAGGCGCTTCGAGTCTTCGTCATGTGGCGCATGGTCGCTCGCGATCACGTCGATCGTCCCGTCGGCGAGACCCTCGACCACAGCGCGGCGGTCGGCTTCGTCGCGCAATGGCGGAGAGACTTTGGCGAAGGTTCGATAATCGCCCACGGCGGTCTCATTCAGAGCAAAATAGTGCGGTGCGGTATCGCAGGTGACTTTGTAGCCGTCGCGTTTGGCTTTGCGGATGGCGTCGATCGCGGCGGCCGTGGAAAGATGGGCCGCGTGATACCGACCGCCGGTCAGCGACAAGATGCGCAGGTCCCGCTCGACGGCCATGACTTCGGCAACCGCAGGAATGCCGGCAAGACCGAGCCGGGTCGCCACTTCGCCCTCATTCATCACGCCGTCGTCGGCCAGGCGCTCTTCTTCCGGATGCTGCACGATCAGCAGGTCGAATGTCCGCGCATAACTGAGCGCACGGCGCATTACGAGCGGATCGCTGACGCCTTTCACCCCATCGGTGAAGGCGAGCGCGCCGGTTTCCGACAGCAAGGCCATTTCGGTCAACTCGCGCCCTTCCAGACCGCGTGTCAGCGTGCCGTAGCAGAACAGCTTCACCGACTTTTTCTCCCGGGCGCGCCGGGCGATGAATTCGACTACCGAAACATCGTCGATGACGGGATACGTGTTCGGCAAGCAACACATCGCAGTGACCCCGCCGGCAGCTGCGGCCTGACTTGCCGACGCGATCGATTCCTTGTGTTCTTCGCCCGGTTCCCGGACCTGAACCCGCATATCGAACAGGCCAGGTGACAGGCATAGGCCGCTGCAGTCGACGTTTTGGCCGATTTCGGGCACGCCTTCACTGAAGATATCAGGGCCCAAATCTACGATCTTGCCATCCTCGACCAGCAAGCCGCCAATCGCATCCAACCCGCTCGCCGGGTCGAGCAGCCGTGCATTCACATAGGCGGTGCGCTTGGTCATATTGGCGCTCGTTGGTACTAGTTGGTGATACGCGCGCGCGTCAGCAAATCGAGGCAGGCCATACGCACAGCGACCCCCATTTCAACCTGATCGCGGATGACGGAGCGATCGATATCGTCCGCCAGTTGGGAATCGATTTCGACGCCGCGGTTCATCGGGCCGGGATGCATGACGAAGGCGTCGTCCTTGGCATAGGAAAGTTTTTCGCGATCGAGCCCGAAGAAGTGGAAATACTCGCGAATCGAAGGGACGAAGGTGCCGCGCATCCGTTCGGTCTGCAACCGCAGCATCATGACGATGTCGCAGTCGGTCAACCCTTCGCGCATATCGTGATAGACCTCGATGCCGAAGCGGTCTATTGCCTCCGGCAGCAGCGTACGCGGAGCGACAACCCGGACGCGGGCGCCCATGGTCGTCAACAAATGAATGTTGGAACGGGCGACCCGGCTATGCATCACATCGCCGCATATGGCGACGATCAGATTTTGCAGCCGGCCCCGGCGCCGCAGGATCGTCAGGGCGTCGAGCAGTGCCTGGGTCGGGTGTTCGTGCCGGCCATCGCCGGCGTTGATAACCGAAGCGGTAACTTTCTCGGACAGCAATTTCACCGCGCCGGCGTCGGGATGGCGGACGACCAGAACATCGGGATGCATCGCGTTCAGCGTCATCGCCGTGTCGATCATGGTTTCGCCCTTTTTGATCGAGCTGGTCGAAACCGACATGTTCATGACGTCCCCGCTGAGCCGTTTGCCGGCGAGTTCGAAGGATGCCTGAGTCCGTGTTGAATTTTCGAAGAACAGATTGATGATGGTCCGGCCGCGCAGCACGTCGCTTTTCTTATCCGGCCGACGGTTCTGCGCCACATAGGCGTCGGCGAGGTCCAGTATCGCGGTAATCTCCGCCGATGAAAGGCCTTCTATGCCGAGAAGATGTCGGTGCGGGAAGCGATAGAGCGCGATATCGGGCGCTGGCTGTGCGCTGGTCATTAAAGCGGCAGTATAGGGAGCGAACCGACTATGCCGCAAGAGAATGCGGCGGAAAATTCTCGATGCTGAGTTCCGGTAACCTACGAGGCGACTATTGTTTTAACGGATCGTCGAAATTCGGCACGGCGATGTTGCCGTTTCTCACTTCGTAAGCGCGGTTTTGTTCATAGGCTTCGCGCTCCGCGATGTAGGGGTCGACGGCGTTTTTTCCGATCGACTGGACGGTGTCCTGTTTTCCGGAATACTCGACCGCACCCTTCGCGACGGAGCCCGCCAACGGCATCGGACTCAGGATCATCACGGGCAGGTCGCCGACGACATCGCGAAGATTGCTGGGGCCCAGAATCGGCAGCACGATATGCGGGCCGGGTTCGACGCCGTGCGCGCCCAACGCTTGGCCGAAATCCTCGCGCCGCGCTTCGATACCCATGTCGGTCGCGGGATCTCCTAGACCGCCCACGCCGATCGTCGAGTTGATCAAGAAGCGCCGGGTCGCGTTTCCGGCATTCTCCGTATCGCCTTGCAAGAGGCTACTGCCAATCGTGATCGGTTCGCTTAGGTTCGAGGCTGCGTTCGAGATCGCATTCTCGAGCGGGTCCGGTGTTACGTATTGATACAGGTCGACCATCGGGTCGACGAAACCCTTGCGCAAGAAAGAGTTGAAGCCGGACGTAAAGCGATTGAGCGATTCCAGTGGATCCGCATTACCCTCGGTTTTGTCTTCGTCGGCTACTGCGGCGCTTGCGGAGCAACCGATCACGATTGAAATCGTTGCAATGGTCATTCGAAAACTATGCAAATGCGTCATTTTCGGACCTCCATAGGGCTATAATTCCGAAAATTCGAGCGATCGCAACGTCGAAAAGGCGTGCGGGTTTTTCCGCTGCGATAACAAACTTGAACACGAAACCAGTTAACGAGGCAATACTGGCTCAATTCCACATCTTGGCAACCAAATTACACCCGTTATACGGTTTCGAATTTGGACCGGACAGTCCGCGTTTTCGTCGAGGCGTTGGGCTTCGAACTGATCTCGCGCGCGCCTCGGGATGTCGCGGTCGTCTCGCGAATTGTCAGCGCTCGTTGGTCTCAGAGCCAGGCTCTCAGGTGAATGCCGCCTCGGCGATGCCAAGTCCGTCGATTTCGACCAAGACGTGGTCGCCGCGCGCAACCCATTGGGTTTCGACGATGCTGCCGGTCAGCACGATCTGATCTTTTCGCAAGGCGCGGCCGCGGCGTGCCAGGGTGTTGGCGAGCCAGGCCGGCGCCTCGAAGGGATGGCCCATGACTTGAGCCCCCGTGCCGCTGCCGATCTCATGACTGTTGACCCGCATCGCGGCGGCAATTGCGGCCAGGTCGAGTGCCTGCCAATCGCTGTGCGGTGTGCCGAGCACACATCCCGCGCCGAAAAAATCGTCGGCGATCAGCGTCGGTGCGTTGAGCGCCGTGTAGTCGACATAGCGATCGTCGACAATTTCGATCGCGGCCATGCAGGTCGCGACAGCGTCGGTCACCATGCGCCGGTCGTAGGGGGCCTCGTCAGCCGGCAGATCGCGATGCAGCCGCACCGCAATCTCGCACTCGACACCCACGCGCTGAAACCGGTTGTGCGGCAGGCTGGCCGGCGACGAATGTACATCCGTCTCTTGGATGGAACCGCCGCAAGGCTGTGCGATATTGAGAAATTGCTGCATCACTGTCGTCGTGCAGCCGATCTTGTAGCCGGCGACGGGGACCCCCAGCATGTCATGCAAGGCTTCCTGCACCGCATAGCCGGTATCGAGGTCGGGGAGTTGGCATTCGGGCGGCAGCTTGTCGAAGCGCGCGGCATTGCGCCGCGCTTCGGCAATACATTCCGCCGCTTGGGACACTCGTTCAGGCGTCATGCGCGATCCTCCGAAGCCGGTCCAGCGCGCCCTGCAGGATGTAGGCAGCCGCCATCTTATCGACCACCGCCGCCCGCTTGCGCCGCGACAAGTCGGCCTCGTCGACCAGCACCCGTTCGACCGCCGCGGTCGACAGTCGCTCGTCCCAGAATGCAATAGGCGATGTGAAACCGCGGGCGATCATGTTGGCCGCGAACTGCCGGGTCGACTGGCAGCGCGGCCCTTCCGATCCGTCCATGTTGATCGGCAGGCCGATAACGAGGCCGCCGACGCCGCGCGACGTTACGCACTCTTCGAGCAACACGGCATCCTTGCCGAATTTGGTGCGGCGTATCGTATCGATGGGGCTTGCGACAGAAAGAGAAGGGTCCGAAATCGCCAGACCGATTGTCTTCGTGCCGAGATCGAGCCCGAGCAACCGCGTGCCGGACGCTAATGCAATTTTCAGATCTTCGAGAAAGAAGATGGCCATTTTCGAACGGATCTAGACGTCCAGCGCGGTGCCGGAACTATCGTTTGATGAGAACGTATAATGCACTCTTCCATTAGCCTTGTCGCTGATTAGGGCCGGTGATAGGTTCCGCGCCGCCACGAACTGGAGATCCGATACATGTCGCTCGACAAGGATACGGTGCGCAGAATCGCGACCTTGGCCCGCATCAGGATCGATGAGGCGGCGCTCGAACCGTTGGCCGGAGAACTGAACAACATTCTCGGTTGGGTCGAACAGCTGAACGAGGTGGATACGGAAGGCGTACCGCCGATGACCTCAGTGGTCGCCGCAGAACTGTTCAAGCGTACCGATCAGGTAAATGACGGCGGCCGGGTTGACGAGGTCCTTGCCAACGCTCCGGAAGAGGCGGAGCACTTCTTCGTCGTGCCGAAGGTGGTCGAGTAATGGCGGCGCTGACAGTTCTGACACTGGCGCAGGCGCGTGACGGCATGGCGGCGGGCGACTTCAGTGCGGCGGAGCTTACCGAGGCGCTCATCGCGGCGACCGAAGCCGTGCGGTCCCTGAACTGCTACATCGAAGAGACGCCGGAGACTGCGCGCGAAATGGCGCAGGCGGCCGACGAGCGCCGTGGCCGCGGTGAAGGCGGCGCACTGAACGGAATCCCGCTCGCAATCAAGGATCTTTTCTGCACACAGGGCATCCAGGCGACCGCGGGCAGTCGCATTCTGGAAGGCTTTATCCCGCCCTATGATTCGACAGTGACGCGCCAGCTTTTCGAGGCGGGCGCGGTGATGCTGGGCAAAACGAATTTGGACGAATTCGCCATGGGTTCGTCCAATATGACCAGCTATTTCGGCCCGGTGACGAACCCCTGGCGGCGTTCAGGCGACGCGGCAAAGCTGGTCCCGGGGGGGTCGTCCGGCGGGTCCGCCGCGGTCGTCGCAGCGCGCGCCGCGTTGGCGGCAACCGGTACCGATACCGGCGGCTCGATCCGCCAGCCGGGTTCTTTCTGCGGCATCGTCGGCATGAAGCCGACATATGGGCGCTGCTCCCGCTGGGGCATCATCGCGTTTGCCTCGTCGCTCGATCAGGCCGGACCGCTGACGCGGACGGTGCGCGACTCGGCGATTGTCCTGGGCGCGATGGCAGGCCACGATCCGAAGGATTCGACCAGCGTCGATGTACCGGTGCCCGACTACGAGGCGGCGCTCGGCGGCGACCTGAAAGGGCTCAAGATCGGTGTCCCGAAAGAGTATCGGATCGACGGCACACCGGCGGAGATCGAAGCGTTGTGGGAGCAAGGCGTCGGATGGCTGAAATCGGCCGGTGCCGAGATTGTCGAGATAAGCTTGCCGCACACGAAATACGCGTTGCCCGCATACTATATCGTCGCGCCGGCGGAGGCGTCTTCCAACCTCGCGCGCTATGACGGGGTACGTTACGGTCTTCGGGTAGAAGGGAATACGCCAAAGGAAATGTACGAAAACACCCGCGGCGAAGGATTCGGGGCGGAAGTGAAACGCCGCGTCCTGATTGGCGCCTACGTGCTGTCGGCCGGCTACTACGACGCCTACTACCTCCAGGCGCAGAAAGTCAGGACACGGATCGCGCAGGACTTTCACGACGCTTGGGAGCGGGTCGACGCGGTTCTGACGCCGACGACGCCCAGCGCCGCTTTCGCGCAGGGCGAAAAGATGGACGACCCGATCGCCATGTATCTGAACGACGTGCTGACGGTGCCGGCTTCGATGGCTGGCTTGCCGGCGATTTCCGTTCCCGCCGGACTTTCCGGCGACGGGTTGCCGCTCGGCCTGCACGTCATCGGCCGGCCGTTCGACGAGTCGACCGTGTTCAAGGTGGGACAAGCGATCGAGGATGCAGCCAACTTCACGGCGGTGCCACAGCTTATGGCGGGAGGAAACTGATGTCCGACTTGCTGAAGGGCCGTACCGGTGAATGGGAATTGGTCATCGGGCTCGAAGTGCACGCCCAGGTGGTTGCCGACGCCAAGCTTTTCTCCGGTGCCGCGACGACCTTCGGTGCGGGACCGAACGAGCAGGTAAGTTTCGTCGATGCCGGTATGCCGGGCATGCTGCCGGTCTTGAACGAAGTGTGCGTCGAGCAGGCCGTGCGGACCGGCTTGGCGTTGAATGCGAAGATCAATCTGCAATCGATCTTCGCGCGCAAAAACTATTTTTATCCCGACATGCCGCAGGGCTATCAAATTTCGCAGTACGAGGAGCCGATCGTCGGCGAGGGCGAGATCGTGATCGACCTGCCGGAAGATGAAACCCGGACGATCGGTATCGAACGCCTGCACCTGGAGCAGGATGCCGGCAAATCCGTGCACGACCGCCATCCGACCAAATCCTATATCGACCTCAACCGGTCCGGCGTGACCTTGATGGAGATCGTCTCCAAGCCGGATATGCGATCGGCGGAACAGGCCGCGGCCTATGTCACGAAAGTGCGGGCGATTTTGCGTTATATCGGGTCCTGCGACGGCAACATGCAGGAAGGGTCCCTTCGCTGCGACGCGAACGTTTCGGTACGGCGTCCGGGGGACCCGCTCGGTACCCGTTGCGAGATCAAGAACCTGAACTCGATCCGCTTCATGCGTCAGGCCATCGAGTACGAAGCGGTGCGGCAGATCGAAGTCATCGAGGACGGCGGCGAGATCGAACAAGAAACGCGGCTGTTCGACTCCGCGAAAGGCGAAACCCGGTCGATGCGCTCGAAGGAGGATGCGCACGATTACCGCTATTTCCCGGACCCGGACCTGTTGCCGCTGCGGTTTAGTCAGGATTTCGTCGATACCTTAAAGAAATCGTTGCCGGAGCTGCCGGAAGCCAAAAAACAACGGTTCATGGAGGCGTTCGCGTTGTCGGCGTACGATGCCAGCGTGCTCGTTGCGGAACGCGACACCGCCGACTATTTCGAAGCGGTTGCGGACGGGCGCGACGCAAAACTGGCCGCAAATTGGGTCATTTCGGATCTTTTCGGCCGCTTGAACCGGTCGGAGATGCCGGTCGCGGAATCGCCGGTTTCCGCGCTGGCGCTCGGCGGGCTGATAGATCTGATCGCCGACGGCACGATTTCCGGCCGCATCGCCAAAGACGTCTTCGCCGATATGTTCGAGACAGGCCGCTCTGCAGCCGACATCGTCGACGAAAAGGGATTAAGGCAGGTCAGCGACACGGGCGCCCTGGAGGCTGCGGTCGATCAGGTGATGGCGGACAATCCCGATCGTGTTACCGACTATCGCGGCGGCAACCAGAAGCTGCTCGGTTGGTTCATGGGACAGATCATGAAGGCCAGCCAAGGCAAGGCGAACCCGCAGATAGTGAACGAGCTGTTGCGCCGGAAACTGGGCGGCGAGGACTAATCGATCAGAACGTCTGGAATGTCGCGATCGTGAGCGTGTTGCGAACACGCCATCGTGACGATTGACAAACAGCGTCCACCACAGCGCAAATTGCATTACAGTTGGCCGCCGGGGAGAGGCTGGCTGCGTCGTTCGGCAGCGATCGTCTATCCCACTGTTTGGCCTTCGTATACGCGCCCGATCACCAAAAGGAGAGTGCCATGGCTTCCGACTATCCGCGCGATTTTGTCGGGTACGGTGCAAATCCCCCGGACCCAAAATGGCCCGGCGGTGCGCGTCTGGCGGTGAATTTCGTCATCAATTACGAGGAGGGGTCGGAAGGTTCGATCTTCGACGGCGAAGACCAGACGGAAATTGGTTTGACCGAAAATTCGAGCGTATTGTTCGCCCCTGGTGCGCGGAACCTCGGGGCGGAATCGATGTTCGAATATGGCAGCCGCGTCGGGTTCTGGCGGCTGATGCGGCTTTTCGAAGAACGCGGGATGCCGCTCACCGTATTTGGCTGTGCGCTGGCGCTGGAGCGTCACCCGGAAGCCGCAGCGGCCATCCGCGAGGCCGGGTACGACGTATGTTGCCACGGCTGGCGGTGGGTCGAGCATTACAAGCTCGACGAGGCGACCGAGCGCGAACACATTCGCCTCGCCGTCGAATCCCTGAAACGGACGATCGGCGATCGGCCGCTCGGCTGGTATTGCCGCTATGCGCCGAGCGTGAATACGCGCCGGCTATTGGTCGAAGAAGGCGGCTTTGTTTACGATTCAGACGCCTACAACGACGAGCTTCCCTATTGGACGGAAGTTGACGGCAAGCCGCATCTTGTCGTGCCCTATTCGCTGACCAACAACGACGTCAAATTCATGCGCGGTTATTTCGCGACCGCCGACGACTATTTTCAGTTCATCAAGGACGGATTCGACATGCTCTACCAGGAAGGAGCGTCGACGCCGAAAATGATGTCGGTGGGGCTCCACATGCGGATCATGGGCCATCCGGCCAGGGCCGCCGGACTCGCGAGGCTGCTCGACTATATTGCGGGTTTCGATGACGTGTGGGTGTGCAAGCGCGCTGAAATTGCGCACCACTGGATAGCGCAACACCCGCATTCGGCGCAAAAATGACGAAATGTAGTATTGGGGAATTTTGTTCTACCCGGCATCGATGCATCGATGCCGAACACGGGAAAGTTTCGACTATTCTGAACTATCGACAGTAAATTGTTAAGACATTCGACGGACATTTACCGGTATGGCTGCCATATCGGAAATATCAGCGCAATCGAAAGGCCCGCCCCGCGCAGCGTCAAACATGGGGCGCTATGAGGCGGGACGCCTTCTGGCTTTCGCGTTTTGCTCCGCCGATGCCTTGGTGGAAGTAAACCAAGGCGGATTGATCATTTATGCCAACGGTGCGACGCAGTTTCTGTTCGGCCATAAGCCCGATAAGTTAATGGGCCAGATGCTGAATTCGCTTTGCATCAAAGAAGACAAGACACTGTTGAGCGCGTTGCTCGATCGTATCAAGGCCGGCGAACGATTCAACGATGTGCCGATCAATATCGCGCGCCCAAAACAGTCGGAAATCGTGGTTTCACTCAATGGCTATAACGTACCGGGCCTGTCCAACAATTATTACATTACCGCGCGGATGGTGGAGTCCGGGCGCGATGTCGCGCATGGCGGGGAGCGCAACGCCGCGAGCGGGCTGCTCACGTCCGAGTCCTTTGGCGAAAACGTAAAGGTTCAACTCGAAGGCGGAGCGGCGGACGGCGAACAGGGCGAACTTTCCTATATCGGTCTTACCGGCATGCGGGATTTGTTTGCGCGTTTGGACGAAGAGGCGCAGCAGGGATTGCTACGGCGCCTCGGAATTTTGCTGAAATCCTATTCCCAGGGTGGCGACGCCGCGGCGCAGTTGGGCGACGAACGCTTCGGATTGTTGCATGACCCCGATCTTGATCTGGCAAGTGTCGAGGGACAAATTACGGAATTCGTTCGCGATGCCGATCCGAGGGGAATCGGCGTCTCGGTCTCGACCAACACCGTCGGCGTCGGGTCGCTCGACCTGAAAGGTAAGGACGTCGCTCAGGCCATCGTCTACAGCATCCAACAGGTCGCACAAGCCAGCGCCGGTGCGGACCTTTCTAAGATTTTATCGTCTGACCTCCGCGACCAGGTTCACGAGGTGGCGGACAAGATCGCGCGCGTGAAGACGGTCATCGAGGAAGAGAATTTCGACGTCGCCTATCAGGCTATCGTGTCGCTGGAGGATCGGCAGGCGCATCACTATGAGGCGCTGGTGCGCATGAAAGATGGCGCGGCGCAAATGCAGCATTTCGAATTCGTGCGTTTCGCCGAAGAAGTCGGTCAAATTAGTGAATTCGATCTCGCCATGTGCAGCAAAGTGATCAAACGGACGACGTCTGCATTGTCGCGCGGTTCCGTGCTTCCGATTGCCGTCAATATATCCGGCCGGTCAATCGACTCGGACGACTTCGTCGAAAAGCTACGCGCGTTTCTCGCGGATCATCCGGAAGTCAAAGGGTCGTTGATGTTCGAGATCACCGAAACCGCCCGGATTAACAACCTCGACCGGGCGAATGAAGCGATCAGCGCCCTGCGGGAAGACGGTTTTCCTGTCTGCCTGGACGATTTCGGTGCCGGGGAGTCGGCATTTGAGTATCTGCGAGAGCTTGAAGTCGACTTCGTCAAAATCGATGGCAAGTACGTCAAGGACGCCGCCAATTCGGAGAAGGACAGGGCGTTTCTCAAGGCCATGTCAGGTTTGTGCCGCGACCTGGAAATCACGCCCATTGCCGAATTTGTCGAAACGGAGGAAACACTCATCTTCCTCAAGGAATGCGGTGTCGCTTACGGCCAGGGCTATCTGTTCCACAGGCCCGATGTCGCCGCCGATCCGTCAGGCGATATCGGCAACAGACCGCAAAACGCGAAGCGCAAGGGCGCGGTCGAAAGCTGGAGCTAAACGCTCGGCCTCATCGCGCAACCCACCCGCCATCGACCGGCAGCGTGTGGCCGGTGATCATGCTCGCCGCGTCGCTTACCAGGAATAGGATTGCCGCCGCGATCTCATCCGGCTCGGCAAGACGGTACATCGGTGTGTTGTCCAGGATATATTGCAGGGTCTTCTCGTCCTGCAGCATGCGCTCCGTCAGGCTGGTGCGCACATAGGTCGGCGCTACCGCGTTGACGCGGATGCCATTCGGCGCCCATTCGACGCCCAGCGAACGGACGAGGTTCACGATGGCGCCCTTCGTGGCGTGGTAGGACGGGTTGGGATACATCCCGCCGCCGGTCAAGCCCATGATGGAGGACACCATCACGATGGCGCCGCTGCCGGCCGGCAGCATGCGGCGTCCGACGGCCCGGGCGCAGTAGAAATGGCCGTTCAGGTTGATGTCCATGACCCGGTTCCAGCTTTCGGTATCCATATCGACCGTCGGCAGCCGCAAGCCGATGCCGGCATTGTTAACCAGGATGTCGATGCGTCTGTAACGGTCGAAGATGTCTTCGACCACGGAGTCGACCTCGTCGTCCTTGGTGATGTCGAGGACGTGCGCCGTGGCGCTGTTGCCGCCTATCTCGTCCGCGACCGTGCCCGCCGCTTCGCCGTCGATATCGGTGACGGCGACGATCGCGCCGACTTGTGCAAGCGCGCGTGCGGTCGCCCGTCCGAGCCCGCTACCGGCGCCGGTTACGATCGCCACCCGGTCGTCAAGTCGGCTTTGTGCCAAAAAATCGGTCATCTCATAATTCCTTGTTCTAGAACGCGAACCGACAGGTTTTTACATCGCCTGCGGATCGGCCTCAACGGCACCCTGCGCAAGCGCGATATCGACGCAATCTTCGTAAGACGCGCCGCGCGAGACGAGGCCGCCGGAGAGGCAGGCTTCCCGCAGCCGCTCGAAACCGTCGCGCGGCAGGATCGGGTTATGCCCGTAGGCCCCCAGCGCGATGTATCGTGCGATGCAGGCGGTCAGCACATCCGGGTCGAGATCGGGAAAAAAGTCTGCGACCGTCTCGGCCACCGTCGCAGGCCGCTGCGCGTGTAGCCATTTCTGGGTCCGATAGATACCGCGAACCATTGCCAGCGCCGTATCCCGTTTGGTTTGGAGTGTCTCTTTGGTGGCGTAAAGCGCGGTGTAGGAGCACGGACCGCGGTCGGCCGCGGCGTGCCAAATGTGGCCGACACCATCGCGGACCAGATGTTCGGCGAAGGGTTGGAAGACTTGTATCGCGTCGATCGATCCAGACCGTAGCGCCGCCTCGTTCTCCGCCATGGTCCGGTCCGATACCCGGTTCAGATCGTCCGGATCCAAACCGGCGTGTCGAATATCGTCCTGCAGGCAAAGCCAAGGCGTCGGGACTTCGCTCACGGTGGCGATCTGTACGTTTGTCAGGTCCTGAAGCGCGAAGTCCGGTTTCGGCTCTCGGCCGATCAGGAAGAATGGATCGCGGGTCACGACTTCCGCGAAGGCAACGAGTCCGCAGTTCGGGTCCTTGTCGTGCGTGTCCAGCACGCGCATCGGGCCGCCCCAGGACACGTCCGCTTCGCCGGTCAGCAGCGCATTGGCCGTCGTCTCCGGATCGGGCGACGTTTCCAAGCGCACGTCGATCCCCTCCGCGCCATAGGCATCCAGCGCGACCGAAGCGTAGAAAGGCGTGTAGAACACAGCGCGGAAGTTCTCGAACAAGGTAATCGTCATTTGAGCCTATCCCCCTGCTGGATTTTAGATGCTTCCACAGAGCGCCGTTTCACGATCACGAGGCGTTGTAACCGCGTCCCATCCTATCGCGCGCTGCCGGCGTAGGGCGACACGTCGCGCAGGTCCAGCAACAGGTGAATTAGCGCGGGGCCGTCATGCGCCATGGCGGCGTTCAGCGCATCGGCGAACTCATCCGTCTTGCGGACGGTGAAGCCGGCCATGCCGTAACCGACGGCCAATGCGGCGAAGTCAGGACTCTTGAGCCTGGTGCCGAAATCCCAATCGCCGAACCGCTTGTTCTGAGTCACCAGGATCGAGCCCCAGGCGGAATTGTCGCAGACGATGATCTTGATCGGCAGGTTCTCCTGCACGGCGGCGGCTGCCTCCTGGCCGGTCATCAGGAAACCGCCGTCGCCGCACCACGCGAACACCATGCGGTCGGGGTCGGCGACCTGCGCGCCGATCGCGCCGGGCACACCGTAGCCCATCGATCCGGAGACCGGGCCGAGATTGCAGTAGGGCTGGCGGAACCGGTAATAGCGGTGCAGCCAGCGCCCGAAGGTGCCCGCGTCGGAGGAATGGATCGAGTCGGTTGGGGCCAATTCCATCAAGATGGCGATGACCTGCGCCATGTCGACATCGCCCGCGACCTCGATCTCGCCGGGCTCGGCGTAGGCCACTTCGGCGGCGTGCACCGCGTCGCGCCAGGCGATGCGCGCCGCGGGCGGTTCCGTTCCCTCAAGCGATTCCGCGAGCGCTTCCATGGCTGGGCCGGCTTGCGCGCCGATCGCCACGTCGACCCGCCAGGGCGAAAAGGCCGAAGCGTCGGGATGGATCATGACCATCTTCTGATCGTCTCGGAACATCGTGTAATTCGCCGTCGTCGCGCTATCGAGCCGGCTACCGATACTGACGATCAGATCGCACGCCGCCAGCGCTTCGACTTGATAAGGCAGGCGGTTCAGGGTCAGCTGCCCGAAATGGCTGGGGTGCATATTGTCGATCACGTCCTGTTGGCGGTAGGCGGTCAGCACGCCGGCGCCGGTCGCGTCGGCCAGTTGCTGTAGCTCCGCGCCGGCGTTCTCGTAGGCGATCAACTCGCCGGCCAGGATGATCGGGTGCTTGGCTGCCCGGATCAGCTTCGCGGCCTCGGCGATGGCGGTGCGGTCGGCGCCGATGCGGACCGGCGCGGCGGGGCGCGGAATGTCGGGCTCGCCGGTTTCGCCGTCGAGGATTTCGGTCGATACCACGCAGACGACCGGACCCGGACGGCCGCTGACGGCGAGGTCGATGGCGCGCGCGGTCGTATCCGCGACGTCGGAAAAGTTGTTCACATCCAGCACGGCCTTGGCGACCGGCTCGTACATGCGGCGGTAGTCGATCTCCTGGAACGATTCCCGGCCGCGCAGCGGTTTCGGGATGTCGGCGATGAACAGGACGAAGGGCCGCGAGGCCTGCATGGCGTTGTGCACGCCGATCGCCGCGTTCAACGCGCCCGGCGCCCGCGAGACGAACATGCAGGTCGGTTTGCGTTTGATTCCGGCATAGGCGTCGCAGGCGAAGCCGGCGGAGGATTCGAGCCGCGTCGGCACCGAACGTATCTTGTTCTGTACCCGGCTGAGCGCTTCCAGGACCGTCGTGAAAGTGCCGCCGGGCACGAAGAAGACCGTATCGATATCCCGCGAGAGCAGGGTCGCGACCAGCACCTCCCCACCATTCATCGTTCCGTCTGTCATGGCGTTAATTTTTGCCCGGATCAGTTGCAAAATGGCGCGGCCGCGATCTCGGCCGAGGACGCAGCCTATACTATGGATCCGGGCCAATGCGACCCCGCACGCGCGATTTCGTCTTTGACGCGAACCACGGGGTTCACCATGTTCTCCGACGTAAGCGAATCAGCGAATTCAAAGGACCGAGCGATGAAAGACGAACTGCATCCCTCGACCCGGGCGGCGCAAGGCTTGGGCTGGAAA
>JAKZTB010000274.1:0-5594 GCA_047517345.1 Alphaproteobacteria bacterium
TGTCCAAGCACAATACGCAGTCGATACATGGCCACCAAAGCCACATATCAAACCGTCGAATGCGCCAAACAACAAACCTGCAAAACAGACAGACCCGCCGCCCGCGCATCCCTTCCTTACATATTCACGGTAGTCTAGAACCAACGCCAAATGGCGTCATGCCGACGCGCCTGCATTACAGGCAGCGCAACCCTCTAAGATTAACGACTTTGCGCTCTCCCCGCAATCAAAAATCTTGCGGAGGCGATGCAAAAAGCCGAATTGAAACGAAGAAAGAGGTGCTGCACTTGTCGGCGGCGCAGGGTATAAGCCCGGTTGGAGGGTTTGTCCACCCATGAAATACCGAATTTTCAAATATCCGCGTTCAAACGGCTACCAGAGGCCCAGGGCACGCAGTTCGGCAACCAGTTCCGGTGGCATATCGTCGCGGGATGCCCCTGAATTCAGATCCGTCGGCGTATCGTCACCGTCCAGATATCGCCACCCTTGAAACGGACGGCGGGGCCAGTGATCCGTGGGCACCAAATTGGGATCGAGAATGATCCGGCAGCGGCGGCCATTATCTTCACCGGTTAGCGTTTCGAAATCGAGCAGTTTCTGACGAATGCGGATCACGCCCTTAATGACCCAATAAATAGACCCGCCGTCGAGCAGTTCATTTGCGCGCCGCGGCATGTGCCGTGTTTGGTGCCACAGCTTATCGCCGTGGCCCATACTATGCGCCTGTTGGCGCCGGCGTCGCTGAACGGTCTTCAGGTGGTCGATATGGTCGATTCCGACGCTAAGCTTGATCAAATGCAGCGGCATATGCACTCAGACCGTGATGGCGCTACGAAAATTCGCATCCTGCATCAGGACAGGTCCTCAAGACGTTTGGAGACCAGCTGGTCAAGGCTTTCGACGAGCGCTTGCGAGACCAAGTCCCCGTCACCTGAAATATCATTGGCGAGGATCGCGGCCGCGGCGTCGAAGTGCGATTGGACGACGACGACGTCACCCGCAATGAGCCGGAAGTCGCGCATTTCCAGAAAATGACATAGCGAGCCGCCGATCGTGGATAGAAGGGGGTATCCGAAGCTACCGCCTTGGCCGCGCATATCGTGTGCGAAGGAGAATATGTCTTGGGAAGCGTCTGCGTCCGGCACCGTACCCATGCTTTCCAACTGCGCGCGTTTCGCGGCCAAGGACTCCTTCATTTGCTCGATGAAGTTGCCCCCGAGCGCGGCAACGGCTTTCTCTGCGCGCGCCAAAATTTCCGGGTCTATCTCTAGGAAGTCAGGAGTATCGTCGTTCTTGTTGGCCACGCTGATTCTCTTCGCTCCATCGCGAAACGCTCCTTACAGAGTCCGTCAACAGTCTGCCGGAGTCCAGCGCTATTCGTGCGGAAGCAGTCCGCCTAGGCTTCCGCGATGGCGAGCAACTCGTCGCCTTCCATGACCTGGTCGCCCGCCGCGAATCGGACGGTTGCGACGACACCGTCGGCCGGCGAAACGATGACATGCTCCATTTTCATGGCTTCCAAGACCATCAGGCTTTGGCCTGCTTTGACCTTATCGCCGTCGGCGACATTTACGGCGATTACCCGTCCCGGCATGGGCGCGGTCACCTTACCGCCGAGCGTTTGTGCGGCGGACGCCGCCGCCAGGGGATCGATACGCATCAGGCGATGATTGCGGCCGTGCGCGATGATCTGCATATCGCCGTCGCCGTCGACGATCGTCGCCGCGATCCGAACGCCATCCACTTCCGCCAGGAGCGCGCCGCCATCGCTGAATTCTCCGGAAACCGTCATCGTCGCCTCTCGCAGCGCGATGCGATAGCCGGTCTGCGCGGGCGATGCGCGCAAGACAATTTCGTCGTCGCCATGTTGAAATCGCAGTTCGAAATCGCCGCGCCCGTGCATGCGCCACGAATCGGCGAATTGCCAAGGCGAATGCGGATCGTTGGACCCCGCGGCCCGTATCGCGGCGGCTGTTTCGTAGCGCAGCAGTTCGGCGAGCGCCGCAAGTGCGAGGATTTCGTCGGAGGCAGGGGTGGCCTCCGGCACCAAATCAGCGAGGTGAGTTTCGATGAACCCGGTCTCCAGCGCCGCACTGATGAATGCAGGATGTGCCGCCACCGCCGACAGGAAATGGAGGTTCGAGTTGAGGCCGACGAGACTGGTTTCCGCAAGCGCACCCCGCAGCCGGCGCAACGCCGAGTCGCGGTCTTGGTCCCACGCGACGATCTTGGCGACCATGGGGTCGTAGTACATTGATACGTCATCGCCTTCGCGAACGCCGGTGTCGACGCGCACATGCGCCGAATTGGCGGGAAAGCGCAAATGGTCGAGCCGCCCCGTCTGCGGCATGAAATTCCGCGCCGGGTTCTCGGCGTAAAGACGAACCTCGACCGCGTGGCCGGTCGCGGTAATTTCATCCTGAGAAAGGGGCAGGGGCTCTCCCGCAGCAATCTGCAGCTGCCATTCGACGAGGTCGATCCCGGTAATCATTTCCGTGACCGGATGTTCGACTTGCAGGCGCGTGTTCATTTCCATGAAGAAGAAGCCGTCGGGCTGGTCTGCGCGCGCACCCTCGACGATGAACTCCACCGTGCCGGCGCCTTGGTAGCCGATCGTTTTCGCGGCGGAGAGGGCGGCTGCGCCCATCGCGTCGCGTACGGCGTTATTGATGCCGGGCGCGGGGGCTTCCTCGACGACCTTCTGGTGGCGCCGTTGCAGCGAGCAATCGCGTTCGAACAAATGGACCGCATTCCCGTGGGAGTCGGCGAAGACCTGCATTTCGATGTGACGCGGCCGGGCGACGAATCTCTCGACCAGCATCGTATTGTCGCCGAAGGAGGCTTTCGATTCGCGCTTTGCACTTTCCAGCGCCTTCTCGAATTCTTCGGCGGAATCGACGCGCCGCATGCCGCGCCCGCCGCCGCCGGCGGAGGCTTTGATCAGTACCGGGTAGCCGATCGAAGCCGCCGCCTCGGCCAGCACCGCCGGATCCTGGTTTTCGCCATGGTAACCGGGCACCAAGGGGACGCCGGCGTTCTGCATGATCGTTTTGGCGTTGCTCTTCGATCCCATGGCGCGGATCGCGTCGGGCGGCGGTCCGACGAAGATGGCGCCGGCGGCGGCAACCGCTTCGGCGAAGTCCGCATTTTCCGAAAGGAAGCCGTAGCCCGGATGCACCGCGTCGGCGCCGCTGCGGCGAATGACGTCGGTCAGCCGGTCGATGACCAGGTAACTCGCCTGCGCTGGCGAGGCGCCGATATGGTAGGCGGTGTCCGCGAGGGCAACATGCCGGGCCTGCGCGTCGGCATCGGAGTAGACGGCGACGGTTCGAATTCCGAGCCGCCGCGCGGTCTGGATGACGCGGCAGGCGATTTCGCCCCGGTTGGCGATGAGCAGCGAATCAAACATGGCGTGGTTCTTAAACTACGCCGGCATCGCGAGCTAGCGTGAAAGCCGAGAATAGAGGCTCCCAACTTGCTGTGCTTCGCAACAGCCTCAGAGGCAAGGAAGAATAAATTAATGATATCAATTATTTAGTCGAGAACAAACAAAGAACTTGCGTATAAGAACAAATAGAGTACATTGGCATTCGGAATTTTGAGCCCGCAACGCTGTGGAATTTGGAAGGGGAGTGGTAATGTCGAAGTCCGCTTTGCATCTCGTCGAAAAGGAAGTCATGGATAAGACTAAGGCGTTAGAAGCCGCGCTTACGCAGATCGAGCGATCCTTCGGCAAAGGATCGATCATGAGACTGGGCCAGGATCAGGTGGTCGAAATCGATTCCGTTTCGACGGGGTCTCTGGGCTTGGATATCGCGCTCGGCATCGGCGGACTGCCCCGTGGGCGCGTGGTCGAAATTTACGGTCCGGAGAGTTCAGGCAAGACCACTTTGGCGCTGCATGTCGTCGCCGAAGCGCAAAAGACCGGCGGCACGTGCGCGTTCGTCGATGCGGAGCATGCGCTCGATCCCGCCTATGCCCGCAAACTCGGCGTCGATCTCGACGAGCTGCTGATTTCGCAGCCCGACACCGGCGAACAGGCGCTGGAAATCGCCGATACCCTGGTCCGGTCCGGGGCGATCGACGTTCTGGTCGTCGACTCGGTCGCGGCCCTGGTGCCCCGCGCGGAATTGGAAGGCGAGATGGGCGACACCCATGTGGGACTGCAGGCGCGGCTGATGAGCCAGGCGCTTCGCAAGCTCACCTCGTCGATCGCGCGATCGAAATGCATGGTCATCTTCATCAACCAAATCCGGATAAAGATCGGCGTCATGTTCGGCAATCCGGAAACGACGAGCGGCGGTAACGCATTGAAATTCTATGCGAGCGTGCGCCTCGATATTCGCCGCATCGGCGCGATCAAGGATCGAGACGACGTCGTTGGCAACCAGACCCGTGTAAAAGTGGTGAAGAACAAGGTCGCCCCGCCGTTCAAGGTCGTGGAGTTCGACATCATGTATGGCGAAGGCATTTCCAAGACGGGCGAGCTGCTCGATCATGGCGTTAATGCCGGTATCGTCGAAAAATCGGGTTCCTGGTTCTCCTACGACAATCAACGGATCGGTCAGGGACGGGAAAATGCCAAGCGTTTCCTGCAGGAGAATACCGAAATCGCGGACACGATCGAGAAGCGAATTCGCGAAAATGCTGGGCTTCTCGCCGAAACGATGCTGAAGGGCGATCAGGAAGAAGCGACGGATACGGCGGCGGAAGACGAGAGTCCGCTGGAAGGCGTCGCGGATTAGAGCGTATCAAGAGTAACCGCGCTCTATACAATAGACTAAGCGGGATTTACGTGTTTTTTGGATCGCCAGAGGCGAGTCCGACTAACCCCGATCTGGTCTAGCGGCCGGCGCGATGGTTCCGCCTAAGATGCGCCATGCGATCGGATTCAGTTCGTTTTATAATTGTCGTCCGATCGCAATTCGACTGTGCTGTCAGCGGATTTGACCGAGCGCCGTGGTAAAGCCCTTCAGCGAGACCGGAATCCGGATCGCCTTCCTGGCGCCGTTGTAGAAGACGATTTCGACGACGTTGCCGCCCTTGAACGTGCCGAGTAGGGTGTCGTCGATGCTGAAACGAACGCGGCAGCCCTTCTGTCCGCAAGTTTCGAACGCCAGTTCGTAGGACTGGCCTTTGTCGATCTGCAAGGTCAGTCCCGGTGGCAGGTAAATTCCCAACGGCAACGTGATGACGCCGACTGGGGCCGCCACATCTTTCATGAAACCCACCACGGTTTGCAGGATGGGCTGGCCGGTATCCTTAACGACGACGTTTTGAAACATTTGGCACTTCGACGGCGCCCCCGTCGCCGCGTTGCAGCGGATGCGCCAATCGCCGAAAATCTTCGTATGCGGGTTTTGAGCGTTCGCTCGCGATATGGCGGGAATTGCGATTGCCGCGAGAACGAGAACGGCGGCGAAGTTGAGCGCCGGGAATTTGGTAGCAAGCATGATGGTAAGCGTTCGTTCAGGCCGTGGAATCAGCGCGGGCGTTTCCATTCGCCCCGGCCGATTTTAGCGATTGAGGGTGCGTTTCCAATCCCGTCGCAGGGGCCGGAGCCAGACATCCTTTTTAGGCTTGTCGGACTGCCT
>JAKZTB010000275.1:0-14742 GCA_047517345.1 Alphaproteobacteria bacterium
CACACTAACTATTTGAACCTAGTGTGATTCAGATCCAGAATCTCGCCGCATTCAATGCGGCGAACTTCAGAATCATCACACTAGTTGAAGAGCGGACGTGACGGGTTTCAGTCACGCTCGCAGGCATAGGGCCAGATCAGCTTGGTTTGAGGGGGTCGCATCGTTCCGTCATCGAACATGATCGGAATCAAGACGTCCTTCTCCGCTTCCGGAAGGACTTTCACCGATGCCGAGTCGAACGGCCCTTTCTGTCGATAAAATGCCATTGGATCCAACCAGTAGCCGTTCACGGGAACGATGACGTCACCGGCCTCGCTGTACCGATTGGTGTTGCTGTAAAACATCGCGAGGTGGATCGCCGGGCGTCTTGTTTTCGATTGTCCGGACCCCTTACGTCCCCTGGCGCGGATTCCTGAATTGCCGGTCGGACCTACAATCTGTCCCATCTTCACCCGTTGCCCGATTTCGAACGCCGGCACCGCGTCCATATGACCGTAAGCGCTATAGGTCCATATTAGGAGGCCGGTTTGCTTGGGGCTGTGGCGCAAGACCAGTTCGTTCCCGCGCTTGGACTGGTGGGCTTCGTATATGGCAACGACAGACCCGTCCGCAACGGCGCGCATGGGCGTGCCCCAGGGCACGGGCAGATCGATACCGCCATGATAGCTTTGACGGTTTCGTTTGTAGGCATAGTCCAAGGCCCAAATATCGTCGATACCGGGGCACTTGGCGTTATCGGGGAACCGTGGACCTGTTCCCGTTGCGAGCAGACCGCGCTTTTGCTGATGATCGACGTCACATCTCTTCATTCGAGCGATACCGCAAAGCGTTTCCTCGTCAAGCGCATCGCGTCCAACCCATCCGCGGCAACTGTGGTATCGATGTCGACGATGGGGCCCGGCATGCCTTCGGGCGGCCAGCCGTAATCGCGTTCGTCTTGGCCCTGATAGATTGCCCTCACTTCATCGAGGGATAGGTTTCCGTCGGCGTTTGCGTCGAGGCGCATAAAGTTACCGCGGCGTTTCCATTCGACCCGGCTGAGATTGCCATTGCCGTCCTCGTCGGCATGCCGGAAATCGCGGGCAGCACGATCCCTATTTCTCTTGGCGTCGGCCGGACCGGAGGAGATGACCACCAATAGTGCGGCCAAGAAGATCGAAAGCGTGGCTTTCATTTTAATCATGACAGCTCCCTAGTGTCCTGATCGTGAAATTCAAATGATTGAATTTCTCGTGAATCAGCACACTAACTATTTGAATCTAGTGTGATTCAGATCCAGAATCTCGCCGCATTCAATGCGGCGAACTTCAGAATCATCACACTAGCGTGTGCAAACACCATCAGTGAATTTCGTAATTCCCGCCGTGATGCGAAAACCCTGTCCCTGATGTTACGCTCGCGGCGCACGGCAATACTCTGAAAAATCCTTCCAATGGGTAGGGCTGTCGACACACAAGTAAAGGGGCCAAATTCCAATGCATGCCAATATCCTGTCGAAAATCACCGTCGTCGACATGACCGAGGGTGTCGCCGGTCCCTATGCTGCGATGGTGCTCTCCGACATGGGTGCCAACGTCATCAAGGTCGAGCGCAAGGCGGGGGACTGGTCCCGGCCCACCGATCACGATCGGGTCGATGGAGAGGCCAACGCGCAATTCATCGCGCTCAACCGAAACAAGCGCGACATCAGCCTCGACGCATCTAACGCGGCCGGGAGGCTGATTCTGGAACGGCTTATCTCCCGGTCGGACGTCCTGATATCGAATTACCGGCCCGGCGTGATGGCCAGGCTCGGCTTCGACGATGCGCGATGCCGCGCGATCAACGAGGGTCTCGTCTACTGCACCATTTCCGGCTTCGGGCAGGACGGCGCTTACGCGGAATATCCCGCCAGCGACACGATCATGCAGGCGATGAGCGGCGTCATGAGTCTCGTCGGCGAGGCCGAAGGACCGCCGTTCCGCGTTGGCTTTCCGTTGATCGACATGGCTGCAGCCAATTCCGCGGTGCAGGCCGTGCTATTGGCGCTTTACGGGCGGCTCACGGGACAGGGGGGCGCCACTATCGACATCAGCCTGATGGCCGTCGCCCTCGCGATGATGAGCGGGAGTTACACCCGTTATTTGGCCTCCGGCTGCACGCCGCAACGGCACGGAAATCAGAACGCGACTCTCTCTCCGGCGGGCGCCTTCAAGACGTCGGACGGGCGCTATCTCAGCATCGCGGTACTACGCGACGAACATTGGATAAAGTTCTGTGCAGCCATGGAACTTGGCGACCTCGCCGACGATCTGCGCTTCGTCACGAATGCCCTTCGTGTCGCGAACCGAACCGCGCTCGATGAAATTATCGCCCCCATGTTCGCCTCCCGGTCGGCCGCCATCTGGCTGGATCGTCTGCGCGACGCCGATATTATTTGCGGTCCCATCAATAGCTTCGCCGATGTCGCCGCAGACACAAACCTCAGCGCGGCATTGCCATTGGTCGACCCGCTGGCGCCGAATGTGCCGCTCGCTGTCGGCGTTCCCATTCGCCTCAACGGGCACTACGCCGAAACCGCCCGCCCCGCACCGGCCAAGGGCGAGCACACGCACGAGATCCTGACGGAGTTCGGCTTTGGCTCTGAAGAGGTTCAGGCGTTTTTTCGCGCGGGTGTGGTTTTTTCATCGGATGGCGATATAGGAACAAGCGATTGATTGCGCGCGTTCGACGCGGGCACGGAATCCGGAGCCTGCCGTTCCGAGTCGCTTTAAATGGCTGCCACCCTTGCCGACTGCCCCGCCCGCGTGATAATTCCTAACGCCATGGATAGTGATAATTGTTTGCCCCTCGTGGGGATTCCCGCCAATTACGCCAAAGAAGACGAACGCGGCATGCACCGCGTCGGCGGCAACTATGTCGAAGCCGTCCGCGGTTGCTCGGACTGCGCGCCAGTCCTGATTCCGGCGATTGGCGAAAACCATTGTTTCGATAGCCTGATCGAACGCCTCGACGGACTGTTCCTGACCGGCGGCGCGCCGAATGTCGAACCGCGGCATTACGATGGCCCGCCGAGCCGCAAAGGCACCCTCCACGATCCGAAACGCGACGCGACGACATTGCCGCTGATACGCCAGGCGATAGAAGCCGGCGTGCCGGTATTCGCCGTATGTCTGGGCATCCAGGAATTGAATGTCGCGCTGGGCGGAACGCTGCACCAGATGATCCACGAGCTGCCGGGCAAGAACGAACATCGTATGGACCGCACCTTGCCGGCCGGCGAGCGCCATCATGTACGGCATCCGATATTCATCTCGCCGGGCGGCATGCTGGACCGTTTGACCGGCGCCGAAGGCGAGGTGATGGTGAACTCGCTCCATGCCCAGGCGATCGACAAACCGGCGGATTGCCTGTTCGTCGAAGCGGTGAGCGACGACAATGTCGTCGAGGCGGTCAGCATGCCCGAGGCCCGCGGTTTCGTGCTCGGCGTGCAATGGCATCCGGAAGGGCGCGAGCCTCTGAAATGGCCGCTATCGGACGCCATGTTCAAAGCGTTTGGCGATGCCTGCCGAACCTACTGCGCCGCCCGCAGCGGAACCGCACGCGACTTCCGCGCCGCCTGAACCAGGACTTAAGATCACGTGGTTTTGACGTTGTTCGCCGTATGCCGCCATGTATGGATACGTCGCGTGTGATTTACCGCGCCTATCCTTTAAGGAGACCGAAATGAGCGCCTATGCGATCCCGCTATGGGACCTTCCAACATTGCCCGTTGTCGGCGCAGACGCCTCGTTTCCGGTTCGCCGCGTTTACTGCGTCGGGCGAAACTATGCCGCCCACGCGCGCGCGATGGGTCACGACCCGGACCGCGAGCCGCCGTTTTTCTTCGCCAAGCCGTCGGACTCGATCGTGCCGAATGGCGGCGACGTCCCCTATCCCGTCGCCACGAGCAATTTGCACCCGGAAATCGAACTGGTCGTCGCCCTCGGCGAAGGCGGCCGGGACATTCCCATAGAACAAGCCAACGACTGCGTCTTCGGCTACGGCGTCGGGCTCGATCTGACGCGCCGCGACATGCAGGGCGTCGCGAAAGACATGGGACGCCCCTGGGACCTATCGAAAGGGTTCGACAACGCCGCACCGATGACGGCGATCCGGCCCGTAGGCGATGCCGGCATCCTCGAATCGGGGTCGATCAGCCTCACGGTCAATGGCGAGTTGCGCCAGACCGGCGATCTGGCGGATATGATCTGGAACGTTCCGGAGACGATCAACTACCTGTCGGGGCTGATCGAACTCAAACCCGGCGACCTGATCTTCACCGGGACACCGGAAGGCGTGGCGGCCATCGAGCGGGGCGATATACTCGTGGGTCACGTCGACGGGCTCGACGATCTGCACGTCAAACTCACCTAACGAAAAACATCGCGCAGGAGGAAACCGGTGCGCATCGCAACATGGAACATCAACTCGGTGCGGCTGCGCATCGACCGCGTGGCGGCACTCGCCAAGGCAAACGATCCGGATATCATCTGCCTGCAAGAAACCAAGGTTGTGGACGAATTGTTCCCGCTCGACGCGGTGCAGGCGATGGGCTATCCGCACATCGCGATCAGCGGCATGAAGAGCTACAACGGCGTCGCGATCCTCTCGCGCGTCCCGCTAAAAGACGTCCAAAGGCGGGAATGGTGCGGGCGCAGCGACTGCCGGCACATTTCTGCCACGCTGCCCGGCGGAATCGAACTGCATAATTTCTATATTCCGGCGGGCGGCGATATTCCCGACCGCGAAAAGAACGACAAGTTCGGCCACAAGCTCGATTTCCTGGACGAGATAACGGCGTGGTTTCCGGCCAACCGGTCCGCGCGCAAGAAGATGATCCTGGTCGGCGACCTGAACATCGCACCGCTGGAAACCGACGTCTGGTCGCACAAACAGTTGCTGAAGGTCGTGTCGCATACCCCAATCGAAGTCGAGAAGCTGGGCAAGGTGCAGGACACGGTTAACTGGGTCGACGCGGTGCGCCACTTCATTCCTGAATCCGAACAGCTTTACAGCTGGTGGAGCTACCGCGCGCGCGATTGGGACATATCGGACCGCGGCCGGCGCCTCGACCATATCTGGGTGACGCCGCCGCTCAAGAAAACGCTCGCCGGCGCCACCGTGCTGCGCGAATTGCGGGGCGGCGAGAAACCGTCGGATCACGTGCCGGTCATGGTCGACTTCGACTTATGATGTAACACCCGGTTTTCAGGATCGAGGAGCAGCATGAGCCAACCAGGATGCCCGCCCGTTATGGGCGTGATCGGCGGCAGCGGCCTCTACGAGATGGACGGCTTGACGGACGTCCGGCACGAGACGGTCGACTCGCCGTTCGGCACACCTTCCGACGACTTCATCGTCGGTGAACTGGACGGCCAGAAGATCGTTTTCCTGCCGCGGCACGGCAAAGGCCACAAGCTGTCGCCGAGCGCCTTGAACTACCGCGCCAATATCGACGCCATGAAGCGCCTGGGCGTCACCGAATTCATCTCGCTGTCGGCCGTCGGGTCGTTGCGCGAGGATCTGGCGCCCGGCGACTTCGTCATCGTCGACCAGTTCATCGACCGCACCTTCGCGCGCGAAAAATCCTTCTTCGGCGAAGGCTGCGTCGCCCATGTTTCGATGGCGGACCCGGCCTGCCGGCGGCTCGGCGACGCGATCGAGAAAGCGGCGGCCTCGGCCGGCATCGCCATGCAACGCGGCGGCACCTACCTCGTCATGGAAGGCCCGCAATTCTCGACCCGCGCGGAATCGAACCTCTATCGGCAATGGGGCTGCGACGTGATCGGCATGACCAACATGCCGGAAGCCAAGCTCGCCCGCGAAGCGGAGATCTGCTACGCGACCGTCGCCATGGTCACCGACTACGATTGCTGGCACGAGGACCATGACGATGTCAGCGTCGAGGTCGTCATCCGGGTGCTCATGGCCAACGCGGACAAGGCGCGGACCTTGGTCAAAGCCCTGGCGCCGAGCCTGTCGGGGCGGGAGGCCGCCTGCTACGCCGGCTGCCACACCGCGCTCGACACGGCGCTGATCACCGCGCCGGACGCCCGCGATCTGGAAATGGTGGCGCGGCTCGACGCCGTCGCCGGCCGTGTGCTCGGCAGTGGCTGAGCGGAGCCACCGGCAGACGCAATTGCGGAGTCTCCGGCCAGCAGGCAGGGAAGGATGAGCAGGCCCAGACAGCGTGGCGCGCACCTCCCGATACACCACATCGCTTCGTCACGCGCACCTTGACGAAAACTTTGCCAAGCCGTCCCCATGCGTCATTATCAACGCACCTTGGTATAAACTGCGGGCCTAATTCAGATTTGGGAGAAGCTCCATGCGAAAGACACAGCGCTTGCGCCAGTTGCTGGCGGGCGACGGCATCGTTCTGGGCGGCGGCGCGCACGACGCCTTCAGCGCCCGGCTCGTCGAACAGGCCGGCTTCGAACTCTGCGTCGTCACGGGCGCCGGCGTCGCTGCCTGCCGCGGATATCCCGATGTGGGGCTGGTCACGCTCGAAGAGATGACGCGAAACGCCCGTTATATCGCCGACGCGATCAGCATCCCCGTTATCGTCGATGCGGATAACGGCTACGGCAACGCGATCAACGTGGTGCGCACCGTGCGCGAGTTCGAGCACGCGGGCGTCGCCGGTATTCATATCGAAGATCAGACCTGGCCCAAGCGCTGCGGGCACATGTTCGGTAAAACCGTCATCCCGAAGGAAGAAATGTGCCAGAAGCTTCACGCCGCACAGGACGCAAGGGAAGACCCCGACTTCGTCATTATCGCGCGCTGCGACGCGATGCTGGTCAACGGGTTGGACGACGTGCTCGACCGCGGCGATGCCTATATCGAGGCCGGCGCCGACATGCTGTTTTGCGAGGTCCGCGACTCGATGGAGGAAGTCGAGGCGCTCGCCGGCCACTTCAAGGGCCGCGTGCCGCTGCATTGGAACTACAGCCCCAGCCCGATGGTCCCGCGGCTGACGGCGAAGCAAGTCGAGGCGCTCGGCTACAAGACCTGTTGCTTCTATGTGCAGTCGCTGATGGCCGCCGCCAAGACCATGCAAGAGGTACTGGCCGATATCCGCGAAACCGGCAGCGCCGCGGCGGTCGAAGAACGCATGATCGGCTTCGACGAACTCTGGGAAATAAACGACATGGCTTCGATCCGCGAGATGGAACGCAAATATGCCGTTTGATCCGGTCCGTCTGGAGCTGATCAAGAACGCGATCGGATCGGTCGTCGACGAGATGCTGCTGACCGTCGTGCGCATCGCCTATTCCTCGATCATGAAGGACACGATGGACCTCTCGAGCGCGTTCTGCGACCGCGAGGGGCGCATGATCGCGCAGGGTCTTTCGCTGCCGCTGCATCTGGGTTCGATCCCGGACGCGATGGAAGCGGTCCAGGCCGAGTACGGCGACGCGATCGCCGAGGGCGACGTCTACATCCTGAACGACCCCTATCACGGCGGCATGCACCTGCCGGACATCTTCATGTTCAAGCCGGTCTTCGTCGACGGCGACTTGTTCGGTTACGCGGTGCTGGTGGCGCACCACAACGATATGGGCGGCCGCGTACCCGGCTCGAGCGCCGCCGATTCGACCGAGATTTTTCAAGAAGGACTCCGCATCCCCGTGGTCAAACTCTACGACCGCGGCGCGGCCAACGACACGCTCTACAAGCTGCTTGGCCTCAACGTCCGGCAGCCCGAGGTGGTTCTCGGCGATGTGCGCGCGCAGCTCGCCGCCTGCGACATCGGCGAACGCGGGATGCAGGATTTGGCCGCGCGCTACGGCATCGCGGAACTGGAACGGTCTTTCGACGCCCTGCTCGATTACAGCGAGCGCGGCGCCCGAGCGACCATCCGCGCGATCCCGGACGGCGTCTACCGATTCACCGACTATCTCGACGACGACGGCGTCAACTTCAACAAACCGGTTCGGGTCGAGGTCGCGCTGCATGTCGACGGCGATGCGCTGACCGTCGATTTCGCGGGCACTTCGCCCCAGGTCGAAGGCGCGATCAATTCCACATTGTCGTTCGCCAAGTCGGCGATCTATTTCGCGATCCGTTCGATCATGGTCGAGGACGTGCCGAACAACGCCGGCTTCTTCCGGCCCATCACGGCAGTCGCCGAGGCGGGCAGCCTGGTCAATCCGCTTCCGCCGGGGGCCTGCGCCGCACGCGGCGTCACCGGTTTCCGCGTCATCGACGCCATCGTCGGCGCCCTGGCCCAGGCGGTTCCCGAGCATATCCGCGCGCCGGGCGAGGGCGGCACCACCAGCTACAGTATCGCCGGTTACGACCGCAACGGGACCTATTCCCAGTTCCGCGAAGCGATCATGGGCTGCTGGGGCGCCGGGGCGAACCGCGAAGGCATCGACGGCGTCGCCAACCCGGCCGCGAACATCTCCAACGCGCCGATCGAAGCGGTGGAGAATTCCGCGCCGATCCGTGTCGAGCGTTACGAGCTGGTCACCGATAGCGGCGGTCCGGGGCAATGGCGCGGCGGCATGGCGGTGCTGCGCGAACTGCGCTATCTCGGCGACAACGCGCGCCTGCAGCTCCGTTCGGACCGCCGCGATCACCCACCCTTCGGCGTGAAGGGCGGCCAGGCGGGCACGCCGTCCCGGAACCTGTTCGACAATAGTCCCGGTGGGCGCTCGGACTGGGAGGATCTGCCGACAAAATTCGTCCGTCCCATTCGCACCGGTCAGGCGATCCGCCACACCACCGCCGGCGGCGGCGGTTACGGCGACCCGTTCCAGCGTCCGCTCGAGCGCGTGCTCGACGACGTCACCAACGGCAAGGTGAGCCCGGCGGCGGCGGCGCGCGATTACGGCGTCGCGGTCAGCGGTCCGCCCTGGCACATCGACGCCGCGAAAACCGAGGCGCTTCGTCACGCGAACGTAGCGGAAGCTGGTGAATAGCAACGGCACGCCCGGCGTTCGCGTCGGCGTCGATATCGGCGGTACCTTTACCGATCTCGTGATCCTGACGCCCGACGGCCGCCTCGAAAAACGCAAAATTCCATCAACGCCCGACGACTACGCGGAAGCGATCATCGCCGGCATTCGCGATGCTCTCGGCGGTGCCGGCGGGCAAATTGAAACGCCGATTGCGGAGATCGTGCACGCGACCACGGTCGCGACCAACGCGATCCTCGAACGCCGGGGCGCGCGCACCGCGCTGATCACGACCGAAGGTTTCCGCGACGTCCTGGAGCTTCGCCGAATCCGCATTCCGCTTTCCTACGACCTTGGCTGGGAGAAACCGCCGCCGCTGGCCGAACGCGCGCTGCGCTTCGAAGTGAAGGAGCGCCTGGATCATTTGGGTGCGGTTCTAACGCCGCTCGACCTCTCGGGCCTCGATGCGATCGTGCAGGCTTGCAAGACCGAAGAGGTCGCCGCGATCGCGATTTGTTTCCTGCATTCCTATCGCAACCCCGACCACGAGCGCCGGGTCCGCGACGCCATCGCCCCCCAATTGCCGGGAATTCATATCTCGCTGTCATCGGATATTCTGCCGGAGCTGCAGGAATTCGAGCGCGCCAGCACGACGGTCGTGAACGCCTATGTCGCGCCCCTGATCGCGCGGTACCTGGAAAACCTTCGCCGGCAGTTGGAGACGATCGGTACGGCGGCGCCGATCTTCGTGATGCAGTCGAACGGCGGACTGGTTCCCGCCGGCACGGCGGCGGAACGGCCCGTGTTGATCATCGAATCGGGGCCGGCCGCCGGCGTTGTCGCGGCGATGCGCGCCGCACGCGAGATCGGGCACGACGATGTCATCACCCTCGATATGGGCGGCACGACCACCAAGGCGTCGATCATCGAAGGCGGCGAAATTCTGCGCGCCCGGGACTACGAGGTCGGCGGCCCCGTATCGGTGAGCAGCCGGCTGGTGCGCGGCGGCGGTTACCTGCTGCGCATCCCGGTGATCGACATATCCGAAGTCGGCGCCGGCGGCGGCAGCATCGCCGCAATCGATACCGGCGGCGCGCTCCGGGTCGGGCCGCGCAGTGCCGGCGCGGCGCCGGGACCCGCCTGTTACGGCCTCGGCAACGCGCAGCCTACCGTGACCGACGCCAACCTCGTCCTCGGCTTTCTGCATGACGGCTCGCTCGCCGGGGGCGCGCTGAGTGTCGACCGCAGGTTGGCCGAAGCGGTGGTCGAAGCGGCGGTCGCCGGTCCCGCCAACCTGACGTTGCTGGAGGCCGCACACGGCATTCATATGATCGCGAATTCCAACATGGTCCGCGCGATCAAGACCGTTTCGGTCGAGCGCGGCCGCGACCCCGCCGATTTCGCGATGATGGCGTTCGGCGGGGCGGGACCGATTCACGCCGCCGGCGTGGCGGAGGCCCTCGGCATCCGCCGTATTCTCGTGCCGCCGGCCCCAGGTCTGTTCAGCGCCTTCGGTTTGCTGCGTGCCGAAGTGGAGCACCACACCGCGCGCACGGTGCTCACCGCAACCGCCGAGGCCGGTTTCGAAGCGCTGCAGTCGATTATCGACGAGATGGCGGACAGCCTGAAGGAGCGTATTCGCGCCGAAGGGCTCGCCGAAGAGAGCATCGAATTTTCCGCCCTCGCCGATATGCGCTATGTGGGCCAATCGTCCGAACTGATGGTGCCGTTATCAGACTTGCGCATCGGCGATGCGATTTTACGCGCCGCCGAAGACGCGTTCGAGGCCGAGTACGAACGCCTTTTCGGGCACCGCGCCGATCGCCGGGCGTTCGAATTGGTAAATATTCATGTGATCGCCACGATCGATCGCGGCGTCGAACACGCCGCGCGTTGGGACAGCGACGCGGATGACGGCATTGCGGCGGGCCGCCACCGCTCGGTCTATTTCGGACCGGAGGCGGGATCGCGGAAAACCGCGATCCTGTCGCGCCAGGCGCTTTCGCGGGACCCGCGCGACGGGCCGATCATCGTCGAGGAATACGATTCAACCGTCGTCGTTCCGCCGGGATGGCGGGCGTGGCGCGACCCGCAAGACAACATCGTCATCGACTTCGCCAAAGCGGACTAATGCCGGGCGCGGCGGCCCCCCCAGATCAGCCCTCGGGCAACGATACCGCGCGCTACCCCTCGTCCTTGTCGATCGGACCGCCGGCGTCGCGCCAGGCGCCGAAACCGCCTTCGATATGGGCGACCGGACTCAACCCCATGCGCTGCAACTGCTGGGTCGCCAAGGCCGACCGCAGGCCGCCGGCGCAGAAGAAGACGAACTTCTTGCCCGACCCGAACACCTCCCGGTAATAGGGGCTTTCCGGGTCGACCCAGAATTCGAGCATGCCGCGCGGCGCATGCAGTGCGCCTGGCACGCGGCCCTCCCGCTTCAGCTCGCGAACGTCGCGGATATCGACCAGGACGGTGTTTTCGTCGCCCTGCAACGCCAATGCGTCTTCCACGGACAGGGTTTCGATTTCGGCGTTTTCAGCGGCGACGGACATTCTTAGCCAACATGCGACATTCTGATCTCTCGCCGCCGCGCGTAGATTTACCGAACACGCACCGCTACACTTCCTGCATGGTGAAGGGTACCCAACGTAGACTGGCGGCCATCGTCTCAGCCGACGTGGTTGGTTATTCACGCCTTATGGGCGCCGACGAGGCCGGCACCCATTCCCGTCTCAAGGCGCGTTTCTCTGAACTGGTCGAACCGAAGATCGCCGAACACGGTGGACGCGTGGTGAAACTCATGGGGGACGGACTTCTCGCTGAGTTCCCGAGTGTCATTGGTGCCGTAAACTGGGCGGTCGAAGTGCAGACGAAAGTGGGCGAACTCAATACCGATGAACCCGATGAACAGCGGATTGACTACCGGGTAGGAGTGAATCTCGGCGAGGTTATCATCGACGGCGACGACATTTTCGGCGACGGTGTGAACGTGGCAGCTCGTCTCCAAGAAATTTCCGAACCGGGCGGTGTCTGTATCTCAGAAAAGGTCCATGCCGAGGTGCGTGGCAAGCTCGATTTTGAATTCGCGGATGGCGGTAGCCAATCGCTGAAGAACATTGCCGAGCCGGTCCATGTTTGGCGTTGGCCGTCTGTTGGGCGGGTGTCTAATCAACTCTCTGGTATCGAACAAGTCGGCCAGTTGTCGCTACCCGACAAGCCTTCCATTGCCGTGCTGCCGTTCGACAATATGTCCGACGATCCCGAGCAGGAGTATTTTGCCGATGGCATCGCCGAGGACGTGATCACAGCGCTCGCGCGCTTCCGCTCCCTGTTCGTGATTGCTCGAAATTCAAGCTTCTCCTACAAAGGGACTGCGCCGGACATACGCACAGTCGCTCGCGAACTGGGCGTGCGTTACGTGGTTGAAGGCAGCGTTCGCAAGGCGGGCAACCGCGTGCGTATCACAGCGCAGTTGATAGATGCAGGCAGTGGTAACCACCTGTGGGCCGACCGTTTTGACGGCAGTCTGGATGACATCTTCGATCTCCAGGACCAGATCACCGAGCAGATCGTGATCGCGGTCGAACCTGAGATCGGCGCGCGCGAGCGCGAGCGGGCCCGGCGCAAGCCGCCGGAAAATCTCGATGCCTGGGAGCTCTTGCAACGCGGCCTGTCACATTTCTATCGCGCCAATAAGACCGATTACGCCGAGGCCATACACCTATTCCAGGAAGCGGTCGCACTGGACTCGGAATTCGCGGCAGCCCACGCTCACCTCGCTTATGCTGTCTCTGCCTCGGTGACGTTCTACGCTAAGGATACAGCAAAAGACCCGTCGTCAGGGCGAGCGGCGGCCGAACAGGCGGTGTCTCTCGATCCCAATGAACCGATGGCGCATTTCGCCTTGGGGCGGGTGCATCTCTTCGCCGGTGAGACCGAAATGGCGATTGGCGAAATGCAGACCGCGATTGCGATCAATCCCAACTTCGCCCTAGGTCATCAGGGTCTCGGCTGGGCCTACTACTATGGCGCCGGCCATGCGGAGCAAGCCATCCCACATTTGGATGCTGCGCTTCGGCTCAGCCCGCGCGATCCCATGCGCTGGCTGACGCTCCAACTCATAGGTTCCGCGCTACGCTTTCTCGGTCGCTATGATGAGGCCATCGCAAAATATCGGCAGGCATGTCAGGTACCCGACACCGGCTACTTGCCCCACATGGGTCTCGCCGCATCATTGGCGGAAGCTGGGCATAATATCGAGGCGCAGGCGGCCGTCGAAAAAGCCATACAGCTCCAACCGGCGCTTTCGATCAGCTTCATTCGCGACCGCTACGTCGGAGCGCACGAAACCTTTTTAAAGAGTTATGTCGATAGCCTACGGAAGGCGGGCGTGCCGGAATAGCGCGTGACTTCCGCTTCGGGTCATTTTTACCGTCAAATATGGCCACCGGCCACGTCCGGAAGCGAAAGGCAATTCGGGTGTCGATCGACGGGAAAGTAGACTTTCGCACCCGTAAACGTTCGACGTCCGTTTAATGGCGACAGAAATGCCACTGACAGTTGCCGTGCCTCTTCACGGGTGTCTACGCGCGCTACCCCTCGTCCTTGTCGACCGGGCCGCCGGCGTCGCGCCAGGCGCCGAAGCCGCCTTCGATATGGGCGACCGGACTCAACCCCATGCGCTGCAGCTGCTGGGTCGCCAGGGCCGAGCGCAGGCCGCCGGCGCAGAAGAAGACGAACTTCTTGCCCGACCCGAACACCTCCCGGTAGTAGGGGCTGTCGGGGTCGATCCAGAATTCGAGCATGCCGCGCGGCGCGTGCAGCGCGCCCGGCACGCGGCCCTCCCGCTTCAGCTCGCGCACGTCGCGGATGTCGACCAAAACGACGTTTTCGTCGTCCTGCAACACCTGCGCGTCTTCTACCGACAGGGTTTCGATTTCGGCATTGGCTTCGGCGACGAGCTGTTTCGCGCCGACGGTGATCTTGGACATTGCCCCGCCCGAGCTCAGGTTCGCCGCGAAGAAAGCGTCGGTGCGCTCGCGGGCGAGATCGCGCGACGGCTGATCGAAACTGCCGCGATGCTCGCACCGGAATGTCTCTTGTAGAGGGCAAAACGGAAGTCAATCCGGAACGCTGGAACTTCGATTTCTAGCGAATGGTCTTGCCCCATATCAGTGGACAGTTCAATTTCATTGGATTATTTCGCCAAGAATCGTCCTGTGTGACATGCCAGCCTAAATATTAGGTCTCTGAGAGGCATATATCCGAGGCAACGGCTGCCCAAGATTTAATTTTGCTAAAATTCTGACGTTCACGGCCAAGTTTTAAAAGCAGTTCGGGATTTGGAAAACGGGGTTGTTTTAGCGGCCAGTTTGCACGAAATCGGCGGTAGCCTATGAATAATTCACGCGTGTTATGGGTCCGCAACGTCGGAGTAGTGTGGCAGATTTATTTTGAGTTTCGGGAATAAATCACCGGCGATGTTGTTAATAAGAAAGAAGGACGATGTCGTTGCTGTTAGTGGGGATGGTTGACAGTTTACTTCGTAAAACGTGATTTTCGGCTCAATTGTGAGGCTTCTGGCGTCGCGACAAATGACATATGGGAGAGAGGCAGATGAATTCGATGAAATTTTGGATGGCGGCCTTCGGACTGGTGGGTCTGCTGGCCTCGCCGGCGTTTGCGGCAAATGTGAAGGTCACGCCTTTAGGGTTGATGGACGGTGAATTCTGCAAATTCGACCGGGCGATGGTGTTCGAGGACCCGAACGGCACCCGCATCCTCTACGATGCCGGACGCACGGTGGCGGGGG
>JAKZTB010000276.1:0-42813 GCA_047517345.1 Alphaproteobacteria bacterium
ACGCAGAGCGCCGGCGGCGTCACGCTGACCGGCATGGCGGTGACGCACCAGGGCACGGCTGCCGACGATACGCTGACCGGCGGACCGGGCGACGATGTGTTCGTCGGCGGCGGCGGCGGCGATTTCATCATTAGTGGCGGCGGTGCGGATCTTATGCATGGCGGCGACGGCGACGACGTCTTCGTCGCGGCGGATACCGGCTTCGGGCGGATCGACGGCGGCGACGGGTTCGATACGGTGCGCTTCGACGGGGCGGGGCAGAGCTTCGACCTTGGCGGCTTGCGCGGCGATCAGATCAACGCGGTCGAGGCGTTCGATCTTACCGGCACCGGCGACAATACGCTGACCCTGGACGCCGATATGGTGTTCTCCGCGACGCGCGGCACGAACGCCGAAACCGGCGCCGGCCACAGCCTGATCATCGACGGCGACGCGGGCGAGGGGTGGTCCAACACCGGAACGGTTACGATCGGCGGCGACGGCTATTCGGTCTTCGAAAGCGCAAACAACGGCGCGCAGATCTTCGTGGATGACGACGTTGCCGTAAACCTCGCCTCATGAGGCTTGCGAATCGATCACCGCTGGCGTCGAAGCAAATCGCAAGAAATCAACAGTTCCACAGAAAGCGCGCGTAAGAAATACCGGCCCTACGCCGCCCTCAACCGCCCGCGCTCCTCGATTTCGGCCGCATCGATCGCCTTGTCGAGCGCACCACGCAACATCTTCGCCGATTCGAGCGTCAGTTCGACGGCGGCGCGTGCGCCGGGCGCAAGCGCCTGGTTTATGAAATCGATGGTAATGGCCTCTTCCAGCAGCGCGTAGTGCGGGTGATCATAGGACACCACCGCGTGCGACAGCGCGAACCAGCCATCATTGCCCTTGCCGGAGCCCTCGGCGTCGACGATCTCGACGATTGACGTACACATGCGGACTATCCCGCCAGGTGCTTCTGGAAGAACGCGAAGATCTTCTCCCAGCCGTCCATCGCCTGCTCGATGCAGTACATCGGCCGGTGGTAGTAGAAGAAACCGTGCCCGGCGCCGTCGTAGCGGTGAAACTCGTAATCCTTGTTATGTTTTTTGAGCTCGGCCTCATGCTGATCGACCTGCTCCGGACTCGGCGCGCGGTCGTCGTTGCCGAAGATACCGAGCATCGGGCAGGACAGATCGGCGGTCATATCGATCGGCTGAACCGGCTGTTTTTCGGGTCTGTCGTCCTCGGCCTGCACCACGCGGCCGCCCCACAGCTCGATGACGGCGTCGATGCTGCTTGTGTTGCAGGCATAGAGGAAGGCTTGCCGGCCGCCCGAGCAGCTGCCGATCACGCCCACCTTGCCATTGTGATAGGGCTGCGCGCGCAGCCACGCCACCGCGCCCTCGGTGTCGCCGATGACCTCGGCGTCGGCAACGCCGCCCTCGGCGCGCGCCTTGGCGGCGACATCCTCGGCATTGCCCTCGCCCACCCGGTGATAAAGGTTATGGCTGATGGCGGCATAACCGTGATGGGCAAACCTGCGGGTCGCCTCGCGGTACCATTCGCTCCAGCCGGGCAAGTGATGAATGAGCACGACACCGGGAAACGGGCCTGCCCCCAGAGGCCGGGCGACATAGGCCGAGATGAGCTCGTTGTTGTCGCCGTTGATCGATAGGGTTTCCGCAATCATGCCTTCGTAAGCCATCGTCATTACCTCCTCTTTATCCGTTTATTGAGAGCCGCCTTGTTTCGGGAAGCCGGCGTTCCCGGAACAGTAGCACGGCAACGTTCGATGGCTCTACAAGGCTCGTTGCGGATATGGTCAAAGGTCACATGTAGACACTTGCATCAGCCACCCATAAGCTTGCCGGAGATAATTTTGGCGCTGGGAAGGAATGCAGCTTGCCGCTGCCAGAAGGCGACCGACAACGGATAGGAATATGGTGATGCGTGTCGCAGTAAAAAACTTGGCAACAATTGTCTCCGGCGATTGGCGCGATCCCTATGCAGAAGGCGACTCGATCGTCATGGATAACGGGTTGATCGAAATGGTGGGCGGGTCTGACAGCGCGACGCTGGATGGTTGCGACGTCGTGATCGATGCCGGCGGCGCCACCGCCTTGCCTGGATTAATCGACTCGCAGGTGCATGTGACGTTCGGCGACTTCACGCCCCGTCAGAACACCGTCGGGTACCTCACCAGTTACCTTCACGGCGGTACGACGACATCGATCTCGGCCTCAGAGGTGCATGTCCCCGGCCGGCCGAGCGATCCGCAAGGCGTCAAGGCGCTCGCGGTCGCCGCGCATAAATGCTTCAAGGACTATCGGCCCGGGGGCATGCTGGTTCATGCCGGATCGATCATCCTCGAACCGGGATTGATTGCCGCGGATTTTGCCGACATCAAGGCGGACGGCGTTTGGCTTGCGAAGGCGGGCTTCGGTGGCGTGTCGGCGGCATCGGAGTATATCGAGCTTGTCGGCATGGCCCGAGACGCGGGCCTGATCACCACATTGCATACCGGCGGCGCTTCGATCCCGGGTTCGTTTCCGATCACCGGACGGGATCTGATCGATATCGATCCGCACGTCTCGTTTCACATCAACGGCGGACCTGTTGCGATCGAAGACAAATATTTCGAGATCGTCGCGCGCGATACGGACATCGCGATGCAGGTTTGCACGGCGGGCAACCTGCGCACGACCCTCCTGTGTGCAGAAGAAGCGCGCAAGCATGACGCGTTCGACCGCTTCCTGATCGCGACGGATACGCCGACGGGCAGCGGGGTCATGCCGCTCGGCATGATCTACACGATGATTCAGATTGCGTCCCTGAGCAATTTCGATCCGACATGGATGATCGCCGCGTCGACGGGCAATGTCGCCAAGATCTATGGTCTGAACAGCGGCTTCATTCGGCCGGGCTGCGACGCGGACATCGTGATCGTGGACGCGCCGCTCGGCTGTACCAAGGACACCGCCTTGTCGGCGATGAAAAACGGCGATCCTTGCGCGATCGGAGCGGTAATCACCGACGGCGTGCCGCGTTTCGTCGGCCGCAGCCGCAACACGCCGCCGACAACCCGTACGATATCGGTCGCCAAAAGCACGGTCGTGCAGCGCTTCGATCAGGCGGCGCATTGAGGTTTGGCGTCACGCGAAAATAGCAAGAAATAACGACGAAGCGCCAATTAACGTTACCCAGCGGCGTGAGGATTGCCGGTCCGGTCTGCGAACGGTAAAAGGACGCCTAATTCGGTAGTTTCCCGTCGATCCCTTTCACATACCAATTCATACCCAAGAGCGTGCCGTCGTCGAGCGTTTTGCCTGCGGGAATAGCGAGCGACCCGTCCTGCTTGTAGATCGGACCCTTGAAGGGGTGCAGTTCTCCGGAAGTGATTTTGGCTTCCGTCGCGGCGGCCATTTTAGCGACATCGGCCGGCATATTGGTGTAGGCCGCCATTTTCACCGTGCCGGCGGAAAGACCCTTCCAGCTGTCGACCGAATCCCACCTGCCGTTCAAAACCGCCTTGGCCCGCTCGACATAATACGGAGCCCAGTTGTTGATGATGGCGGTCAGCTGCGCCTTGGGCCCGAATTCGATCATGTCGGAGGACTGGCCGAAGGCGAACACGCCCTTGTCGCCGGCAATCTGCATCGCCGCGGTCGAATCCGTATGTTGCGTCAGGATATCCGCACCTTGACCAATCAGCACCTTCGCGGCGTCCGCTTCCTTGCCGGGATCGAACCAGGAATTCACCCAGATGACTTTCAGCTTAAAGTCCGGATTGAGGGTCTGCGCGCCGAGGATAAAGGCATTGATGCCCATGACGACTTCGGGAATGGGGAAGGAGGCAATGTAGCCCGCAACCCCCGACTTCGAAATTTTGGCCGCGATTTGACCGTTGATATAGCGGCCTTCGTAGAAGCGGGCGTTGTAGGTCGCGACATTCTTTGACCGTTTGAAACCGGTCGCGTGCTCGAACTTCACCTTGGGGAAACGCTTTGCCACCTTCAGGGTCGGATTCATGAAACCGAACGAGGTGGTGAAGATCAGCCCGGCGTTCTGCCGCGCCAGGCGGGTGATCGCGCGCTCCGCATCGGGGCCTTCCGCGACTTTCTCGACGAACACGGTCTCGACCTTGTCGCCGAGTTCCTTTTCGAGCGCGAGGCGACCCTGATCGTGCTGATAGGACCAGCCGTGATCGCCGATCGGCCCGACATAAATGAATCCGACCTTTAATTTGCCCGCGGCGTTTGCGGTGCCCGCGGCAACGAAGATCGCCAAGGCGACCGCCACCGAACCAATGAAATTTCTCATGACTACCCCTCTTGCCTCACAACATGTCCCTGCGGCGCCTTTTCGAAACCCGCCACCGCTGTCCGCGACGCGATGGCAATATAATTTTTCCTATCGCTCTGGAGCGAACGGCTGCCCGATGCACGCGGGCGTATTGACCCTGGTGAGCGTCCTGTTGCCGGAGATGATAATCAATGCGGCAATCGTAACAAGGTAGGGCAGCGATGACAGCAATTGCGACGGTATAAGCATGCCGAGTCCTTGCACATATAAGCCCATGATCCAGACCGTGCCGAAAAGATAGGCGCCGATCAACAACCGCGTCGGCAGCCAGGTCGAAAACACGACCAGGGCTAAAGCGATCCAGCCGCGCCCAGCGCTCATATTCTCGATCCATTGCGGCGTATAGGCGAGCGAAAGATAGGCGCCAGCCAGGCCGGAACAGGCACCGCCGAACGCGATACAGGCATATCGCACGCCGATCACGTTATAGCCTAGCGAGTGGGCCGAATGATGGTTGCCTCCGACGGCGGAGATGATCAGCCCGGTACGGGTCCGGAACAGCACATAGCCGACACCCGCGGTCAGAAAAAGGGAAAGGTAGACGAGGATATCTTGGCCAAACAGGATCGGGCCCAGGAACGGTATGTCGGTTAGAAACGGAATTGCCAAAGCTTGCAGCTTGACGCCCGGCAGACCGGTGAACGATTCGCCGATCAGTCCTGACAATCCCAACCCCAGCAACGTCAGCGCCAATCCCGTCGCGACCTGAGATGTCATCAATGTTTGAGTCAAAAAACCGAATATCATCGATATCGCGGCACCCGCGATCAGGCCCGCTAGCACGCCCAGCAGCGCCGACCCGGAGAGATGAGCGGCAACGAAGCCGCAGACGGCGCCCATGATCATCATGCCTTCGACGCCCAGATTGAGAACACCGGACCGTTCCGTGACCAGCTCGCCGACCGCCGCCAGGAGCAAGGGCGTCGAGGCGGTGATGATGGTCAAAATAACGGCTTCGAGGGCGCTCATCGCTCACACCTGCTTCGCGGCGGCCGAGGCGAGCCGGATCCGGTAATGGATCAGCGTATCGCAGGCGAGAATCAAGAACAGCAGGATGCCTTGGAAGACCTGCGCCGTCTTGTCCGAGACGCCCATTTCGACCTGCACCGCTTCGCCGCCGATGTAACTGATCGCCAGCAGAATACCGGCGAAAATGACGCCGATGGGGTTCAATCGGCCGAGGAAGGCGACGATGATCGCCGTGAATCCGTAACCTGGGGAAATTGTCGGTTGCAGCTGACCGCTCGGCCCGGCCACCTCGCAGAGCCCTGCCAGCCCGGCCAAGCCACCGGACAGCATGAAACAAAACCAGATGACGCGTTTCTCGGCGAAACCGGCGAAGGCACCGGCGCGGGGCGCGCGACCGATCACGCGGATCTCGAAGCCGCGCAAGGAGCGGCCCATCATGAACGCGAGGAGGAGCCCCGCGGCGACCGCGAGGATGGCGCCGATATGGACCCGGCCTTCGCCCAGGATCGGGAGCAGTTGCCACCCTTCGAAGGGAACCGATTGTGGGAAATTGTACCCCTTCGGATCGCGCCACGGTCCCCGCACCAGCCAGTCCAGCAGCAACTGCGCGACATAGACCAACATCAGGCTTGTTAGGATTTCGTTGGCGTTGAAGCGGGTCTTCAGGAACGCGGGGATCGCGCCGAATAGGGCGCCGCCGAGGGCGCCCAGCACGAGCATCAGAACCAGGACCAGCGGCGATTGCCAAGCCGTGAAATAAACCGGGATGGCGGCGCCAAATATAGCGCCCATCGTCAGCTGGCCCTCCGCACCGATATTCCAGACATTCGCCGTGTAGCAAACCGACAGCCCGACACCGATCAAGACCAATGGCGCGGCCTTGACGATCACTTCCTCGACCGACCAGATGCTGGTCATCGGCTCGACGAAATAGATGTAAAGCGCCTTCAACGGGTCCAGTCCGAGGCTCTTAAAGATGACGCCGCCGATCACGACGGTAATTGCGATCGCCACGACGGGCGACAGGAACGTCATCGCCTTGGACTGCGCCGCCCGTTTCTCCAAAACGAAAATCATGAGGTCGTGGCCATACCGCCATTGCTGGCATTTTCATGCGCGCCCGCCATCAACAAGCCGATTCGCTCCAGGCTCAACGCCGCGGTTGGAAAGGCCTGCGAAAGCTCACCACGCGAAATGACGGCGATGCGGTCGGCGATCTCGAATATCTCGTCCAAATCCTGGCTGATCACCAGTAAGGCGGAGCCGCGCCGCGCCATGTCGATCAAGGCCTGCCGGATCAGTCTGGCCGCGCCGGCGTCGACGCCCCAAGTCGGCTGGTTGACCACCAGGACTTTCGGCTCGCGCGCGATCTCCCGCCCGACAACGAATTTCTGCAGGTTGCCGCCCGACAACGAGTGGGCATTCGGGTCTGGCTTGCCTTTTCGCACGTCGAACGCTTCGGTAATCCTTTTGTTCATGTCCTCCGCGGCAGACCGGTTGATCAGGCCCTTGCGAACGACCCCAGCGCCGACCGCATGATGCGTCAGGATGACGTTCTCGGACAGCGCGAACTCCGAGACCGCGCCATGTCCGATCCGCTCCTCCGGTACGAAGGCAGCGTCGCGCCGGCGCCGTTGCGTAATGCTTTCGCCGCCGCAGGCTTTGCCCGCGAGTTTCACCATCCCAGCTTCCTCACAAAGCGTTTCGCCGGAAATGACGTCGAACAATTCCGACTGCCCGTTACCGGCGACACCCGCGATCGCGACGATTTCACCCGATTGGACTTCCAAGTCGATGTTCTTCAACGCGACGCCGAAAGGATCGTCCGTCGGCATCGAAAGATTCGTCAGTTCCAGCAGCGGGTTTCCGCTGACGGTGCTCTTTTCCGCTTTCACCGCCGCGACCTCGCTGCCGACCATCAGGTTGGCGAGGGAGGCGGCGGTTTCGTTTTGCGGGTCGACCCGCATGACGAGTTTTCCGTGACGAAGGATCGTCGCGTCGTGGCAGATGCGCTTCACTTCCTCCAGCCGGTGCGAAATATAAAGGATGGCGCATCCTTCTTCCGCCAATCGCTGCAAGGTGACGAAAAGCCGGGCCGCTTCCTGCGGCGTCAGGACCGCGGTCGGCTCGTCCATGATCAGGAGCTTCGGTTCCTGCAGCAGACAGCGGACGATCTCGATCCGCTGGCGCTCGCCGACCGACAGGTCCGCAACCAGCGCGTCGGGTCGCAGCGGCAAGCCGTAGTCGTTGGAGACCATTTCGATTCTGTCGGCCAAGACGGCCATGTCCAAATCCGCCGGCAACGCCAAGACGACGTTCTGCAAGACGGTCAGCGAATCGAAGAGGGAGAAGTGTTGGAACACCATGCCGATGCCCAGCGTCCGCGCCGCGGCGGGATTTGCCACCGTTACCGGCGCACCTTGCCAAAACAGCTGGCCGGAAGTCGGCTGCAAGGCGCCAAAGATGATTTTTACAAGGGTCGATTTACCGGCGCCGTTCTCGCCCAAAAGCGCGTGAATTTCCCCGGGTTTCAGCGCGAGCGTGACATCGTCGTTGGCGCGCAGGTCGCCGAACAGCTTCGTGATATTGCGCGCTTCGAGAAGATAGCCGCTCGATCCGTTCCCGCTCACCGTAACGGAGCCCCCCCGTGCGATGCCTTTCGGCTTTTAATTTTTACCCTGCCGATATGCCATCCCGCATAACATACGCGCAACTTAATCACACAGGCAGGAAAAACGATATTACTCTGGGCCTCGAACGGGAGATTGCGGACCAGGCGATATACGACCGGAACAGGCAGCATTTGGCCGATGCCGGCGTCGTCTTGCCCAGGATCGCCGAACTTGCGGACCCGGTGAGACAGCTGTCCAATAAAGTGGCGAACATTGCCGGCGCCGATTCCGATTCGGCTGATGCGGGGAACTTGTTCCGGGTGCATTGGCACAACGACGCCGACCGCAGAGGCCTTGCCGCAGTGCCCGAGCATATCGTTCTCGGCCCGGAACTGACCGGCGTCGAAACGAAGATCATCGTCGCCTTGGGCAACCGCTTCCCGATGATCCGCGCGCGCAAGGTCCTGGCGGCCTATGGCTGTCTGGTGCCGCGTCTGCTGTCGGGAAAGTTCGACGCGGTGCGCCACCGCGCGATATGGCCTTCGACCGGAAACTATTGCCGCGGCGGCGTTGCCATATCGCGCATCCTGGGATGCCGCGGCGTTGCCGTTCTGCCTGAAGGGATGAGCGCCGAGCGCTTCGCATGGCTCGAAAACTGGGTCGATGATCCGGGCGATATCATCCGCACGCCGGGCACCGAGAGCAACGTGAAGGAAATCTACGACGCTTGCCATGCGCTGGCGCAGGACCCGGACAACGTCATCCTCAATCAATTCGCCGAGTTCGGGAACTACATCGTCCACCGCGCCGTAACCGGCCCGGCGCTGGCGCGGGTTTTCGAGTCGGTCAAAGGCGATGGTGATCTCAAGGTCCGCGCCTTCGTCGCCGCTTCCGGTTCGGCCGGCACACTGGCCGCCGGCGATCATTTGAAAGCGGCCTTTGGCCTCGATATCGGCGTCGTCGAAGCGCTCGAATGTCCGACCCTGCTCTACAACGGTTACGGCGAGCACAACATCCAGGGTATCGGTGACAAACATGTCCCGTTGATCCACAACGTCATGAACACGGACTTCGTGATCGGCATTTCCGACCGGGCGACAGATCATCTGAACCTGTTGTTCAACACGACAGCGGGCCGCGACTATCTGAGCGGTCGCGCCGGGCTTGGACAGGAACGTTTGGCTGCCCTCGGCGATCTCGGCCTGTCCGCCATCGCCAACGTGCTGGGCGCGATCAAATACGCCAAATATATGGGACTCGGCGCCGACGACGCGGTGATCACGGTCGCGACCGACGGCGCGGAAATGTACGGCACGGAGCTCGGTCGGACGGAAAGCACGCTTGGCCGATTCGATGGCTTGATGGCGGCGGAGGTGTTTGGGCGCTACCTGCTAGGCGCGGCAACGGACCACACGGTGGAACTGGACCGGCCAGGCCGCGAGCGGATTTTCAATCTCGGCTACTACACCTGGGTCGAACAGCAGGGCGTGGCCTTATCCGATTTCGACGCGCGGCGCGATCAGAGTTATTGGGACGGGTTGATGGACCTCGTCGGGGTTTGGGACGGGATGATCGACGCGTTCAATCCTTAGAGTCTGGCGCCGCGATTTGTCGGAAATCGTCCACCGTGATTAACTTACGGTTCGACGTTCGATAAGGGAGCGATCACGATGAATGCGGCGACGGAAGTTTCCCCTTCGGAAGAAATCCGTTCGAATTTGAGCCATCCGGTTCTGGACTGCGACGGCCACTATATCGAGTTCATGCCCCATTATTTCGATTTCGTCGAACAGGTCGGCGGGCTGTCGCTGGTCGAAACGTTCCGCAAGAACCGCATCGGCGAAACGCGGATGAAGCCGTCGCCCTGGCACAATATGAACCGCGAGCAGCGCCAGCATCAGCTGCGTTGGCGCCGGCCGTTCTACGGCTTTCCCTCCCGCAACACGCGCGACCGGGCGACCGCCATGATCCCGCGCCTGCTGTACGAACGCATGGACGAGATCGGCGTCGATTTCAGTATCCTTTACCCGACGATCGGGCTCGACATGATGTTCATCACGAACGACGAGATCCGCCAGGCTGCCTGCCGCGCGTTGAACACGATGAACGCCGAGGTCTGGAAGGAGTATTCCGACCGTATGGCGCCCGTCGCGGCCATCCCGACGACAACGCCGGAAGAAGGGATAGCCGAACTCGACCACGCGATCGGCTCGCTCGGCCTGAAGGGCATCATGATCTCCGGCAACGTGCACCGCCACGTGCCGCAAGTCGAAGAGGAAGCGCCGGAGTGGAAACGCCACGCCCTCTGGTACGACCATATGGCGATGGACAGCAAATACGACTACGACCCGTTCTGGGCGAAATGCGTCGAGCATAAGGTGGCGCCCACCGCCCATGCCGGGCATCAGGGCATCGGCAGCTTCAAATCGATTTCCAGCTATGTCTACAATCACATCGGCAGCTTCGCGGAGGCGAACCACGCCTTTTGCAAGGCGGTCTTCCTCGGCGGTGTCGCGAAACGCTTCCCGGACCTGAAATTCGGCTTCCTGGAAGGCGGCGTCGGCTGGGCGATGAGCCTATTGTCCGACACGATCGAACATTGGGAAAAGCGGAACAAGACCGCCATCGGCAATTACGACCCCAAGGCGCTCGACGTTGAAAAACTGGCCGAATATTTCCGCGAGTATGGCGGTAAGGCGATCGAGGGGCGCGAGGACAGTTTCGTCCAATATCTTGAGGAACTGCGTCTCGATTTCGAGAACCCGGAGGAAATCGACGAGTTCGCCGCCTGCGGCTGCGAGAGCAAGGACGACATCCGCGCGCAGTTCGGCAATTTCTTCTTCGGCTGCGAGGCGGACGACAAGATCAATTCCTACGCCTTTCGTGGACCGAAGGAACGGCATCTCAACGCGATGTTCAGCTCCGACATCTCGCATTGGGACGTGCCGGACATCCGCGAATGCGTGTCGGAAGCGCACGAGCTGGTCGAGGGCGGGCATCTGACCGACGCGGATTTCGAGGACTTCATGTTCGTCAATCCGGCGCGCCTGCATGCCGGCATGAACCCGGACTTCTTTAAAGGCACACGCGTCGAAGGCGAAATCGAAAAGCTCAAGGCCGCGGGCCGACTCTAGGGATTTCAAAACATGAAAAATTTTAAGGGAAAGACCGCCGTCGTTACGGGGGCGGCCAGCGGGATTGGGCGGGCGGTGTCGCTCGCTTTTGCGGACCGCGGCGCCAAACTGGTCATGGCCGATGTCGTAGCGGAACCGCTTGAGGCCGCGCGGCAGGAAGCTGAAGCGCGCGGTGCGGAGGCGATAGGCGTCCAGACCGACGTGACGCAGGTAGCCTCGGTTGAGGCGTTGGCCGATGCCGCCTGGGATCGGTTCGGGGCCGTTCATATCGTCCACAACAACGCCGGCGTTCTGATCCGCGGTAATATGCTGGAAGCGGAGATCAAGGACTGGGAGTGGATTCTGGCGGTGAACCTTTGGGGTGTGATCCACGGCGTGCGCGCCTTCGTGCCCCGCATGCTGGACGCTGGCGGGGAAGGGCACATCGTCAATACGGCGTCGGAAGCAGGGCATTTCGCCGGTGACCTATACGGCGTCTACAACACCTCGAAATTCGCCGTGGTCGGCTTGACGGAAAGCCTCGCGAGAGAGCTGCGAAACACCAGCATCGGCGTCTCGATGCTGTGTCCGGGACAAGTCGAAACCGGGATCTTTACCAATACGAACCGGCCTTCCGCATTCCGGAGGAGCGGCGATGACGTCCCGGTGGACCGCCGCAACGTGGATAACGCCATGGCGCCAGCCGACGTCGCGGCGAAGGTGTTGGCGGCGGTCGAGACGGGCGAACTCTATATCTTCAGCCACGAGGACGAGGCCCGAATGCTGCTTGAGAAACGCCAAGGGCGGTTGATGCGTGCCGTTGGGGGCTAGACGATGAGCCCAACGCGGGCCATCGCCAACTTCGTGGCGGGGCTGCATTACGACGACCTATCGCCGCACCTTGTCCAGCGCACCAAGGATCACATCCTCGACCAGCTCGCTATCCAGATCGGGGTCTCGACCAAGCCCTGGCTGAAACTCGCCGTCGACTACGTGAAGAGCCAGGCGAACAACGCCGAGGCGAGCATTGCCGGCGCGCCGGAGAAGGTTTCGGCCGAGAATGCCGCTTTCGCCAATGGCGCCTTCGGGCACGGATTCGAGATGGACGACGTCTATGCGCCGGCGTTGGCCCATCCCGGTCCGGTGATCGTGCCGGCGGCGCTGGCGATCGCGGAGCGCGACGGATGCTCCGGCAAGGCGCTGATCGAAGCGGTCGTGGCCGGGTATGAGGTGATGGGACGGTGCGGTTACGCGCTGTCGCCCTCGCAGCTCTACCGCGGCTTTCACCCGACCTCGGCGGCGGGGCCGCTCGGCGCGGCAATGGCGGCGGGCAAGCTGATGGGGCTTGACGCGGACACGATGGTCCATGCGCTGGCGATCAGCGGCAGTTTCTGCTCCGGTGTGACTGAATGCTACAAGTCCGGCGGCGAGGTGAAGCGCTATCACGGCGGCATCGCGGCGGCCGGCGGTATCCGCGCGGCGGCGCTCGCGCGGTTCGGCTTGACGGGACCGGCGACGATCCTGGAAGGCCCGCTCGGCATCCGCGCCATGAGCGACACCTACACGCCGGAGGTCATCACCGAGGGGCTCGGCGAACGCTTCGTCGTCGTCGATATCTGGACCAAAAAATACGCCGCCAACGGTATGATCCACGCACCGGCCGACGCGGTCGAAATCATCAGGGCACGCCACCCGTTCGAGGCGGAGGATGTCGCGCGCATTACCGTCGGCTCGAACCAGCATGCGATCAACGAGGTCGGCTCGATCCGCAAGCCGCAGGATATTTTCGGCTTCCAGTTCAGCATGAACTACGCGCTCGCCCTGCAGATCGTGAAGCGCGGCAACAATTTCGACGCGTACACGGAAACGAATCTGAACGATCCGGACATCGCCGCGCTGGCCGAACGCATCTTCACCGAGACGGACGAAGAGGTGGACGCATGGTTCCCGGAGAAGATTGGCGGCCGGGTCCGTATCGATTTCACCGACGGCGGCACAGAGGAAGAATTGGTCGAGGATTGCCGCGGCACGCCGGGCAATCCGATGAATGCCGGGGAATTGGAAGCAAAGGCTCGCGCCGTTGCCGGCATGTCGATGGGTGCTGGAAAATTCGACACAGTCATAGCCGCCGTGCGGTCGCTGGACACGATGCGCGACGTTCGCGAACTGGGCGATGCGTTACGGGGATGACGCGGCGACGGCGATGATCCTTTCAGCCGCCAATTTGTCGATACGTTCGTCCGAATAGCCGACCAGGTCGGTCAAAACGGCGCGCGTGTGCTGCCCGACAGTCGGTGCCGCAGAAGATACGATTCCCTTCGACCGGTTCGACTTGAAAGGAGAGCCCAGCACATTTACTGCGCCGCATTCCGGATGCAGAAGCGAAACGAGGATTTCGCGTTCCCAGGTGAAGGGGTTTTCGGCGACATCGTCGATGCCTTGCACGCGGCCCGCGGGTACCTTCTGGGCGAGACAGTCCGCGACCGCATCGTCCGCTGTACGAGGCGCAATCCAGTCGCGCAGTCGCGTTTCCAGTACCGCCTCGTGCGCCTTGCTATCCGCCAGATCGATGTGGACGTGGCTGAGCATGCCGCACAGCGCATCGAGCTGTTTTTGCGTTTCGACCTCGATGGCGACGAGGCCGTCCTGTGCGTCGAACAGATTCTGCGGCGCCATCGCGAAATGGCGGTTGCCGGTGCGCTGCGGACCTTCTGCCGTGTCGAGGAGGGGCCAGCATTCTGACGCAAGCCAGCCCTGTATATCGTGCATCGAGATGTTGATGTGCTGACCGCGGCCTGTGCGGCGTTTGTGGTGCAATGCCGCCGTGATCGCCATCGCGCCGGCGGCCGAGCCCATATTGTCGGCTGCCGAGATGCCGATCTTGGTCGGCGGCCCGTCGGCTGTACCGGTCATCGCCATGACTCCGGCCATGCCCTGGATGACCGTGTCGAAGGCGCGTAAATGCCGGTCCGGCCCACTATGCCCGAAGCCGGACAGCGAACAGTAGATCAGTCCGGGATTGACCTCGCGGACGGTCTCGTAGTCGAGGCCCCATTTCTTCATCGAGCCGAAGGCGAAATTTTCGATCATCACGTCGGCGGTCTTCAAAAGATCGAACAGGACCGCCTTGCCGTCCTTGGTGTTGGTGTCGATCGGCACCGATTTCTTGTTCACATTGTGGACGTGAAAGATGTAGCTGACGTCGCCGACCTTATAGGCGAAGGTGCGCATCGATTCGCCCTTGAGCGGCTCGACCTTGACGATTTCGGCGCCGAGGTTGGACAGGTAGCGGGCGCAGAGCGGACCCGTCGTATAAGCGCCCAATTCGACCACGCGGACGCCTTCGAGAGGGGCGCTCACGGCTTTGTCTCCCACGCGTTGTGCTGGTCCAAAGCGGGGGCGGGTGAGTGCACGCGGCCGGGTGTCTCGCTCATCTTGAAAATTGACCCCGCGGTGCGGTAGCGCCCGCTTTGTTCGAAGGTCCGCACCATCTCGCGGGCGCGGAATTGCGGATTCTCCAGCAATGTCGGTACGTCGTAGATCGGTCCCGCCGGCACGTTATGGGCGCGCAGCAATTCGATGGCTTCGTCCGTGGTCTTGTCGGCGAGGAATTCGATCACCATCCCATCCACGAAGGCGCGGCCTTCCGGCGTCACCCGTTCGTCGTTCATGGCGCAGCGCGGGTCTTCGATCAGTTCGTCGCGGCCCATCAGGCGTAGGAAGTCGCGCCACTGCCGGTCGTTGGCGACGCAGACGATCATCCAACCGTCTTTGGTCGGATAGGTGTCCCAGGGCGCGACCATGGTGTGCTTGTTGCCCATCGGTCCCGGCGTTTCGCCGGACAGGAAATAGGCCGGCAGGAAAGTGTAGAGCAGCGAGACCGACGCGTCGTAGAGCGACATGTCGATGACCGCGCCCTCGCCGGTTTTGTCCCGGTCATAAAGCGCCGAAAGGATAGCGGCACCCCCAAGCAAGGCCGCGTTGTGCGAGGCGAGCGGCGGCCCGGCCCGGTGCGGTGTCACGCCGGGATGGCCGGTGGTCGCGACGATGCCGGCCATCGCTTGCGCGATCAACTCGCCGCCGGGCCGCCCGTCCAACGCGCCGCTCCGCCCGAACGGCGAGAAGTGGCACACCACAAGGGGCGGGTTGCGCGCGAGGGTATCATCGTCTGTCAAAACGATGCCTCGATCGTCCAGAGTCGTCTGATCGGTCAACAGGATATCGGCGGCGGCGATCAGGTCCTGCAGAACTTCGCTGCCCGCCTCCACGACGATGCTTTCCTTGTTGGAATTCAGGTTCTGGTAGGTCGGGCTGGTCCCGTCCGAGGCGTTGGGCGGCCGCCGGCGCAACCGGTCGCCTTCCGGTGGCTCGACCTTGATAACCCGCGCACCGAGTTCCGACAGCAGCCGTCCGGCAACCGCGGCGGCGCACCAGCCCTCCGCCAGTTCGACGACGAGCGTGCCGTCGATGCACGACTGTGTCGCGGCTGTGTCTATGACTTTACTCCGCGGCCGGGGCCACGCGCTGCGGGTTTCGCCACAGGCCCATAAGATGGTCTTTTTCGGCCGCGACTTCGGCGATGTGCCGTTCCTTGACGTGGCCGTAGCCTCGAAGCCCTTCCGGCAGCGTGGCGATTTCGACCGCCAGCGCGTGGTTGTCGTGGTTCAGACCGCCGATCAGCTCGTCGACCACTACCTCGTACTCGCCGATCATGCGCCGTTCCGCGCGTCTTTCCTCGGAATAACCGAAAATGTCGAAGGCCGTGCCGCGCAGCCCTTTCAGCTTCGCCAGCAGCTTCATCGCCGGCAGCATCCACGCGCCATAAGTGGTTTTGTCGCGCAGACCGGTTTCCGGATGCCGTTTGGTCAGCAGCGGCGGCGCGAGATGGAATTTTAGCGTGTAATCGCCTTCGAACGCACCGGTCAGCTGTTTCAGGAACCGCCCATCGGTGTAAAGCCGCGCCACTTCGTACTCGTCCTTGTAGGCCATCAGCTTGTATGCGTAGCGGGCGACGGCGTCGGCCAGTCCGGTCATGCCGGGCGCGCTCGCCGTCTCGGCCTGCCGGACATTTTCCACCAACGCGCGATAGCGCGCCGCGTAGGCCGCATCCTGATAGGCGGTCAGTTCGCGCACGCGGTGTTCGACGATCTCGTCCAAGCCTTGCGGCATCTCTCGCGCGACGATGGCGCGTTCGGCGACCTCGTTGACCGCATCGATATCGACCGCGGCTTGCCGGCCCCAGGCGAAGGCGTCCTTGTTCAACGGAACCGCGACGCCGTTCAACTCGATGGCTTTCTCGATCGCGGCAGCGCCGACCGGAACCAGGCCGAGTTGGTAGGCGTAGCCGAGCATGAACAGGTTGGAGGCGATCGAATCGCCCAACAACCTTGTTGCAAGCCGTGTCGCGTCGACGAAGCGAACCTTCGACGATCCGGCGGCTTTGACGAGGCGGTCGGCGACCTGGTCGGTGGGGAATTTCAGGTCGGGATCGCGGGTGAAATGACCGGTGATCTGTTCATGCGTGTTGACGATGACGGCGGTCTTGTCCTCCGCCATCACACTCAGCGCCAGGTCGTCGCCGGTCACCAAACTGTCGCAGCCGAGCACCAGGTCCGCCCCGCCGGCGTTCAGTTTGACGGCGCCGATATCGTCCTCCTGCGCCGCGATGCGCAGATGGCTGGTCACCGCGCCGCCCTTCTGCGCCATGCCGAACTGGTCGAGCGACGAGAAGACATTGCCCTCGATATGCGCCCCCATGGTCAGCATGGCGCCGATGGTCACGACACCGGTGCCGCCGACGCCCGCGATCAAGATACTGTACGGTTTGCCGGGCTCCAGCGCGGGCCGTTTCGGCTCCGGCAATGCGGCCAGCAATTCGCGCGGCGCGGCGTCGAGCCGCTTCGGCTGCCCGCCCATGACGCTGACGAAGCTGGGACAGAACCCTTCGACGCAGGAATAATCCTTGTTGCAGGCTGATTGGTCGATCTGGCGCTTGCGGCCGAAGGTGGTGTCCAGCGGCGTCACCGACAGGCAGTTGGATTTGGCGTTGCAGTCGCCGCAGCCCTCGCAGACCAGGTCGTTGATCAGAATCCGCCGCGGCGGATCGATCATCTTGCCGCGCTTGCGGCGGCGGCGCTTCTCCGCGGCACAGGTCTGGTCGTAGATCAACACGGTCACGCCTTGGATCGCGCGGAGGTCTTTCTGCACGCGGTCGAGGGCGCGGCGGTGTTCGATCTGCGTATTCGGCGGCAGGTTGGAATGGGGCGAGTACTTCTCCGGCTCGTCGCTGACCAGCACGACTTTCTCCACGCCCTCGGCATGGACCTGCAGCGCGATGGCGTTTGGAGTTAGCGGGCCGTCGTGCGGCTGGCCGCCGGTCATCGCGACCGCATCGTTGAACAGGACCTTGAAGGTGATGTTGGTCTTCGCCGCGACGCAGGCGCGGATCGCCAGCAGGCCCGAATGGTAATAGGTGCCGTCGCCCATATTCTGGAATATATGGTCGGTCTCGACGAAGGGCTCCTGTCCGACCCAGTTCAACCCTTCGCCGCCCATATGGCAGTGGGTCATGTTGTTGCGGTCCATATAGGTCGCCATGTAGTGGCAACCAACGCCGCCCATCGCGCGGCTGCCGTCCGGCACGTGGGTCGAGGTATTGTGCGGGCAGCCGGAGCAAAAATAGGGCAGCCGCGCGACGCTGAGCGGCTTGCGCCCTTCGTCCGCCTTGGCGCGCGCTTCCAGGAATTCGACCCGCGCCTTGGCTCTGTCGCTGGTATGGAAATGGGCGATGCGGCTGGCCAGCACGCGCGTCACGTCGTCCGGCGAATATTCCGGGAAGACCGGAAGGATGCGTGTGCCCCGCTCGTCGGTGCGGCCGACGATCCGCGGCCGCCGCCCGTCCGGCAGGCTGTAGAGCGCGCTTTTCAGCTGCGTTTCGGTGAGCTGGTGTTTTTCCTCGACGACGAGGATCTCCTCCAGGCCGTCCGCGAAACTGCGGAACAGCGCGTCGTCGGCAGGGTAGGGCATGCCGATCTTCAGCACCGTGATACCGAGATCGGCTGCCATCGTCCGGCCGATGCCGAGCTCCTGCAGCGCCTGGCGCACGTCGGTCCAGGCCTTACCGGTCGCGACGATGCCGTAGCGCGGCTTCGCGCTGGCGTGGCTGATCCTGTTGATCTCGTTGGCGCGGCCGAAGGCGATCGCCGCGGGGATCTTGTAGCGCTCGATCCGTTCCTCGAATTCCTTCCAGGTATCCGGGAACCGCAGGCCGAGGCCGCCCGCAGGGATCTCCACGTCGTTCGGCGTGACAATGGAAAGCCGCTGTGGGTCGCCGACGATCGACGCCGTCGTATCGACCGTGTCGGGGATCAGTTTGAAGCCCACCCAACTGCCGGAAAAGCGCGACATCGCCCATCCGTACAGCGCGTAGTCGACGACCTCCTGCACGTTCGCGGGATAGAGGACCGGCATCCGCATGTCGGCAAAGAGCGTCTCGTGCGCGGCGGGAGAGTCGGTCGAAGACAACGGATGGTCGTCGCCGACCACGCACAGCACGCCGCCATTCGCCGCGGTGCCGGCGGCATGGGCGTGGCGGATGGCGTCGATACTGCGGTCGATGCCTGGACCTTTGCCGTACCACATCGAGTAGACGCCGTCGTATTTTGCGTCGCCGAAGATGCCGACCTGCTGCGTGCCCCAAATCGCGGTCGCCGCCAGATCCTCGTTTACGGCCGGCAGGAAGCGGATTTCGGCCTCGGGCAGGAACCGCTCCGCCGCCCACAGTTCCTTGTCCAGATTGTGCATCGGCGAGCCGCGGTAGCCGGAGATGAAACACGCGGTCTTCAGCCCGGCTGCCATGTCGCGCACATGCTGTTCCATCGCCGCGCGCACCAACGCCTGGGTGCCCGTGATGTAGACCAGCCCCTCCGTTAGCGCGTATTTATCGTCGAGCGATACCGTTCGCATGAAAAGCACACCCCTGCTGCAAATCTCTGGTCCGGACAAATGGTAACTGCCCGCGCCAAAATATCATAGTCCGGGCCCGTCGTGTGCGCCCGTTTGGCGGTGTCCCGAACGATTTGCTACACTCGCGCGGCACTCAGGAGGAATGCACGATGCACGATCTGGTCATTCGCGGCGGCACGATTGTCGACGGCACGGGCGCGGACGCTTATTCCGGCGACCTGGCGATCGACGGCGGGGTCATCGCGTCCGTAGGCGGCAAGATCGGCCCCGGCAGGCGGGAGATCGACGCCAACGGGGCCCTGGTACAGCCGGGATGGGTCGATGTGCATACCCACTACGACGGGCAGGTCACGTGGGACCCGCTGATCGGTCCGTCCTGCTGGCATGGCGTCACGACCATCGTCATGGGCAATTGCGGTGTCGGTTTCGCGCCGGTGCGCCCCGACATGCACAACGATTTGATCGAGCTGATGGAAGGGGTCGAAGACATTCCCGGCGCCGCGCTGCATGAAGGCGTCGATTGGCGCTGGGAGAGTTTCCCCGAGTTCATGGACGCGCTGGGCGAGATGAACCACGCCATCGATATCGGCGTGCAGGTGCCGCATAGTCCGGTACGGGCGTATGTGATGGGCGCTGCGGCGTCGGGTGAACGACCTGCGACCGAAGACGAGATGGCGCGGATGGCCGCCCTGGTCGAAGAAGGGCTCGCAGCCGGTGCGCTCGGTTTCACGACGTCGAAAACTAAGTTCCACCGCACGTCGAAAAATGAGCACGTGCCCAGCTACCTCGCCGATTTTCAGGAACTGCGCACAGTCGTGCAGGCGATGAAGAAGCGCGGCGAAGGGCTCATCGGCGTGCTGAGCGATTTCGACGAGCCGGAATCGGACATGACGGGCTTGCGGCAATTGTCGGCGGAGTCGGGACGGCCGCTTTATTATCTGTTGGTCCAGTTCGACGAGAAGCCCGACAAATGGCGCCGCCTGCTGGAGCTGTCGCAGCCGAACGGCGATGGCGCGCTGATCCGTCCGCAGGTCTGTCCGCGGCCGGTCGGCTTCTTCCTCGGGTTGGAATGCTCGCTGCATCCCTTCATGAGCAAGGCCGCCTACAAGGAAATCCGGGACCTTTCGCTGGCCGACCGTGTGGCGCGGATGCGCGAACCCGAATTCAAACAACGGGTCATATCCGAGGTAAGGCAGCACAAATCGGCGATCATGCAGGAGGTCACGACCGGCTTCGGCAAGATGTTCCGGCTCGGCGATCCGCCCAATTACGAACCGCCGGAAGACCAGAGCATCGCGGCCCTGGCGGCGCGCGAAGGCCGCGCGCCGGAAGACCTGGCCTACGACATCCTATTGGAGCGCGACGGCACGGAGCTCATCTTCCTGCCCTTCACCAACTACACTTCGCGCAACCACGACACGATCCGCGAGATGATGACCGACGAGCAGGCGCTGTTCGGGCTCGGCGACGGCGGCGCGCATTGCGGCCTGATTTGCGACGCCAGCATCCCGACCTATTTGCTGACGCACTGGGTGCGCGACCGCACGCGCGGCGACCGGCTACCGCTCGAATGGATCGTCCACCGCCAGACCCAGGCGAACGCCGAGTTTTTTGGTCTCCACGACCGCGGCGTACTGGCGCCGGGCATGAAGGCGGACGTCAACGTGATCGACTTCGACCGTCTGCAGCTGCGCCCGCCGCATATCGTGCGTGACCTGCCGGCCGGCGGCCGCCGTCTGATCCAGGAAGCGCAGGGCTATATCGCGACGGTGCAGACCGGCGCGGTAACCTTCGAGAATGGCGAGCACAGCGGTACGCTGCCGGGCGGCGTGATCCGCGGCAGGCAGTCGGGACCGAACGCGGCTTAGAGTTCAGCTGACTTGGTGAAGTCCGAGACGACCTGATCCCAAGGCCGGTCGAGCAGTGCGCCGTCGAGCGCAATGGCCTGCCGTGCGAACCCGCCGAGCCGCGGGTATACCGGATCGCAAATCCCGTCGATTTTCTCCAGGATTTCTTCGCGGGCAAACGGACGGTCCGGTCCGCCGCGCGCGCTCATGCACTCCGATTCCAGGGCCGCACCGTCGTCCAGTGTCAAACGGATGCGCGACGGCCTGTCGTTCGGCCATTCGGGTATCGGTTCGAAGGGTAGAATTTCGACTTTCTGACGCAGCGCGTCGATACGCGGGTCGTTGAGGCTGTCTGCGGCGAAGGCCGCCGCCCCCGCATGCCCCAACACGGCAACCGCCGCTGCGGCGTGCGGCAAGGAGAACTTCGCACCGAGCGTGGTCGGGGGCCGCGTGCCGGCCAGCCGTTCCGCACGCGGGTGCGCCTCGATCGCTATGCCCGCAATCTTCTCGGCAGGAAGCGCGCCGCCGCATTGCTGCTGTATGTCGAGCATGGCTTCGACGGTGCTGTGCAGGAACTGGCAGCAGGCGTGCAGTTTCTGGAAGTTCTGCGTGATCGCCCATACGCCGCCGAGGTCCCGCGATATCTCCTCCGGCTTGCACTCGGCGCCGAGGCCCGTCGCGAAAACGTCAAAAGGCGACCCGGCTAGCCCGGAAATACCGCACCCCGCCCAATCGACCGCGCGCATGCCGTTCGCGGCGCCGACCGCGGGCCAGACATTGCGGACCAGCGCACCGGCGCCGGTGTGGTTGGAGGGTCCCGGCGCTACCATGGTCGTGGCGTTGCTGAGGGCCGCCCGGAAGGATTCGGCGGACAAACCGCGCGCCAGACCGATCGCCGCCGCGGCGCCGATGGCCGAATAGGCGGCGTGCGGATGGAATGTCTGCGTGATCGCCGGGAAGGTCCGCGCGAACCGGGTGACGGTTTCGTAAGCGACGACCAAGGCGCGCACGACGTCTCTGGTCGGCAGCGCCGCGGCTTCCGCCTCCGCCAGCAGGGCCGGCAGGATGTAGATGCCGGCGTGGCAGCTGGTGACGCGATAGCCTTCGTCCAGCTCGCACCAGTCGCTTGCCGCGCCGTTCGCGATGGCAGCTGAATATATGTCGGTGCGTGGCCGGCCGCCGCGAAACACGGTCGCCTCCGCCGGCGCGGGCCTGTTCAGGAGCTGGTCTTGCAGGCGTCCCAGCTCCGGTTCCTCGCGCGCCGCGACCATGGCGGCGATGTCGTCGAACAGCACCAGCGCGGCGCTCGCCACCACCTCTTCCGGAATGTCGCCAAATTGCGTGTCGACGGCCCAGTGCGCAAGTTCTTGCAGGCCCACCGCGCAGGCGCGCCGTTCTTCCGGCATGTCGCCCTGCAGGTCGAGTATCATGGGGTCAGGCATTGTGGCTCTTCTCGATTTTCATGGCGATGTGCTCGCCCGCGGTGATGGCAGGGTAGCGCGGCGCCTCGCCCGGCGCGAGACAAGTCGGGAAACATTCGACCAGGGCATCGTAATTGGGATGCATGAAATAGCCGATCGATTGCCGCCGGCTCATCGCGTCCGACAGATCCGGCGGGTTGACGACCCTGTGCAGGGTCGAGCGCCAGCGGTCGTTGGTCCAGCGCGCCATCATGTCGCCTAGATTGACGACCAGTTCATCCGAAGTGGCCTGGACGCCGGCCCAACTGCCGTCCGGCATGTTCACCTCCAGCCCGCCCTTGGCTTCGGTCATGGCGAGGATCGTCATGGCGCCGAAATCGGTATGGGCGCCGGTGCGCAGTTGGTTCGGCAGCGGCGGCTCGGTCAGTGCCGGATAATGGTGGCAGCTCAGGATCGAGAAATGCCGGTCGATTTTGTCGGCGAAATGGCCCTCGGGCATATCCAACGCCAGCGCGAAGATGCGCAACAGGTCGGCGGACAGCCTCTCGAAGTCACGATAGATTTCGATGACTGCGTCGTCGACACCTGCCGGTTCGGTCGGGATCGTGTTGGGCCAGTAGGAGAGCTGCGCTTCAGGTAAGTCATTGTAATAACCGAGAAAATCTTCGATCGGGCCGAGGAATACCGTCTCGCGCAGGTCGCGGGGCACCTTGGCGTCGAGCGTGTGGGCGAGGCCACGGGTTTCGAACGCGTGGTAGCCGCGCTGCTTCGAGGGGCCGGCCGGGTGCCAGCGGTCCTTGTCCGCCTGCGGCAGGTCGAAGAAATCCCGCGTCAGCGAAAATGCCCGTTCCAAATCGTCTGCGGGCAGGCCATGCCCGGCGATCACCAGGAACCCGATCGTGCGGCAGGCATCCCGAACCGCATCGACGACGTGGCCCTTGCCTTCCCGGTCGCCGGACAGGAAGGGCGCGATATCGATTGCGGGGACGTGCAGCGTCTCTTGCGTCATGACGAGTAGTTCCTATCCGGCGGCATTCGACAAACTGGCATCGACAAGGCGCTCGTAAGACGGGTCGCTTTCAATCAGGTTACCTGAAACCAGGGCGGCTTTCAGCCGTGTGAAAGCTTCAGCGGGCAATTTCGGCGTGCGGGCCCAAAGGCCGGAGTCCCGATATCCCTTGATCATGCGTGCGAGGCTAGCCGGCGCCAAATTCGGAAAGAAATCGACGATCGTTTCGGCGATGGCCATAGGCGTCTCGCTGTGCAGCGCAGTTTGCGCCCGGGCGATGCCGCGCACGAGCGCTTCGCAAGCCTTGCGGTTGCGCCGCGCGAACGTCCGGGTCGTGTAGAAGCTGGTGTAGGCGATGTCGCCCCGCGTGGCGAAGCGGTGCCAGATATGGCCAACGCCGGACCGAACCAGCGCGTCCGCGTAAGGTTCGAACACCTGGATGACGTCGAGCCTGCCGCGCTTGAACGCGGCCACGTTCTGCTCCATTGGGCGGTCTTTCATGCGGCGTAGGCTGCCGGGATCGATTCCGGCTCGGGCTAGATCATCCTGGAAGGTCAACCAGGGGGTCGGCGCCTCAATGGCGACGGCGAGCCGCTTGCCGATCAGGTCGGAGAATTGGAAGCGCTGCTTGCGCGTGCGGCTGAGTAGGATAAAGGGATCGCGAGCGACCACCTGTCCGAAACAGACCAGCGGGCTTTTCGGGTCCGTATCGTGATGCACCATGACCCGCATCGGACCGCCCCAGGACACGTCGGCCCGGCCGTCGAGCAGCGCTTCCGCGGTCTGCGTCATGGCGGGCGACGTCTCGACCAAGACATCGATCCCTTCCGCCGCCCAGTCGCCCCGCGCGATGGCGAGATAGAATGGCACGTAGGGCACGGCACGCAGATTCTCGAACAAGGTAATCGGCCGAGGCATGGCTGGCGATGCTTCCGCTGTGAACCTAAACTCATTTGGAGAGTCTATAACATAGGGAGAAATGCAATGGGTCGTATCGGTATCGCCTTCTCCGGCGGCCCCACGCCATCCGAAATCGTCGATTGCGCGGTGCTTGCGGAGCAGCTCGGCTACGAGTCGGTCTGGGTGGCGGAAGGGCATGGTGGCGATCAGTTCGCAACCCTTTCGGCTTGCGCCGTGCGGACGTCGCGCGTCACGCTCGGTACGGCGATCACCAGTATTTTCGTGCGTTCGATCCCGACCATCGCGATGGCGTCGGCGACCGTGGACGATTTGTCTGAAGGCCGTTTCATATTGGGTATCGGGTCGAGCCACAGGGTCCAGGTCGAGCCCGAACACGGCGTGCCGTATGCAAAACCGCTAACAAAGACGCGGTAAAGCGTTGAAATCATACGTAAATTACTACGCGACGGTTCGGTCGCGTACGCCGGCGACACGGTCAGGATCGAGAATTTCGATCTCTGGTTCACGCCGCGGCGGGCCGACATCCCGATCTACATCGCGGCGGTGTTTCCGAAAATGACGGCGTTGTGCGGCGAAGTTGCCGACGGGATCATCCTGACCCGCAGCACCTTGAAGACCGCCGCGCAGGTCAGGCAGGCGATCGCGGAGGGGGCCGAACGGGCCGGCCGCGACCCGGCGCGGGTGGCGGTGACGTCGCTGCTGCCGACCTCGGTCGCGGAGTCGCGGCAGGAGGCGCTCGACGCCATGCGGCCCGGTCTCGCCTTCTATGCCGGATTCTTTCCGCGCTACAACCGGCTGATCGCCGAACACGGTTTCGCCGAGGAGGCAGCCGCTATCGCCGAGGCCTGGTCGCGCGGCGACCGTGAGACCGCGGTTGCCTTGGTGACCGACGCGATGGTCGACGCCACCGGCGTCGCCGGTACGCCCGCGGAATGCCGCGAGAAGATCGAGGCCTACCGTGACTCGGGCATCGACCTGCCGATCATCAGCCCCTTCGCCCGCGGCCCCGGCGCGAAGGCGAAGTTCGAAACCGCGATCCGCGCCTGCGCACCGCGTTAAGAAAGTCCGGCGAGAGGAAATCGCCGCACTAGGAATTCCACCACGGCATGTCGCTGAACGAGCGCATGTCGATTTCGTTCGTCCAGGTCGAGCGATGCTGCTGGGAAATGTGGAAATAGGTGTCCGCGATCCTTTCCGGCAGCATCAGTCCGTCGTGTTCCATCCCCTTGCTTTCGCGCAGCTGCTGATACTTCTCGGGCCCGAGCATCTTGCCCAGGGTATCCGGTGCGTCGACCGAGCCGTCGATCAGGATATGGGCGATGTGGATGCCTTTGGGTCCGAATTCCGAATTGAGCGTCTGGCACAGCATGCGCCGCCCGCCCATGGAGGCGGCGTGCGAATGCTGTCCCTTGTTGCCGCGCACCGCGGCCGTCGCCGAGGTCACCAGGATGGTGCCCATGCCGCGCTCGACCATCAGGGGGCAGACGGTCGACGCCACTCGGAACAGGCCGAAGGTCGCCAGGCGCCAGCCCATCTCGAAGGTCTTGTAGCTGGTCTCCGCCAACGTCCGGTTGCCCACCTGGGAGCCAAGATTGTAGACGACCACCTCGATTGGCCCGATATCCGCCTCGATTGCCGCCACACGGTCCTCGATACTGTCAGGCGCCACCGCGTTGAGCAGAAATCCCGAGGCCGCGCCACCGTCGCTCTCGATACTGCCGACCAAACTGTTCAAGCCGTCTTGATCCGTACGGCGGCAGAGGACCGCATGGTATCCGTCTCTCGCGAAACGCTTTCCGACATTGCCGCCGATGCCAGCGCCGGCGCCGATGACGAGACAAACTGGTTTCATCGAAATTCACTCCTTGCGTTATAGGTCGAGGCTGTTCAGGAATCGAGAAATGACGATCTTCTGGATTTCGCTGGTCCCTTCGTAGATTTGGTAGACGCGGACGTCACGGTAGATCTTCTCCACCGGATAGTCGTTGAGAAATCCGTAGCCGCCATGGATCTGGATGGCCTCCGACGCCACCCGTTCGGCCATTTCCGAGGCGAAGAGCTTCGCCATGGAGGCTTCGCGGGCGCATGCCTGACCCAGATCCTTCAACTGGGCGGCATGCATGTACAGTTGCCGGGCAGCCTCGATCTGTGTCGCCATCTCCGCCAGCTTAAAGGCGATCGCCTGATGTTCGATGATCGGTTTGCCGAAGGTCTCGCGAGATTGGGCATAGGCGAGGGCGGCCTTCAAGGCGGCGCGGGCCCCGCCAGTCGCCTGCGCGGCGACGCCGATGCGGCCGGCGGAAAGATTGCTTAGGGCGATCCGTAGCCCTTCGCCCGGCGCTCCCAGCACATCCCGGCCCGGCACCCGCATATCCTGAAACCGCACCTGACAGGTGTCGTTCGTGCGGTGGCCGAGCTTGGATTCCTTGCGGATCACCCGATAGCCCGGATTGTCGGTGGGCGTGATGAAGGTCGTGATCCCTTTCTTCCCGGCATCGGGGTCCGTCACCGCGACGATCATAGCGAGATCGGCGGTGGCCCCGGCAGTGATGAAGGCCTTTTCCCCGTTGAGGTTGAAATCTTCGCCAACCCTTTCCGCGCGGGTCCTGATCGCGGCCGCGTCCGAACCGGCATGCGGTTCGGTGAGATGGATACAGCCGAGCCATTCGCCGCTCGTCAGTCTGGTCAGATAGTCCCGTTTCTGCTGATCGGTGCCGTTCTCCTCGATGGCCACGGCGACCGGGGAATTGGTTGCCGCCATGACGTTGGAGATGCCGCCATCGGCCGCGGCGATCTCCTCGAGCGCCAGTACGTAGGACAGGAAGTCTGCCCCCGCGCCGCCGAATTCCGGCGAGATGGTGACCCCCATCAAGCCCGTCGCCGCCATCTTACGGTAGAGCGCCTGGGGCGTAGCCGCCTGGCGGTCCCATTCCGCGGCATGGGGGGCGATTTCCTGCTCGGCAAAACGGCGCGCGGTATCCCGAATCTGAGCCTGGGTTTCGGTAAATTGCATGGGTCGAAGAGCCTTTGCGGTGTCCGATGACGCTCGATTTTACTGTGGTGAAGACGCGAAGCGTGCACGAATAATTACGACCCCTGTTTGTTTGATCGGTTTCCGCCCTTGGAGGTTCGGCAAGGCTGGAAGCGACGCGAGGAAACAGACGACCCCTTCGTCTAAAGTTCCTCCACCGTCACCCGGAACAGGCTCGCCAGTTCGTCGACCTGCATGACTTGATAGTTGCAGAACCTGTGGGTGGGACCGGTCAGGATTTCCAACGGCGTCGGCCGCTCACCGTACTGTTGCGCCGCTTCGAGAACGGCTATTTGAGCGCGGTCTCCACGTAACGGCGGAATTGTTCGAGCGGTGGTGTCTCCGCGTTGACGTTCTTTGCTGCCTCGTCCCAGCGGCGCAGTCGAACGCCATCGCGTGCGAAAGGCTGTTCGATGAAGGCCGCCGCTTCGTCGCCGTCGAAGGGGCCGCCCTGGACTTCCAGGCTGCGCACCGAGCCTTTCGAAAGGCGACCGAAATAGTCGGCTTCTGTTGCCGTCAGGTAGCGTTTCGCCGCGACGTGGCGGCGGACCGGGCCACAGACATCGTCGCCGAACCAGCGCTGCAAATACGCCGCGCCAAAATTTTCGTGACCAGCGTCCGCCTTGCGCTTGATTGCGGCGCGGGCGTCCGGATTTATCAGGTGCCCGATATCGTGCAGCAACGCGGCGGTAATCAGCGCCGCGCCGGCGCCCGCGTCCTCGGCGTTCGTCGCGCATTGCAGCGCGTGTTGCAATTGAGTGACCGACTCGGCGTTGCCGTAATTGCGGCCGCCTTCGTCACTCAAGATACCGAAGAGCTCTTCTACCGCGCCCATATTTTCTACCCAATCGCGTTTGATGCCGCTTCGTCCAGAGATGGAGTCGTAACGGTTCTAAAATTCCGGTTCAATGTTTCCGAACACCGGTCACTTCGTTTTCGATTAAATGGGCAAGATTTGGCGGTAACCGATGTGATGTGCGAGAAAAGACACAAGTCGAACACATCGAAAATCCGGAGCAGTGGCGAAAATGATGAAATTTAGTGTAAGCGACCCGGGTTGCGGGAGGCGCGGATGAGTACGGTCCGTGTCGACAGGGAAGGCGCGATCCGCACGGTAACCTTGACCCGTCCGGAAAAACGCAACGCCATGAACCTGGAAATGCTGGCGGCGCTGGAGGTCGCGTTCAAGGGGACGCCGGCCAAGGAAGAGCGCGTTATCGTATTGCGCGCCGAAGGACCGGTGTTTTGCGCCGGGATCGATTTGGCCGAACGCCAGCGAAAACCGGCCGCGCGGGGCGAAAGCCCGGTCGAAGGCATGCTGGACGCGATGGAACATTGCCCGCTGCCGATCGTCGGTATCGTGCAGGGTGCGGCGATCGCCGGCGGCAACGAGCTGGCATTGCATTGCGATTTCGTCGTGGCTTCCACGAAGGCGTGCTTCGGTATGTCCCTGTCGCAGATCGGTCTCGCCCCCACATGGTTCCTGGCCAAGAAACTGGTCGAGGTCTGCGGCCCCGTGGCGAGCCGTGAGATCTTGTTGCTGGGCGATACCTTGCCGGCCCAGCGGATGCACGATTTGGGCATCATCAGCCGCGTGGCGGAACCGGACGAACTGGAAGCGGCGGCGCAGAAGATCATCGGCCGGCTTGCCGCCAACGCGCCCTTGTCCCTGAAGGCAATGAAGGCGCTTCTGGTGCGCGAGATGCAGTTCCGCGACGGCATCGATCACGACGATGTCGACGATTTGATTCAAGCGGCGCGGGAAAGCGCGGATGCGAAGGAAGGCATTGCGGCCATGCTCGAAAAACGTCCACCGACTTTTACGGGTGAGTAGCGATGGCGGTACGTCTCGATAAACCATGGTTGCCGCTGACGGCGGAAGGCATTGCCGGTATCGCCGGGCATCTCGGCGTTTATCAGCTCGCCGACGAGAACGGCGAAATACTCTATATCGGCGTCGCCGGCGGCCGCACCCTGTTCGGCCTCAAGGGTGAATTGCAGAAAGCGCTCGACGATCCGCCGGCCGGTGCGGCGCAGTTCCGCGTCGAGGTCAACATGGCCTACCACTCGCGGCATCGCGAACTGCTGCAGGCCTATTGGAACGATCACGACGCCTTGCCCAGGGCGAACACCGATATCGATACGCGTAGCTTGGGCAGGTTGCGCCCGGGTTGACCGGCGCGGCGGCGGCTTGAACATATGACGGGAACGAACGGAAGGAATCGGTGATGGATCTCGCCCTCACGGATGAACAAAGAATAATTGTCGACATGGTGCGCCGATTCGTGCGCGAGGAGATCGTGCCGCTCGAAGAGGATCTCGATCCGGATGCGGACGAAGTCTCGCCGGAACAGCTCGCGGTATTGTCCGGTAAAATCAAGGAAATGGGCCTGTACGGGCTCGACACACCGCCGGAATACGGCGGCCCTGATATCGATCTGGTGACCCGCTGCCTGATCGCGATCGAATGCAGTCAGCACCGTGCCGGACTTTACGCACCGTGCTACTACGCGTTCGGCGGCGCGCGGCAAGCCCAGCTCTTCGAGGCGACGGAAGAGCAGAAGGAAAAATACCTCTACCCGATGCTGGAGGGTAAAAAGCGCGCCTTCTTTGCCCTGTCGGAGCCGTCCGGCGGCAGCGATCCGGCGCGCGCCATCCAGACCCGCGCCGTGCGCGACGGCGACGATTGGGTCTTGAACGGCACCAAACTGTGGATCAGCGGCGCCGACCGGGCCGATTACGGGTTGCTGTTCGCGCGCACCGGCGGACCGGGGCGCACCGGTGTGACGGCCTTCATCGTCGAGACGCAATGGGAAGGCTTCAACGTGCGCCGCATTGTCCATACCTTGCGGTCGGCAAAATACGCGACGGAGATCCAGCTCGAAGATCTCCGCGTCCCGAACGATAATATTCTTGGTGAGGAAGGCGGTGGATTCGCCATCGCCAACGACCGGCTGTCGCGCCAGCGTGTGCCCTACGCCGCGGAATGTATCGGCGTGGCGATCCGGGCGCACGATATGGCGGTCGAATACTCGAAAATCCGCGAAACGTTCGGTGCGCCCCTGTCGCATCGCCAGGGCATCCAGTGGATGCTGGTCGAGAACGAAATCGACATCCGCACCGCGCGCTGGCTGGTGCTCGACGCCGCCGCCAAATCGGACCGGGGCGAACCGTTCCGGACCGAGTCCGCAATCGCCAAATTGGTTGCGTCGGAAGCGAGCGGCCGCGTCGTCGACCGGTCGATGCAGATCCATGGCGGACTCGGCGTGGCCAAGGATCTACCGCTCGAACGCTGGTACCGCGAGTTGCGTATCCGCCGTATCGGCGAGGGGCCGAGCGAGGTGCAGAAGCACGTCATCGCCCGCGACATTATCGGCGCGGGTCTGCGGTGACCGAAGGGTTGAAAACACCGCCGCTGCAAGGCGTCAAGGTTCTCGACCTTGGCCAGATCTATAACGGCCCCTATGCCGGATTCCTGCTCGCCCATGGCGGCGCCGACGTGGTCAAGGTCGAACCCCTCGAGGGCGAGGCGCTGCGCAAGCGCGGCGGGCTTGGCGTGCCGCTGTCCTTCTCGGCGCTCAACACCAACAAGCGTGGCATCGCGATCAACCTGAAGGCGGAACGCGGAAAGGCACTGCTGATCGATCTCGTCAAGCAAGCCGACGTGCTGCTGGAGAATTTCGCACCGGGCGCCATGGACCGGCTCGGCGTTGGGCCGGACGTCCTGATGGCGGCCAACCCGCGGCTGATCTATGCCTCGGGGACCGGCTACGGGCTGAGCGGCCCGGACCGCGACAATCTGGCGATGGATCTGACCGTCCAGGCGGTCGGCGGCGTGATGGGCATCAACGGCCCCGCCGATGGGCCGCCGCTCAAGACCGGGCTCGCGATCTGCGACTTCCTCGGCGGCGTGCACCTTTACTCCGGCATCGCGACGGCCTTGTACGAGCGTTCGGTGACGGGCAAAGGGCGCCTGGTCGAGGTCGCGATGCAGGAGGCGCTTTATCCGGCGCTCGCCAGCAACGTCGCGGGCATGCACAGCGTCGGCTGGAAGCAACCGGAGCGGCGCGGCAACCGCCACCCGACGCGCGGCTCCGCGCCCTACAATGTCTACGAATGCGCCGACGGCCATATCGCGATCATCTGCGTCCGCGAACATCACTGGACCAACTTGCTCGACGTCATCGGCCGCCCGGAACTGGCCGACGATCCCCGCTTCGCCAACCAGGCGGCGCGCGCCGAACACGAGGACGACGTCGACGCCCTTGTCGCGCCCTGGCTGCGCGACCGGCCGAAATACGAGGCGGCCGAGATCCTGAAGCAGAACCGCATTCCGGCGGCGCCGGTCCGCGACCTGACGGAAGTGACTGCCGATCCTCACATGCACGAACGCGGCATGCTGCACCATGTCGACCACCCGGAAATGGGCAAGATCGTCCTGCCGTCCAGCCCGCTCCGGTACGGCGGCAGCGAACCGCCGGCGCTGGAGCTGGAGCCCGAGATCGGCGAACACACCGACGCAATCCTGGCGGAATGGCTCGATATGGATGCCAAGGCGGTGTCGCAGTTGAGAGACGAGGACGTCGTGATCTAGGCCGGTTATTCGGCGGTCGATTGCCGGCGCTTTCGAACGCGTCCGTGCACGAGCCAAAGCCCCATCATCGCCAGCCCAAAACCCATCAACGCGTTCGTCGACAGGGTCTCGCCGAGGATCAGCCAACCCAGAACGGCGGTCAGGCCTGGGGTGACGTAAAAATTCGCGGCGACCTTGCCGGCCGTTCCCGATTTCAGCATGTAGAGATACAACCCCATGCCGCCGAGCGAGACGCCCAGGGTCAAATAGAGGAAACTCCAGATCGCGGTCGGGGTCAGCGACACGGAAACCTCCTCGAAGCCAAGGACGAGAAGCCAGCAGAACAGGGCGGCGGCGGCCAGTTGTACGCAGTTCGTCGTCAACAAGTTCGAGGATTTGCAGAACCGCGCGTAGTATACGGTCCCGGCGACGAAACAGATCGAGGCGAAGACGCCCCACATCACGCCGCGCGTGTTGCCGAGATCGACGATATTGACGCCGGCGACGATCGCGACACCGGCTGTCCCGAGGGCGAAACCAATCCATTGCAAGGGGCGAAACCGGTCGCCGAGAACGGGGCCGGATAGGAACGCCGTCAGCGAGGGCTGCAGCGAGCCGATCAAGGCCATGGTCGCTGCCGAGATGTCCAGCATCGCCCAATAGGCACCGGACAAATAGGCGCCGTTCAGCAGGACTCCGGAGATCGCAAGATGCGGCCACAGCCGCCGCGCTTCCCGCCAGCCGCCGAGACTGCCGAGGATGAAGCTAACGGGCAGAAGAAGCAGGGCCGCCAAGGAAAAGCGCGACGCGAGGAACGTTATGGGACTGACGTCGGGGATGCCGGCCCGGACCGCGATGAACGCGCCGCTCCACAGGAACACGAACAGCAGGGGGGCGAGGATAGGCATTGGGTGTTGCTTAAAATTGGTGTGGTGAAATCACAACGGCCGTCCGACGTGATTTTTCACGACTCTCATGTGGCTCGGATCGGTGGAGGGCGGAGTGTGCCCGATACGGACGATGGCGACAACGGAGCGTATCGCCGCACGTCCGGGCTGGCGTCGCCGTCCGTATCGGGTAAGCTTGCGGCAACGAATGAGATATAAGCAGGGAGGAACGCGCCATGCGCGGTGTGGTATTCACGGGCGACCGCAAGCTGGAGATCATGGATTTTCCGGACCCGGAGCCGGGCCCGCGCGAGGTCGTGCTGGAGATCAAGGCATCCGGTATGTGCGGCAGCGACCTGCATCAGTATCGGCGCCCCAGCTCCGGCGAAGCCCAATCGGGCGGCATAAAGCGCAGCACCGAGCCGACCATCGCGGGACACGAGCCCTGCGGTGTCGTCGCCGCGGTCGGATCCAACGTGATGGAGCACGAAGCGCGCATCGGCCAGCGCGTGATGGATCACCATTACGAGGGCTGCGGGACCTGCAAGCATTGCGCGGCCGGCTGGGCGCAGATGTGCCTGGAGGGCCCTATCGTGTTCGGGTCCGGCGGGCATGGCGCGCACGCCAAATACATGAAGGTGCCGGTCAGTACCTTGGTGCCGCTGCCGGACGAATTGTCCTTCGAGGTCGGCGCGGCGATTTCCTGCGGCACGGGCACGGCCTACGGCGCCCTGCGCCGCTTGTCGTTGCACGGCGACGAAACGATCGCGATCTTCGGGCAGGGGCCGGTCGGATTGTCGGCGACGCAGCTTGCCGTGGCGATGGGCGCGCGGGTGATCGCGCTCGACACGTCGCCGGAACGCCGCGAACTGGCCAAGCAATTCGGCGCGCATGAGGTGATCGGCCCGGAATCGAACGATCCGGTCGAGGCGATCCGCGAGCTGACCCATGGCGAGGGCGCGCACAAGACGCTCGATTGTTCCTCCGCGCCGCAAGCCCGCCGGGCGGCGGTACAGGCGGCGCGGTCCTGGGGCACTGCCTGCTTCGTCGGCGAGCGCGGCGAGGTTACCTTCGATGTCAGCGCCGACCTGCTGCGCCGGCAGATCACGTTGATGGGCTCCTGGACATTCTCCAAAAACGGTCAGTCGGATTGCGCCGAGTTCGTCGCCGACCGCAAGATCGATGTCGGCAAACTGTTCACGGATTACTGGACGTTGGATCAGGCCGAAGAGGCCTACAAACTGTTCGACCAGCAATCGACCGGCAAAGGCGTCATCACGCCGTAAGAGAGACCTCTGCGAGTGACGAATGTGGCCGTTTCCAGTATTTCGCAGAGGTCACATAAGAGGAGGGCGGAGCAATGGTCGACCGGCTTGGTTACCGCATGAAATTCGGCGTCGTCGCGCCGTCGACCAACACCATCGTGCAGCCGGAATTCCATGCCATGAGCCCGCATGGCGTCACCAGTCATTTCTCGCGCATCCATATCCCCGACGATCCGCTTGGCGGCGATGCGGATTTTGAGCTGTTGATGGAACGTATCCGGGCCGAACTGATGTCTGCGGTCGACCGGGTGACGACCGCGCGACCCGGCCATGTGGTGATGGGCATGTCGTCGGAAACCTTCTGGGGTGGGCTCGCGGGCTCGATCGAACTCAAATCCAAGTTGGAAGAACGCGCCGGTATGCCGGTGACGATGGGCTCGGACGCTTCGCAGGCCGCGTTGCGGCAATACGGCGACATCCGCCGGATCGCGGTGATGACGCCTTACATGCCGGTCGGCGACGAGGAAGTGCGCAAGTTCTTCACCGAGATCGGTTTTGAGGTGCTGGCGATCGAAGGCTTCAAAAGCGAAAGCCCGACCGCGATCGCCCACGTCACGGCCGAACAAATGCGCGACGCCGTGATGCGGCTGAACGATCCGCAAGTCGAAGCGATCCTGCAGGTCGGCACCAATCTGGCTTTCGCCGATCTGGCCCCGATCGCGGAGTTCTGGCTCGGCAAGCCGGTGCTGGCAATCAACACCGCGACCTATTGGCACGCGCTGCGCAGCAACGGCATCGAGGATCGCATCGCTGGTTTCGGGTCGCTGTTGGAGGATTATTGACCGAACCGACATGGCTGTCGTGGAGCGGCAGGGTCCGCAAACCGATAATCCGTTAGGCGGCACGGCTTCGTGGAAAGCAGCTTCTGCGAAGGATAACAGGTTATGATTCTTGGTGACCAAGTATCGGCAGGCGTCGTTGCACAAAGATAAACGGGAGGACAATGGGATGGCTCGTATAGCGATAGGCGGCTTCAGCCACGAGACCAATTGCTTCGTGCCGATGCGCACCGACTATGACTATTACGCGGTCGGCGGCGAGATGCCGCCGTTGGCCCGCCGCGAGGAAGTCATCGAACGCGCCACCGGCTCGACCTTCGGCATGTCGGGTTTTCTCGACACAATCGATCCGGCCCATGAGCTGGTGCCGCTGATATGGGGGCAAGGTGGGGCTGGCGGTTACATTACCGACGACTGTTTCGAACGCATCGTCTGCGAGCTGGTCGGCATGTTGTCCCGGTCGATGCCCGTCGATGCGGTCTATCTCGACTTGCATGGCGCAATGTGCTCGCTGACCCACGAGGACGCCGAGGGTGAGGTGTTGCGGAGGGTGCGCGCCTGCGCCGGACCGGACGTTCCCGTCGTGATCAGCCTCGACTACCACGCCAACATTACAGAGGCGATTTGTGCATTGTGCGACGGGATGGCCGTCTACTTGACCTACCCGCATATCGACCGGCAAGGCACGGGCAGCCGCGCCGCACTGATCCTGCATCGTATCTTGCAAGAGGGAATCCCATCCGGCCGCGCGATCCGGCGCATTCCATTCCTGCTGCCGTTAAATTTCCAATGCACGTTGATCGAGCCCACCAAGGGCATTGTCGACGCGTCCGTAGCCGGCGAGGGCGGCGAGATCCTCAATCTTTGCTATGCCGCTGGCTTCCCACCCTCCGACTTGCATGAGTGCGGGCCCGCGGTCGTCTGCCATGCCTACAGTCAGGACGCAGCGGATGCGGCGGCGGACCGGCTGGCAGCGATGGTGATGGACCGCGAAAGTGATTTTGCAGAACCGCTGATGCAACCGGACGAAGCGGTTGTGGAAGCGATGCGCATTGCCGAGACCGCGAATAAGCCTGTCGTCCTGGCGGATACCCAGGACAATCCGGGCTGCGGCGGCACCTGCGATACAACGGGGTTGCTGGAAGCGCTGATGCGTCACGACGCGCAAGGCGTGGCGATGTGCGTCATGTGGGATGCAGAAGCGGCGTCTGCGGCGCATGCGGCGGGTGAAGGAGCGAAAATCACGATCGATCTTGGTGGCAAGCACGGGCCGGAGGGCGTCGAACCCTTGCATGGCACCTTCACCGTGACGGCACTAACAGACGGTCGATTCGTGACGACGGGGCGCAGCATCGGCGGCCGGCGCATCGATATCGGCCCGACCGCGCTGCTGACCATCGGCGGGGTCAGCATCGTCACCGCAAGCAAGCGCATGCAGGCCTACGACCAGGACATCTTTCGGCATATCGGCGTCGCGCCGGAGAAGCAGAAGATCCTTGCCCTCAAGAGCACTTGCCATTTCCGCGCCGATTTCGATCCGATTGCGGAGAAGACCCTGGTGGTCGTTGCGCCCGGCGCCCACATCGTCGATTCGACGCAATACCCGTTCCAGTATCTGCGCAACGGTGTCCGGCTGTTACCGGAAGGACCTGAGTTCATGACCTAGTACGAGTATTCCTCATATATCTTATCGATGTCGCCGTTCCAGTGGCCTTCGTAGGCGTCGAGCAGTTCTTCGGCCGGTGTGATGCCGCTGCCGGCGATTTCATCGAGTATGTCTAGGAACAGTGTTTCGTCCCGGCGGTCGAGGCGGGCGCGGCTCGCAAGGCCCGCACGCGCGATCTTGAGGACCTCCTTGGTGATATCCTGCAAGGTCCCACCACGGAAAGGCGTCTTCAGTCCGAGTCGAGGCACTTCGACGCGAAGATATTCGCGCTCCTCCTCGGTCCAGTCGCGGCACAGATCCCAAGCGGCGTCGAGCGCGGACCGGTCGTAGAGCAGGCCGACCCAAAACGCCGGTAGGGCGCACAGCCGTCCCCAAGGCCCGCCATCGGTGCCGCGCATCTCGATATAGTGTTTCAGCCGCACTTCCGGGAACGCGGTCGTCATGTGGTCGTTCCAGTCGGACAGCGACGGCAACTGGCCCTCGTGCCCCGGCAGCTGGCCGTTCATGAAGTCGCGGAACGACAGGCCGCTGACGTCGACATAATTGCCGCCGCGGTAGATGAAATACATCGGCACGTCGAGGATGTAGTCGACCCAGCGCTCGAATCCGAACCCGTCCTCGAATATGAAGGGCAGCATGCCGCAGCGGTCGGGATCGGTGTCGGTCCAGATGTGGCTGCGGTAGCTGAGATAGCCGTTCGGCTTGCCTTCGCTGAAGGGCGAGGCGGCGAACAGGGCCGTGGCGATCGGCTGCAAGGCGACGCCGACGCGCATCTTCTTGACCATGTCGGCTTCGCTGTCGAAATCGAGATTGACCTGCACCGTGCAGGTCCGGAGCATCATGTCGTGGCCGAGATTGCCCTTGGTCGGCATGTAGTCGCGCATGATCTTGTAGCGTCCTTTCGGCATCCAGTGGATGTCCTCGCGGCGCCATTTCGGATTGAAGCCGAGGCCGATGACGCCGGCGCCGATCTCCTCGCAGACCTCCTTGACCTGGTCGAGATGCAGGTTCACCTCCGCGCAGGTCTGATGCAGCGTTTCGACCGCGTCGCCCGACAGTTCGAACTGGCCGCCCGGCTCCAAGGTCACCGAGCCGCCTTGCGAGTCGTTGAGCGCGACGACGTTCTCACCTTCCAGTACGGGTTTCCAACCGAAGCGCTGCATACCCTCCAGAAGTGCGCGAATTCCCGGCACACCTTCGTAGGCGAGCGGCCGTAGATTGCGGAGGTCGTAGGCGAATTTCTCGTGTTCGGTGCCGATGCGCCAATCCGCTTCTGGCGTACAGCCGCTTTCCAAATCTTCGACGAGTTGCGCCTTGCTGGTGATGGGTGCGCTACCCGGTTTCTGCAGTGCGGACATGGGCGTTGATAATCCGGTTACGGTTTGCGGTTCGATGTATCGTGGCCTTCAGGACGTCCGTCGCGCCAATCCCCTAATACGGCCTGCCAGCAGGTCAACGCCGCGATGGCCGCTGTTTCCGCGCGCAGGACGCGCGGGCCCAGACTGACCAATTTGGCGAAAGGCTGCTTGCGGAGCTGATCGAGTTCGGACGATGCGAAGCCTCCTTCGGGTCCGGTGAATATTCCCCATTCGCTGTCGCGCGGTGCGGCACGCAACACATCGTCGATCGGTTGCGCGGCACCGTGTTCGGCGCACACCAGCAGATAGCGATCCTTTGGCCAGTTTTCCAGTAAAAAAGTGTATTTTGCCGTTTTCCGTATTTCAGGGACCGTCAGACGTTCGCACTGTTCGGCCGCTTCGACGGCATTAGCCGTCAGCCGATCCAGATTGATGCGTGACGAATTGGTGTACGCCGTTTGCACGGGCTGCAGTGCGGATGCGCCCAGCTCCACGGCCTTCTGGACGAGAAAATCGAGCGGGGCGCGCTTGAGCGGCGCGAACAACAACCATGGCCCTGGTTCCGGTGTCTGCGGCCGACTCCGATCCTGCGGCGAAAGCGTTCCCGAGCCTTTGCGCAGGGACTCGATCCTTGCCAACCATTCGCCGTCGCGGCCATTGAACAGTACGACGGCGTCGCCAACGTTCGCCCGCATGACATTGCGCAGGTAGTGGGCCTGCGCCGCCGTCAGTGCGACCGATCGGTCCGCCGCGAGATCCTGTTGGGTGAATAACCGCATGCTTGTTTGTCTTCCCGAGTATCGGCAAGATTAGCCGATGGGTTCCTCCGCCGAAACCGAAAGCGCCAGCGACATCCGTCCCGACCATTGGGTCGACCGGCACGCGCCGGCGGTACTGCGGCCCTATCTGCGCCTCGCGCGGATCGACAGGCCGATCGGGACCTGGCTGCTGCTGATCCCGTGCTGGTGGGGTGTCGCGCTGGCGACGTCCAGCCTGCCCGGCACGAACTGGCCCAATCCGGTCTTCTTCGTACTGTTCGCCATCGGCGCTTTGGTCATGCGCGGCGCCGGCTGCTGCTGGAACGACATCATGGACCGCGATTTCGATGGCCGGGTCGCGCGGACCGCACTGCGCCCGATCCCCAGCGGCGACATCACGGTGCGCCAGGCCGTGGCCTTCATGGGCTTTCTGATGCTGATCGGACTGCTGTGCCTGGTGCCGCTGAACTTGTTCGCCGGCCTGGTCGCCGTCTCCTCGCTAGTTCTGGTCGCGATCTACCCGTTGATGAAGCGGGTGACCTACTGGCCGCAATTCTTCCTCGGCCTCGCTTTCAATTGGGGTGCGCTGGTGGGTTGGGTAGCGGTAACCGGCGGGTTGGGACTGCCCGCGGGCCTACTCTACGCGGCGGGCATCGCCTGGACGCTCGGCTACGACACGATCTATGCCCACCAGGACAGGGAAGACGACGCGCTGATCGGCTTGAAGTCGACGGCGCTGAAGTTTGGTGCCCGGACCCGGCCGTGGCTCTGGGGCTTCTACGCCGCGACCATCGCGCTGATGGCCGCCGCCGGTTGGGCAGCGGAACTTGCCTGGCCCTGCTTTGTGTTGTTGGCGGTTGGCGCCATCCAGCTCGCCTGGCAGGCCGCGGCCATCGATATCGACTCGCCGGCCGACTGCCTCGCCAAATTCCGCTCCAACCGGCTGTTTGGGTTCATCGTCTTGGCGGGGATGGTTGCGGGATAGAGGTTTAACCGACTACTTTGTAGTCCACCGCGAACGGCACGGCATCGCGCATCAATTCTGATATCACCTCCTGCCGGCAACCGTCGTCTTCGATCAGGCGCAGGATGAAATCGTCAAGCCCGTGGTCCGGCTCGATACGCTCGTGCACATGCGCCAGCATCTGCGCCGTGTCGCAGGCGGGGCGGTTTCGGTTCCGGGCCGGGACCTTGGCGAGGGCGACGCCGTCCTCTTTATGCGTGACATGGCCGCGGCGGCTGAAATAGCCGTGCACGGAGGCGAGCGTATCGCCGCCTTCCAAGTCGAGTACGATGCCGTCGAGCCGGCCGTAATGGTAGTTGCCGTGGCTCAATTCCGTTTCGTGCATGGCGGCCAGTTGCGCCGTGTCGAGCCAGTTGACGAACAGCGTGACCGTTGTGCCGGGTGCGCTTTGCAGCATGGCGGGGACCGAGCCGTAGCGGGCAATATGGGCGGAATAGAGGACGTCGAAACCGGCCAGAGCGCAGCGCTGCACCGGGATCTCCCAATCCTCGAGGTGGCCGAACTTGCGGGTCAGCTGCTCCGGCGACTGGTTCGAGCCGACCGCCAGTACCGCCGTGCGGCCCGCCGTTTTCGCGGGATCGAATTCGTGCACCTTTCCGCCGCGCCAGTGATAGGACCGGTCGGGGATCGCGTAGGGATAGCCGCGCGCGCGGGCCAAGGCGGCCTGCCGGTCGCTGGTATCGGGGGCATAGGCGGACATAAGCCCTTGAATAGACGACAATTGCCTTCTTGTCATTCATCACCCTTTGGCTTGAGCGGATCACCATCTCCCGAACCGTCGTGCGGTTCGGGAGATGGTGTGAATCCGCTCAATTTTAAAATTTGGCGAGCAGATTCACGCTGTTGATTGGATCGCCGATGGCGATTCCAACCAACTGCGATCTGCTCTAGTGTAGCGCCGCTATGCCCTACGGATCGTTGCGCGATTTCATCGCCCGCCTCGAAGCGGAAGAACGGCTGGTGCGGGTGACCGCGCCGGTCTCGCCGGTGCTGGAGATGACCGAGATTCAGACCCGCCTGCTGGCCGAGGGCGGCCCGGCGGTGCTGTTCGAGAATGTCGTGCGCGACGACGGCACGTCCTACGGCATGCCGGTGCTGGTCAATCTGTTCGGTACGGTGGAGCGGGTCGCCTGGGGCATGGACCGGGAGCCGGACCAGCTGCGCGAGGTCGGCGAGACCTTGGCTTTCCTGCGCCAGCCGGAGCCGCCCGGCGGCTGGCGCGAGGCCCTCGGCATGTTGCCGCTCTTGAAGACGGTGATGGCGATGAAGCCGCGCACGACAGGCTCCGCGCCGTGCCAGGAGGTCGTGTTGCAGGGCGACGAGATCGACTTGTCGCGCCTGCCGATCCAGACCTGCTGGCCGGACGAGCCGGCGCCGCTGATCACCTGGCCGCTGGTCGTGACGCAGGGCCCCGACCCGGACGGCAGCCGGGCCGATAATTTCAATCTCGGCATCTACCGCATGCAGGTGACCGGACGCGACACCACCCTGATGCGCTGGCTGCGGCACCGCGGCGGGGCGCAGCACCATGCCCGCTGGAAGGCGGAGAAGGTGGAACCTTTGCCCGCCGCCGTCGTGATCGGCGCCGATCCGGGTACCCTGCTGGCGGCGGTGACGCCGGTGCCGGACACGCTTTCGGAGTATCAGTTCGCGGGCCTGCTGCGCGGCCGGAAGCTCGATCTGGTGGATTGCAAGACGGTGCCGCTCAAGGTCCCGGCGGAGGCGGAGATCGTGCTCGAAGGCGAAGTCTCGCTGGACGATTACGGCGACGAGGGCCCCTACGGCGACCACACGGGCTATTACAACGCGGTCGAACAATTCCCGGTGTTCCGCATCAAGGCGATTACTATGCGCCGCGACCCGATCTACCTGTCGACTTTCACCGGCCGACCGCCGGACGAACCGTCCGTGCTGGGCGAGGCGCTGAACGAGGTCTTCGTGCCCCTCTTGCAGCAGCAGTTCCCGGAGATCATGGATTTTTGGCTGCCGCCGGAGGGCTGCTCCTACCGCATCGCCGTGGTGTCGATCAAGAAGGCCTATCCGGGTCACGCCAAGCGGGTGATGATAGGCGTGTGGTCCTATCTGCGCCAGTTCAGCTACACGAAATGGGTCATCGTCGTCGACCATGACATCGACGCGCGCGACTGGAAGGACGTGATGTGGGCGATCTCGACCCGCATGGATCCCGCGCGCGACATCACCGTCATCGAGAACACCCCGATCGACTATCTCGACTTCGCCAGCCCGGAAAGCGGCCTCGGCTCCAAGATCGGCCTCGACGCCACCAACAAATGGCCGCCCGAGACCAAGCGCGACTGGGGCGAGACGCTGCGCATGTCGGACGCCGTGGTCGAGAAGGTGGATGCGATGTGGAACGAGTTAGGTCTGCCGGGAAACGGCAAGCCGATTTGGCGTTAGAAACATATTCCGGTCAAAGGAGCGCGTCGATATCCCTCGCGCCGTGCAGAACCCTCACGATCTCCAAGACATTCCGATCCGGCCTGTAGAAGATCACGTATTGACCGACCGGGAAGCTACGCATGCCTGCGATCAATTCAGGCCGGGCGCGACCCATGTTCGGGTTCGCAACGAGGGCTTCACATTTTTCACGGATTGTCGCGATGAAACTCGTTGCAGCGTAGGGGTTGTCGCGTTCGATGAAGGTGCCAATTTCTAAAAGGTCGTTTTCCGCCTCCGGGCGAAAGCGCAGCATCATGGTCTGCCGAAGCGGGCCTCGAGTTTTGCGAAGGTGTCCGCGGCATCGATCGATGGTCCAGGGTCGTCAATCGACTTCTGTAACTCCGAGCGCAGCCAATCCAGTTTTTGTTCCTTGAGCGTTTCCCGTTCCATAAAAAGGCGCAACGCATCACGAATGACTTCGCTGTTCGACGCGTAGTTGCCGGACGCGACCTTGCTGCGGACCAGCCGCGCCAATTCGTCGGGCAGGGTTATGCTGAGTTTTTCGATCTGCATCGTCGAATCCCGTTTGAATCAAAGCAGCCGATCTATTAGAGCATAAAGTAGTATTTTATACTACTCCGTGGTTGGTTGACCCAGGAACAATTTTTTGTCTGGGCTGAAGGTGCGAGATGAGGGGGCGCGCACCTGCTGAAGGTGATTTTGGTCGTTTCCAAGCTTGGCTTGACGACGTCATGAGAGCCGCCTGACTCCGCCGAGCGGCGTTTTCTGGCACGGCGGGCACGACAGTCCGACCGCGCCG
>JAKZTB010000277.1:0-8165 GCA_047517345.1 Alphaproteobacteria bacterium
AAGCTGACGCCATGACCACATACCCACAGGCTCAACAGCAACGGCAAGATGTGATAAACAGGATTTTGGCGGCATGATCAGCAACCGGAATACACCTTAACAAGGCCGCCAAACTGTCCAACAAACCAGGACCACCTCACGTATCGCCTATCCGCAATAGAGAGTGCTAGCCTATGCCCCACGCGGTTCCGATAAATAGGGACCTTGAAACAGGGGAAGGGAGTCTCGATGCGGATGATGACCGCCATTCCGAAGAGCCATCTGAAACAGGTCACACCGGCAGTGAAGGCAGCTGAAACAGCCGGCTTCGACAGCATCGGTTCAATGGAGAATTCGAACGACCCGTTCCTGCCGCTGGCCATCGCGGCGATGGAGACGGACAGGATCGAGCTGATGACCGGAATCGCGATTTCCTTCAACCGCAGCCCAATGGTCGCGGCGAACATCGCGCACGATCTTCAGTACGCCTCCGGCGGACGGTTCAAGCTTGGGCTCGGCAGTCAGGTGAAGGGGCACAATGTGCGGCGCTTCAGCGTGCCCTGGACGGCGCCGGCGCCACGCATGCGGGAATATGCCGAGGCGCTGCGGGCGATCTGGCGCTGCTGGGAAACCGGCGAGAAACTCAACTATGTCGGCGAACACTACCAGTTCACCCTGATGACCCCGCATTTCGTGCCGGAAAAGGCCGATTGGCCGATGACGCCTGTGACCATCGCTGCGGTCGGGCCGGCGATGCTGCGGGTTGCCGGGTCGCATTGCGACGGTGTGCAACTGCACCCTTTCTGCACACGGCGTTATATGGAGGAAGTCGTACTCGCACGGCTTGAGGAAGGACGTGCGAAGGGTGGCGTTCGGCGGGAAAATTTCGAAATCTCCGGCGGCGGCTTCATCGTCACCGGGCCGGACGAGGATACCGTCTCCAAGATCTTCGAGTATGTCCGCTATCGAATTGCCTTCTACGGCTCGACCCGGACTTATTGGCCGGTCTTCGAGTTGCACGGGTTGCACGATCTCGGCGAGAAGCTGCATGTCATGTCGCGCGCCGGGGAATGGGGCAAGATGGCGGCGGAAATTCCCGACGATGTGGTTCATCTGTTCGCCGCCGTCGGCACGCATGACAACATCGTGGCTGCGATCGAAGAGCGCTTCGGCGGTATCAGCGATTCCGTCAGCGCCATCGCCGCCCCGGACGCGCAACCCGGACTGACGTCGGACGTGATTCAGGATTTGCGCAGGATTTCGACGCCCTTCGAGGGCTTCAATACCAGCTGGGAGGCTTGAAATGCCGGAATATTCATCGATCGAGGCCGCGCGTGCGGAGTTTCCCGGGACCGGGCGGTTCACCTACATGAACGTCTCCGCGCGAGGCCTCACGCCGCAATGCGCGCGGAGCGCCGTCGATATGTTACTCGACGGGATGCAGTCGGGCGATACCGACAAGGCGTCGATGTTCGACCTCATCGAACGGACCCGAAAAAGCTACGCCAGTCTGATCAACGCCGCGGCGGACGAGGTCGCTTTCGTCAAGAACGTCTCGGAAGGGTTGAACGCGATCATCGCCGCCTACCCGTGGAAAAGCGGCGACAATGTCGTACTGTGCCAGGACCTGGAACACCCGAACAACGTCTATCCGTGGCGTAATCTTCAGCGTCGCTTCGGCGTCGAAATCCGGTCGGTGCCGCCGCGCGACGGCTTCGTGCCGGCCGACGAATTGATCGCTCAAATCGATGAAAACACCCGCATGGCGACCGTATCCAGCGTCACCTTCGCGCCAGGATTCCGGACCGACATGGCGCCGATCGGGGCAGCGTGCCGCGAACGGGATATCCTGTTCCTCGTCGACGGCGTCCAATCGGTCGGGATTCTCGATACGGATGTCGAGGCGCTTTGCATCGACGCGATGTCGGTCTCGACCCAGAAGGGGTTGCTCGGCCTCTACGGCATGGGATTCCTGTACTGCCGCGCGGAATGGGCGGAACGGCTACGGCCGGCCTATCTGGCGCGGTTCGGAGTCGATCTCGGCGGTTCCGGCGCACACGAGGCCTCGTTGGGCGACGGCGACTACGCGTTGATGCCGGCGGCCCGGCGTTTCGATCTCGGCAACTACAACTATGTCGGCGTTGCCGCGGCAGATGCGTCGCTCGGCCTGATGCACGAGTTGGGCGCGCAGGCGATCGAGGAACACACGGTCGGTCTGGCGTACGATTTCGCGCGCGGCATGCTGGAGTTGGGGCTGCCGGTTTGCGGCGGCGAGCCGGGTCCGCATCTGGGATCGATCGTGCCCGTCGGCAGTATCGGCGAAGGCCAGCACGACTCCACGGACGACCCCGCAATGAGCGATCTGCACGATCATCTTGCCGAGAACGGCGTACAGCTCTCGATTCGGCGCGGCATCCTGCGGTTCTCGCTGCATTTCTACAACAACAGCGACGATGTCGACCGCGTTCTCGACCTCACGCGGAACTGGCGCGGTCACAACCGCGCCGCCATGGGATAGTAGGAGAGACAGATGGAAAGCACGATCTTTGCCGGTGCGGTTACGGCGGAAGGAAGCGGCCTGTTCCGCCGTAAACCAGGGCAATCGGAATGGGAAAGCCTCGGTAACGGGCTGCCCGACCGGGTGAAAGTGTATTGCATCGCCGAGGGGCCGGGCGTCGCCCTGTTCGTCGGCGCGCAGCAAGGCGTCTTCCGCAGCGACGATGGCGGCGAAAGCTGGACCGATACGAAGGTGCCGGCGGACAATCGGCCGATATACTCGCTGCTGCTTCATCCCGATGCGCCAGACACAATTTATGCGGGTTCCGACCCTGCGGCAATATTCAAATCCCGCGACGGCGGCGCGACGTGGCAGCGTCTCGCGACCGTTCAGCCGGAAGGCGCGATCAGCGGATGTTTTCCGGTTCGCGTCCTGAAGATGGCAATCGACCCAAACGATACGGATCACATGTATGCGGCCCTGGAAGTGGGTGGGGTGATCCGCAGCCTCGACGGTGGCGAGTCCTGGGAGGATATCAGCGCGGGGTTGATCGAATTGTCACACCAGCCGCATCTCCGCAACTGCATCCTGAGCGACGATCTGACCGAAGGCATGATGGATTTGCATGCGCTCACCGTGAGCGCCGAGCAGCCGGGAACGGTCTGGGTCGCAAGCCGAATGGGGCTCTTCGTCAGCGACGACAGAGGCGACAGTTGGCACGAGTTCGGGATCGGGCGTTTCTCCGACCTGCAATATGGGCGCGATCTGACGGTCAGCCCGCATGACCCGAGTGTCTTCGTCGCCGCGTTGAGCGATTCCGCGCGCGGCAAGGCGGGATCGGTCTACCGCAGCGACGATACCGGCGCCAACTGGCAGCGGATCGATCACGCCATCTCGATAGACAGCACCTTGATGACGGTCACGGTGAGTAAGCGCGATCCGAACCGTATCTTCTGCGGCGCACGGCTCGGCCAGATCTTCGGAACGGAGGATGGTGGCAAGAACTGGGTGTCGCTGCCTTTGCCGGCTGGAGTAGAAGACGTGCGGGCCGTCGCCTGCATTTGAATGGAAAAGCACCTATGCACACCAAATACCTCGAGGATTTCACTGTCGGAGACGTGTTCCGGACGCGCGGCTTGTCTATGGACGAGTCGGAGATCATGGACTTCGCGCGGCGATACGATCCGCAGCCAATTCACACCGACCGGGAAACCGCGGCGACCGGCCCCTTCGAAGGGTTGATCTCGTCCGGCTGGCATACAGCCTGTGTCGTATTCCGGCTCTGGGTCGATCTCGGCTTCATGGAGAAGTCGAGCCTGGGCGGACCTGGCATCGATAATCTGAAGTGGTTACAGCCCGTCCGACCCGGCGACACGCTGCGCGCCGAAATCGAAATTCTCGAGGTGCGTCCGTCGAAGTCGAAGCCGGATCGCGGAATCATCCGGTATCAGACGACCGGACTTAATCAAAAGGACGAGGCGGTGATCACCTACGAATCCGCGTCCTTCCTGAAACGCAGACCTGAATAAATCCTACCGCGCGTAGGCGACCCCGCCGCCGCCGCGCGGATCGGCTCCGCCGCGCCAATCGCCGTCCTCGTCGACGACGATGACGTGACCGCGCGACATCACCGGGTCGAAGCTGATCGCGTTGCGCTTGACCTCATAGCCAATCGCTTGCAGCACCTGCATCTCCGAATTCTGCAACCGCGCCTCGGCGTGTATCGCGCCGCCCTCGCAATGGATGCGCGGAACGGTCACGGCTTCGACCGGCGACATACCGAAATCGATGACGTTCAGGATCGTCTGCAGGACCGCGCTGATGATAACGCTGCCGCCTGGCGCGCCGACGACCATGAAGGGACGGCCGTCCTCGCGGAACACCATGCTGGGCACCATCCCGGTCGTGCGCGCCTTACCGGGCGCAATGGAATTCGCCTGCCCGGGTATCGGGTCGAACAGCTTCATGGAATTGTTGTAGACAAAGCCTAGCCCCGGCGTAACGACACCGGAACCCGTACCCAGCGTATGGGTGCAGGAGACCGCGTTACCGGTCTCGTCGTAGACCGACAGGTGCGTTGTGCAAGACGGCGGTGCTTCCTTGCCGTCGCCGAGGAATGCGCCTTGCCGTATTTTCTCCGCCCACGTTGCGGCACGTTCCTGCGAGAGCATCATCTCGACCGGCACATCGGTGAAATTCGGGTCGGCCAGATACTCGTTGCGGTCGCTGTGTGCGGCCGCCATCGCGCGGGCGACCAAATCGATATGCGCCGCCGAACCGTGATGCAACGATCCTAGGTCGAAATGTTCGAGGATTTGCAGCATCTGGATCAAGGTGACACCGCTGCCCGGCGGCGGATTAGAAGACACGCCGAAACCGCGATAAGTCCCCTTTACCGGCTCGTAACAACTCGGTTCGTAATTCGTGAGATCGTCCGCCGTGACGTAAGCGCCGTTCGCGGCGAAATCGTCTGAGATACGTTTTCCGAGTGCACCGCGATAGAAACTATCGGTCCCGTCCGTCGCGATGGCCTCCAGGCTGTCGCCGTAGTCCGGGTTTTTCAGTATCTCGCCGACATTGTAGAGCCGGCCCTCCGGATGGACGTAGATATCGGCGCAGGCGTCGGTTTTGGTGATCCGGGTCATGCCGTCCGGAATTCCGGCCATGAACTCCCTCTCGAAGAAATCCCGGACATAGGAGGTCATCTCGAAGCCTTCGCGGGCGATGCGGATTGCCGGCTGCAGCAAATCCGCCCAGGGAAGGGAGCCGAGACGGCGGTGCGCTTCCGTAAAGCCGGCGACCGTACCGGGCGTCATGATCGAGGTGTAGCCGAGCTCGCTCCGGTAATCGTCGAATAGGCTATAGCCGGAGACCTCCGTGCGGCCTTTCATATCGGCTTGCCACATATCCGGCGTGACCTTCGCCCCCGAGGTCGCGTGAAAGTCGATCATGCCGTTCTCGCCCGTTTCGGCGATGTAATATTGGAACGTCCCCATCCCGCCGATACCGCCCATGAACGGGTCGACGATCATTTGCGCAAACGCGGTCGCGATCGCGGCATCGAAAGCGTTGCCGCCTTTGACGAGAATATCCACCCCGACATCGGCGGCACGGGGTTGCGGGCAGACGACAAGGCCTTTCATCGAACCTTCCTTTACTTCTCAAGAATTCAGGAACGCTTTTCGCGAAAGCCGAAGGCGAACAGTAACACGCCGCAGGCAACGATCGCGCCGGTCAGCAGGTAGCCGTCGGCAAACCGGCCCGTCGCATCGATGATCGCGCCAAAAAATGGCGGGCCGAGCATCGCGCCGGTGTGCGAACCCAACGAGATAAAGCCTATTGAAGAACCGGACTGCTCCGGCGGTACGGCTTCCACCGCCATCGTCTGCATAAGCGATGCATAGGACGCGATCGTCAGCCCTAACAACACGGCGACACCCATCCCGATTCCGGCCGCCTGCGTCCAGCCCGCGGCCGCCATGGCGACGAAGAAGACCGAGGCAAACAGGCAGATGCCCACGGCTAGCGATTTGCGGCGCCCTCGGAAGACCGTATCGCTGAACACGCCCCAGCCGAGCCGTCCGACGGCGCTGACCGCCTGCGCGATGCCCAAAGTCAGGCTGGCCATTTCCTGACTCGCTTGTGCGGCCTCGCGCATGAAGGACGTCAGGTAGGTGAAGAAATTGTATTGCCCGACATTGAAGAGGCCGCTGGAAAGTGCGAGTACAGTGAAATTGCGGTCTCGCGCCAACTGGAAGATCCTTCCAAACGGACCGCTTTTTCCGTTGCCGCGCGCCGTTGGCCGTTCCGCCAAAGTGGCGCAGACGGCTGCGTTCACCAAAGTCGCCGCGGCGATACCCCAAATGATGGTTTGCCAGGAAAAATAAGCGGAAAGCGCCAATGTTCCCGCGGCCAAGACACCGCCGACGGGTACGCCGGTCTGCTTGAGCCCGATCGCGGTGGCCCTGCGGTTTGGTGGAAACCACTCCAGGACACCGCGCGCGGTCGCCGGATTGGTCATGGAATAGCCCCAGCCGATGATCAGCATGGCCAGGAGTGCGAGCGCGTGTCCGTCGGCCTGTGTCAGCAGGGCCGCGCCGGCGAAGAGGATGGCGCTGGCGGTTACCAAGGCCCAACCGACGCCGACCCGGTCGACATAGGCGCCCGCCGGGACCGATCCGGTGACCTGGCCGGCGCTATAGGCGGTCATGAGCAGGCCGAACTCGGCGAAGCTGAGGCCGAGATCGGGCCGTATGACGGGCGCCAACGCCAGAACCGATACACTGTGCATCGTGCCTACCGCGTGCGCGCCCATCAGGATACCGATGCGCGTCCGCCAGGGATTGCCGTCGTGGTCGATTCCGTTCACCAAGGATTAGGTTACGAAAAAGGGACCCTATACTATCGCGCCGAGATATCTGAATGCATGGGTCGCGCATATCAATGACGATTTCCGTAATCATTCCAACTTTGAATGAAGCGCAAAATCTGGAGCGTTTGCTCGACGGTCTGGCACGGGAACAATGCGAGATAATCGTCGTCGACGGCGGCAGCGCGGATGAAACGGCGCGGATTGCGGAGGCGTACGATGTTCAATTCATGCAGTCGCGGCCGGGAAGGGGGGTGCAACTGCATGCGGGCGCAGCGGCGGCCAAAGGCGATGTGCTGTTGTTCTTGCATGCGGATTGCCGCTTTCCCTCCGACGGGTTGGCGCGGATCCAGTCGCACCTCGCTGTACACCCCGAGATCGTTGGCGGAAATCACCGCCTGATATTCGACGGTTCGGATCGCTTCAGCCGATGGCTCGATGGTTTCTACGCCTGGATTCGGGCGCGCGGCGTGTATTACGGCGATTCGGGGATATTCGTGCGGCGGGCTGTCTTCGATGCGATAGGCGGCATTCGCCCCATCGAACTCATGGAAGATTTCGATCTCGTCCGCCGGATGGAACGATATGGCGAGACCGTTTGTATTGCCGACCCGCCGCTGGTGACGTCATCGCGCCGCTTCGCCGGGCGGCACCCGGTTTCGATCGTCTATGGCAGGCTCAAGATTCACGCGCTGTACTATCTCGGCGTATCGCCGGGACGATTGGCGCAACTCTATGATTCCGAGCGGCGTACCGTCCGAAGGCGCCTGTTACCTTAGATTTAGATCGGCATGGGCTCGATGCCGAGCCGGTCGAAAAGTGCCTCGTCCCTGTCGCGTTCCGGGTTGTCGGTCGTGAGCAGCTTGGGGCCGACGAAGATCGAGTTGGCGCCGGCGAGGAAACAAAGCGCCTGGATTTCGTCGCTCATGGTTTCCCGCCCCGCGGAAAGACGGACCATCGATTCCGGCATCAACACGCGGGCGACCGCGATGGTCCGCACGAATTCGAGCGGGTCGAGCGCCGCTTCGCCGGCAACCGGGGTGCCTTCGACCTGGACCAGCATGTTGATCGGCACAGACTCGGGATGCTCGGGAAGGTTTGCCAACTCGCGCAGAAGGCCCGCTCGATCGCGCCGGGACTCCCCCATTCCCACGATGCCGCCGCAACAGACCTTGATGCCGGCACTACGAACGTGGCCGAGGGTGTCGAGGCGATCCTGGTAGGTACGGGTGGTGATGATTTTCTGATAGTGCTCGGGGGAGGTGTCGAGGTTGTGGTTGTAGTAGTCGAGCCCGACATCGGCAAGTCGCTGAGCCTGAC
>JAKZTB010000278.1:0-16287 GCA_047517345.1 Alphaproteobacteria bacterium
CCGCCCAGCCTACCATCAAGTCCCCCTGACGATCCTTCTGCTGTCCCATCGTCATCAGCGAATCCCCCGGTCAAATCAGAACGTCAAAGAATCAGACCAGGCCGCTTGTGTCCAGTGCCAACTTCGTCAACGGGCTGTTAAGAACCAGACTCTAAGGCGTCGTCGACGCCGTGGCCGCGCTTGGGAACCAGCATGGTACGCTCATAGGTCATGAAGACCGTACCGTCCGCTTTGGTGCCGGTCGTCTTGATTTTGACGATTCCCTGGGTCGGCCGCGAGTTCGATTCCCGTTTGTCGAGCACCTCGCTTTCCGCATAGATCGTGTCGCCATGGAATACGGGCGCGGTCAGCCTGATATCCGTCCAGCCGAGATTGGCGATCGCCTTCTGGCTGGTGTCGCTGACGCTCATCCCGGCGACGATCGACAGGGTCAGCGTACTGTTGACCAGCGGCTTGCCGAACTCGCTCTTGGCGGCGTATTCCGCGTCGAAATGAAGCGGATGGGTATTCATGGTCAGCAAGGTGAACCACGAATTATCCACCTCGGAAATGGTGCGGCCGGGGCGGTGCTCGTAGACATCGCCGACGTTGAAATCTTCGAAATACCGGCCGATATCTTCGCGATAGCGGTTCGGCGCGATCTCTTTTCCCTGATAAACCATTTTCTCTCGTTCGATGAAGCGTTGTGGGTCTTGCGATAGTCGCCCAGCCTTGAATGTCCGGACTAATTATAAGCGCGCGTTGGCGCGGTCAATGGCTAACGCTCGGCGTGCCGTAGCAACCGGTCGACCATCTCGCCGGCGAGCCCGGTATAGTTCGCCGGGTCGCAGAGTTCCTTGATTGCGTCGCCTGACAGCGCGCCGGTGATCTGCGGCATCTCGATCAGGACGTCGTAGAGCGATTTGCCGGCCTGCACCGCGTCGCGGCAGGCGTCGTAGACGATGTCGTGGGCGACCTGCCGGCCGATATGGGGTGCCAAGCCCATCATGACGGCCTCGGAAACGATCATACCGTTGGTGAGGTCCAGGTTGCGGCGCATGCGCTCGGTGTCGACTTCCAAGCCGTCGAGCATTTCGCGCGCCTGCGACAACGCGCCGGCGGTCGTGATGAAGGCCTGCGGCACGGTCAGCCATTCCAAATGCCAGGGACCGGATGCGCGCTCATGGTCCTGCAACATGCCGTCGAGCATCAGGCCGACATGCTGCCGCATCGCCTTCGCCGCAACGATCAGCAGCTCGCAGGACACGGGGTTGCGCTTTTGCGGCATGGTGCTGCTGGCGCCGCGGCCATGCTGGAAGGCTTCGAAGACCTCGCCGACTTCGGTCTGCATCATCATCAGCACGTCCGTGCCGATCTTGCCCAACGTGCCGGTGAGAAGGCCGAAGTAGCTGACGATTTCAGCGACATTGTCGCGCATGGTGTGCCACGTGATCTCCGGCCGGCCGAGACCGAGTTCGGCGGCGAGCGCGTCCTGTATCTTCAACCCGTCCTCGCCGAGCGATGCCAAGGTACCGGCCGCGCCGCTGAACTGCACCAGCGTCGCGCGCGGTTTTATTTCCGCCAGCCGCTGGCGATGCCGCTCGATCCCGGACAGCCAGACGGCCGCCTTGTAACCGAAGGTGACCGGTAGTGCGTGTTGCAGGTGACTACGGCCCGCGACAGGCGCATCCCGATAGTCCCGCGCCAACTGCGCCAACAGTTCGGCGATGGCGTCGAGGTCCGTTTCGATGATGTCAAGCGCGTCCTTGATCTGCAGGGACAGGGCGCTGTCCATGATGTCCTGGGTCGTCGTGCCCCAATGGCTGTACTCGCCGAGACCGTCCTTGCACATCGCGACAATACCTTCGACGAGTGGCAGGATGGGGTAGGACACCCGCGCGACGCCACGCTTGTAGGCCTCGAAATCGAAATGCTCGAACTTGGCCTTGGCGGTGATCTCCACCGCCGCCTCTTGCGGGATGATGCCCATGCGGGCCTGGACCCGCGCTAAAGCGGCTTCGACATCCAGATAGCGTTGGATCAGGGTTTCGTCGGCGAATACATGGCGCATTTCCGCCGTGCCGAACAGGTTGCCGAAGATTTCAGAGTCGATCGCCGAAGAAGCCATATTTTCTACCCAAAAATTGGTTATGTTGCACTCATGGTTACATTGACAATGTAGGACCCGCAAACTTAGTCTCCTGCGCTCTGCTGCGGAGCAGCCAACACGAAGCGATATAATGAAAATACTGCTATTCGCGGCGGTCCTTTTGCTAGCTGCAACTTACCCTGCGGCGGCTCAAACCGTTCTCCAATTTGCGTTACCGACGCCCGAGACGCATCCGCGCAATCAAGCGCTCGTACGGTGGGCGGATGCGGTCGCGACCAAGTCGGAAGGCCAGCTTCTCATCGCGATTTTGCACGGTGCCACGGATTATCCAGGCTCCCGTATACCGGCGGCGGTTGCCGAAGGGGTTTATGATTTAGGCGCGCCGGGTTGGTGGCACCTGTCGCGTTACGCGCCGGATTTCGCGGTCGCATCGTTACCGATATTCTACGGTCGTGACGTGGATCCGATTCATGAGGCCTACGATGGCGCGCTCGGGCAGGAACTCAAAAATAGGCTGGAAGAAGCACTCCGGATCAGGGTCATCGGGCGTTCGCTGGATCTTGGATTCGGCCAAATTTATAGCGCGGCAAAACCTATCAAAGTCTACGAGGATTTGCAGGGGTTGAATTTTCGCGTGCCGGGTGGCGGCGCCGATCTCGCGCGCTATCTGGCATTCGACGCCACGCCGAGACGGATTGCCGTCCGGGATTTGGCTGATGCGCTACGGCGCAAACTCGTCGGCGGGCTGTTGGCGACGCATAACTTCGTTGCCGATGCTGCGTTGTGGGAAGTTGGCGTTCGTTATGCCTTCCTCGACAATCAGGTTTTCTACCACTACACGCCGATCATAAACCGTGCCCGATGGGAGGCGCTGTTCGACGACGAGCGGCTATGGCTTGTGGAGAGTTGGGAGGCGGCGGTAGACGATTTGCGCCGGATGACCGCCGAGCGGCAGACACGTGCCCGCGCCGCTGCGGCGCAAGCCGGCGTACAATATATCGAAGCGTCCGGCGAGCAGCGACAGACGATGCGGTCCACCTTGCTGGAGGAGCAGACGGCAGTCGTCTCGGCTTTGGAAATCGACCCTGAAATCGTCAAACTGGCGACTTTGCTACTCGACGGCACCGGACGATAGGATAGCTCGTTAGCGAAAAAATCGCGTCTGGACGATCGGCCATACCAGGACGAAAAAAGGCCCGTGACGACAAGTGCAAGCGCGCCCACCTCATGCACGCCGACACGGTCGCCCAGGATCAACGCGCTGGCATAGACGCCACAGACCGGTATCGCCAGGGTCGATGTCGCCGCCGCAGCGGCGAGCACCATGCGCAAGAGGGAATACCAGGTCCAATGGCAGATCACCATGGCGATGACCGCGGTGTACAGCATGCCGGCAAGGGCCTGCGGACTGGCGGACAGCAACGTTGACGGATCCTCCAGAATTGCCATTCCGGCAAGCATCGGTAGCGTTCCGATTGCGACCTGCCAGCCCGTCATCATGATCGTCGGCATGCGCCACCGGTGCATTTTCATGGCAACGGTGCCGCTTGCCCAACAAAGCGCGGCGCCGAGTACAAGCATGGCGCCGATTGGCGACGCGGACGGCATGTCGAGGTTGCGGAGGTTGAGGACGAGAATGCCGCCGATGCCGAGAACGATGCCGAAGATCCGAATGACGGACAAATATTCCTTCAACAGAACGCGCGCGAACAAGGCGGCCCAGAGCGGCATGGTGTAGGCGATTATGATGGCCTGCGACGCGTCGATCCGCAGGAGCCCGAATGTTAGGAGCAACTGCCACCCGGCGATATTCAAACTGGCGGTGACGATAAGCGGGCCGAGATCGCGGCGCGGGACGGAGAGGCTGTACCCCATCGCTATCCGCCCGATTGCGAGCAAACCGAAAGCGCCAATGGCGTTGCTGACGCTGCGGAAGGTAAACGGTGGGATTTCCGACAGGGCGATCTTCATCGCCGGAAAGTTCGATCCCCACAACAGGACGAGGACCGCCACGAGGGCCAGGCCGATGAGCGGTATTTCGTCGGAGGCGGTGCGCTGACTACTGTCGTTCACGCCGGCTCAGCAACGTCCTTTGCGCTGTAGGCCAAGACAGTTGCGATTGTCACGGCGCTGCGGAAACAGTTCCATGGTCGCGCGCGCGATCATACGGCGGAAGCGTTTGTCGTCCGGGGTGGCATTGCCGTTCAGCGTGCCGTGGCTGATCGACAGCGGCGCTTCGTCGCGGCAAAAGACCATGCGGACCGTATGGTCGTCGAGAGGTCCGAGAGTCGGGGGCGTGTTCTCCTCGGCGCATGGTGCGCTTTTCCAACCGTTCTTCGTCTCGTCGGGGTTCAAAGCGACAACGACGCGGTAGCGGGGATTATGTTCGCCTTTGGGCGTATCGGTAAAATAGGTTCTCGGCGTGAACGGCAAGGGCTGATGCCAATTGACGGGTTGCATCGCCGCCAGTACCGCGTCGTGGGCTGCGCGTTCGGTCGTTTTCGGGAATGGGTTTCCGGCAATCACCGTCCGGACCGGTTTGTTGGCCGCGGCATGCCGAAACTCAGACGGCGCGTAGGCGCGATCCTGGATGAGCGCATAGACATCCGGTTCTCCGGCACATCCACCGAGGGTTAAGATGAAAATCAGCAAAATACCAAGGAGCGCTGATAATGATTCATGGGGACGGTCTGCCAAGGTTTTCGGCAAGGAGCGTGCGCCGTGGCGATGCGGGGGTATCGCGAGGTGTGCGCGACGCTGCCCGAAAGCGTTGGCAGGCCGCCGTTCCGGTCGCGCCTGCGACCCGCCGGAGTGCGTCGAAAAACCTTGACGATGCACCACATCGCCTGCGGCTTCCCTCCTACTCGGCGGGTCGCCTGCGTGATCTCCATGAGTCATTATCAACGCTCCTTGGTATAGGACTGGCGATCAACCGCATGGCGCCAATATAACATAAAACCGGATTCGCAATCGAAGAGAGTACGGCCATGGATATCGACACCCTGACAGAAGCGGTGCGGGGCGAACTTCCCGTCGCAGCCGACGCCCTGGAATTGGATGGAGACGGGTGGGGGCTCATCATTGTGGACATCGTGAACGGATTTGCGACCGTCGGCGCGGGCAATCTGGCGCCGCCGACCGAGAATGCCCAGGTGACCCGCATGGTGGCGGAAAGCGACCGGTTGGCCCGTGGATTCGGGGAAAAAGGTTGGCCTGTACTCGCCTTTCTGGATACGCACGTGCCCGGCAAACCGGAACCGCCCTATCCGCCCCATTGCGAACAAGGCACCGGCGAGGAAGAACTCGTCCCGGCCCTGCAATGGCTCGAGTCAGCGCCCAACGCAACTTTGGTCCGCAAGGACTGCATCAACGGTTTCGTCGGCGCGATCGGACCGGACGGCCGAAACGCGGTTGTGGATTGGGCGAACGCGAATGGCATCGAGAACCTCCTGGTCGTGGGAACCTGTACCGATATCTGCGTGATGGATTTCGTGCTGACCATGTTGTCCGCGCGAAACCACGGACTGACCGAGAAATGCCGGGACATATTCGTCTATGATGCCGGCTGCGCGACATACGATCTGCCCAAGGCGGTCGCAGGGACTCTGGGCCTGCCTGAAACGGCGAGCCATCCGCAGGATCTTACACATCACATGGGGCTGTACTTTATGGCCGCCCGAGGGGCGCGCATCGCGGGCGACGTCGTCCTGATCTAAGAGCCAGCCTCTAAGGGTCTCTCCCGCCAATGCGTAAATTTCTCATAATCGCGGCTTGCCTGCTGGTTGCGGTTGTCACTACGGGCCTAGCGGGGTTCCTTTGGCTGAGAACTTCTCTACCCAAGACATCCGGTGAGATCGCGTTGGCCGGGTTGGAGTATCCGGTTTCGATCTACCGCGATACCAACGCCGTCCCGCATATTTTTGCCGAAAGCCAGCGGGATGCCTATTTCGCCCTCGGTTTCACGCACGCCCAGGATCGGCTGTGGCAGATGGAGTTTCTTCGGCGTCTCGGTGCCGGCCGGCTTGCGGAAATACTCGGCGAAAGACTGGTTCCGACGGACAAGTACATTCGCACGCTTGGCTTGCCGCACGTCGTCGGAAAGATATTCGATAGCGCCTCTACCGCGGTGAAGTCGACGCTGACGGCCTATGCGGACGGCGTGAACGCCTGGCTTGCGACGAGAAGCGGCGCCTTGCCGCCGGAGTTCCAGCTGCTGCGCTACGATCCGGGAGCCTGGAAGCCAACCGATCCGCTGCTTTGGAGCCGGCTGATGGCGATACGGCTGGGGCGCAATGTCGGTGCGGAGCGCGTCCGGTTGCGGGTTGTCGAAGCGTTGGCGGAAAACGGGCTGCCGGCGGATATGATCTACGACCTTTGGCCAACCGCGGCATCGGACGAACCGACGACGGTCACCGGCGGCTTGGCATTGCCTGAGCTGCGGCCTCTCCGCGACAGCGGTTCCAATGGCTGGGTCGTGCACGGCGACCGGACAAGCACGGGCAAGCCGATCCTCGCGAACGACCCGCACCTCCGGTTCGGTGCGCCTATCCTGTGGTATCTGGTCCGCATAGAAGCCGCGGGCCTGCGCCTGACCGGCGTTACCGTCCCGGGTGTTCCCTTCCTTATACTCGGTCACAACGGGACGATTGCTTGGGGAATGACCAACGGCGGCGGCGATGTCGAGGATTTCTTTCTCGAGACGGTCGATTCGGTCGATCCTGAAAGATACCAGACGCCTAACGGACCGAGACTGTTCGACTTACGCCAGGAAAGCATTCCGGTTAAGGGTGGCGACCCGGTCGAGATCACCGTGCGTCGAACCCGGCACGGCCCCGTACTGTCCGATCTGGTTGCGAGCCAACCGGGAGCAACCAAAGTCGCCGTGTTGGCGACACCGGCCCTGCGCGACGACGACCGGACGGTCGAGGCGCTTCTGGGGATTAACATGGCGCGCGATTGGCGGTCCTTCGAGGCGGCGGCCCGCAACTTTCATACGCCTCACACAAACCTATTCTTCGCTGGCACGGACGGTGAAATCGGACTCGTTTCGACGGGGCGTATACCCCTGCGAAAAAAGGGAACCGGATTCGCGCCGGTAATTGGCGCAACCGGCGAGTTTGACTGGAACGGCTTCATCCCGATGACGGAAATGCCGCGTATCCACAATCCTCCGTCGGGGTGGATCGTAAATGCCAACAATCGGGTGGTCGGCAAAGATTATCCCTATTTGATCGCGCGGAATTGGGGAGCGCCTTATCGCGCGCGGCGCATCTTCGAAACACTCGAGCGGCAGACAATGCACGATATCGCCGCCAGCCGGGCGTTACAGCGTGACACGGTATCGACCGCAGCGCGCCAGTTGCTGCCCTTGATGTTGAATGTACCCGTGAAGGAGGCCCGTGCCCGCGAGGCTGTCGCGTTGCTGTCGGTCTGGAACCACGAGATGCGGCGAGACAGTCCGGAACCTTTGATCTACGCGACCTGGTTGCGCCACCTTGCGCGGATCTTGATCGCGGATGAGCTTGGCGGGCCGAAGGCGCGAGAATTTCAGACGCTTGTGCAGCGGCCCGGCGTTGGATTCGTGGCATCAGCCCTCACCAAACGGAAAGCTTGGTGCGACGATATCAGGACGGCAGAAATCGAGACCTGCGAGGTTCAATTGATCAAGTCGCTGAGGCTGGCGCTTGACGAGCTCACGGCCGCATTGGGTGCGGAAATGGGGGATTGGCGATGGGGCATGCTGCATCGGGCGACGTTCGCGCATCCGGTGCTGACCTATGTGCCGGTTGTCGCCGGCTTTGCCGATTTAAGCATCGAGTCGGACGGTGGAGATTACACCGTCAATCGGGGAATGACGGCCGGTCAGGGCCACGCGATACCGCAGATCCATTCGGATGGCGCGGGTTACCGGGCTATATACGATCTTGCCGATCTGGCGAACAGCCGCTTCATGATCGCGACCGGGCAATCCGGCAATTTTTTATCGCGCCACTACAAGGACTTCCTGACGCGGTGGCGTGACGGCGAATCGGTAAAGATTTCCGGCAGCCGTGACGCCCTGCTCGAGGCGGGCGCGTCGCACCTCCGCCTGACGCCGAAGTAACGCGCGATGGTTGCGCTCAGACGATGTCCCGCGCGCTGGCGGTCAGCGTGTAACGGTTTCTGATCCGTCTGGCGAGGTGTTCCGGCCACGCCGACGTCTCGACAAGATCGAGAAACTCGTCGAGGACCATGGCGAAATGCGCTTCGTGCCCTGTATTCAGGGCCGCCGGTATCAGCATTTCGAAGCCGAGTTCGGACGCCTTGAAATCGAGCCCGGGAAACGACTCGCGCCACGCCGGAAGCGCCTCCGACAGCCGCGCCTCGAGGCCGTCTCCGCCAGTCACGTGAACCTCCGTCACGTACCCGGTTTCGGGTCCTTGACGGATGACGATCCCGCAGCCGCTGCCGCGGACGGTCGCGCTGTGCAGATCGCCGCCGCCTGCGGGCTGATGCAGGGCCCATTCGGAGCGCTGGCGCACCCGAACCCCTTTGAGCCGGTAATCGATCTGCCCGTTGCAGGCGAGTTGCAGTTCGCCGGCGACGATTTGGTCCGCGATGCTGTCAGGGAAGGCCGCGGCGCCGGTGCTTTCCGTGAAGGATGACAGCGGAACATTCGTCGTCCAGCGTTCGGCATTGTCGAGAATGACGTCGTTGTCGTACTCGGCCGCGTCCTCGGGATCGATCAGCCATTGCGTCTGGTCGACCATGTGAGTCTGGATATCGACGAGGCCGTCGCCTTGCACCGCGACGTCGTAATACCACGGGGGGCGCTGCAACGGCGCGCCGTTGACGATCTTGCAAAGATGGTGCAGCGATGTGATCTCGATATCGGGTTGCTCCGCGGTTCCTGCGAACTCGCCGAAGACGGCGTCGGTGGCGACGATCCGCCGCCGCAGTTGGGCCACGACGTCATGCCGGCTGGTCATGATGTCCAACGCCAAAGGCGGGCCTGCGGTCGCTTCGTTCAACAGCGGCAAGGCGGCGCTGGTGGTGATCCAGGGTTTGTCGACCAGGGCGTGAATGCCCGCGCCGTGCAAGGCGCGGATCGTTTGAAGTTTGCTGTCGTTCCGGCCCGCCAGGATCGCGATGTCGCCATGACGGTCGTCGATCAGTTTCTGCAGCGCGTTTTCGCCGGTATGCAGATTGGCGGTCCACCGCGTCGGCGCTTTCGCCCGTTCGTTGAATGAGCGGATGAGCGCCAGAAAGGCGTCGAGGTCGGGTCCCTCATTCGCGTAAACGTGGATTGCCGGATCGGTCCGCGGGTTTTGCGACCGAAGCGTCAGCGCGGCGTGAAAGTGGCCGGGATCGTAGAACAGAAGCGTGTGCATGCCACCGTCCCTCTTTGTTTCTGGATGAGTTGAAGTTAACGCAGGGGTCCCGATGTCTCGCCGACGACACGGACGACGCGGCCGGCATCCTGTGCGGCTACGTTATTCCTGCGCGTGATTTCGATACCGACGCTTGAGACGCCTTCGATCGCGTCGAGTTTTTCCGCCCGGACCGTCGCCTCGACGACACGATCATCGGCAAGGCACAGATCGGCGACGCGGCTGGCCAGCGTTTCCACGAGATTGACGTGACCGTCGTCCGCCAGGCGGCGGATGCTATCCACGACACCGGCATAACACACGACCTGACGATACTTGTCCGCGTCGAACTTCGAGGCTTCTCGCACTATCAGGTCGACATTGAAGCGGACCCGTTGCGGCCCGTCCTGTTCGTGATCGTGGATACCAATATTCCAAGGCACGACCAGATCGCGCACGAATATCCGATACAGGCCCGTTTCGGCGAATTCCGACGTGGGCGCAAGGGGCGTGCCTGCGGTCGACAAACCAGATATCCTCCGGGTTTCCGAGAGACTTGTTGGACGGGCGCATTATGGTGGCGTGGTGTCGGCGCGGCAACCGCATTTGCGAGAAGGTACACGCGAGAGCGAAGCCATGCGCTTGAGCGATCGTTTCGAATGGGGTACGCGGACCTATGTGATGGGTGTTCTCAATATCACGCCGGATTCCTTTAGCGGGGATGGGCTCGGCGGCAACGCCGATAGTGCCGTGGCGAACGCCGTCGAACAGGCGCGCGCCTTCACAGCTGCCGGGGCGGATATCCTCGACATCGGCGGTGAGAGCACGCGGCCTGGTTCGGAGCCGGTATCCGCGGATACCGAAGCGGCGCGCGTGGTACCCGTGATCGCGGCCGTGCGCGAGGCGGTGCCCGACTGTTTGATTTCCGTCGATACCTATCGCGCCGCCGTCGCCGAGGCTGCATTGGATGGCGGAGCGGACATTATCAACGATGTGTGGGGCTTGCGCGCCGACCCGGCGCTCGCCGCGCTCGCGGCAGCGCGGGATGCGCCTGTAGTGCTGATGCACAACCGCAGCGAGCCGGGCCATGCGGAACTCGACGCGCGTCTCGGTGGACAATATGCCGGCGCGCATTACGACGATCTGATCGGCGATGTCGCCGCGGAGTTGTCCATGCTCGTTGAAGGCGCATGTGCGGCCGGTATCGACGAGGATCAGATCGTGCTCGATCCAGGGCTCGCCTTCGGCAAGAGCGTCGCGCAGAACCTTGAACTTATAAATCGTCTCGACCGGTTGAAGAGTTTGGGATTTCCTCTATTGGTCGGATCAAGCCGGAAATCGTTTATCGGTCGGGTTCTCGACCTCCCGGTCACCGAAAGGCTGGAAGGAACGGCGGCGACGGTCGCGATTGCGATCGCACGCGGCGCGGATATCGTCCGCGTTCACGACGTCACGGAGATGGTCCGAGTCGCCCGCATGACCGACGCGATCGTTCGGACGTCGCCGGACGCGGGGTGAAGTCGGCTCATGGCGGACGTGTTCATCGCGCTCGGCGGCAATCAAGGCGACCGGTCCGCCATGCTGACTGCCGCGTTGGATCGTTTGGCGGGATTCGTCCAAATTGAGCTGCGCTCGGCGATCCACGAAACCGCGCCCAAATACGTCACCGATCAGGCGCTTTTCCTCAACATGGTCGTGGCAGGACAAACCGGGTTGGCACCAGTCCCGCTGCTCGACTCCTTGAAATCGATCGAGAGTGGGCTGGGCCGCGTTACCGGGCAGCGTTACGGCCCGCGACCGATCGATCTCGATATTCTGTTCTACGACGATTTGCAAATGGATACGCCGCGACTGACGATTCCGCATCCCAGGCTTGCCGAACGCCGCTTCGTTTTGCAGCCTTTGGCGGAAATTGCGGGCGCGCACCCTCACCCGGCGACCGGTAAATCGGTTGCAGAATTGCTGGCCGCCCTCCCAGCCGAGGAAGACGTGCGCCCGTTCGAGGGTTGACGGTTGTTCAGAAACTTTCTTCGGCAAACGCCAGAACCGCGTGATGGCCGTCGCGCACCGGTGCGATCAGCGCGGCGGCTTGCGGCAGGATATTCTCGGCGTAGAATCGCGCGGTCATCAATTTCGATTTGTAGAATTCCGGGTCGTCGGTCCCTGCGTCGAGGGCAGCCTGGGCGGCCAACGTTGCGCGGGCCATCATCGCACCGCCGGCAACGGTCCCGAATAGGCGCAAATAGGGGGTCGCGCCGGCAAGTGCGCGGAGCATATTCGAACCGCCTTCAACCAGCAGCCAATCCGTTGTTTCCGCGAGCGCATCGCACGAGCCGGACAGCTGGCTTCGAAGGGCCGACGCCGTTTCGCCGGGCGATTCGTCGAGGGCATCGCAAAGCGCGCGGACTTCTGCGATATAGTTTTTTGCCGCCGTGCCGCCGTCGCGCAGCACCTTGCGCGCGACAAGATCCTGCGCCTGGATGCCGTTGGTGCCTTCGTAGATCGGGGCGATACGAGAATCGCGAAGATGCTGGACGGCACCGGTCTCTTCGATATAGCCGACGCCGCCATGCACCTGAATTCCCATCGACGCGATCTCGACGCCGAGGTCGGTGCACCAGGCTTTTACGACCGGCGTGAGCAGATCGACGCGATCTTGCGCCGCTTTCCGGGCTTCGGGATCGTTGGTACGCCGCGATTGGTCGAGTGACGTTGCCGTGTCGTATACCAGCGCGCGCATCGCCTCGATCGACGACTTCATGGTCAGTAGCATACGCCGCACGTCGGGGTAGCTGATGATGGGAAGAGGCGTACCATCGGGGCCGGTGCCTTGGATCCGTTCACGCGCGTAATCGACCGCCTGCTGGTAGGCGCGCTCGGCGATGGACAGGCCGGAGAGCCCGACATTGATCCGCGCATTGTTCATCATCGTGAACATGCAATTCAATCCGCGGTTCTCTTCGCCCACGAGATATCCGACCGCGCCTTCGTCGTCGCCGTAGGACATGACGCAGGTCGGCGACGCCTTGATACCGAGCTTGTGCTCCAGCGAGACGCAACGCAGGTCGTTGCGCTGTCCCAGCGACCCGTCCGCATTGACGAGAAACTTCGGCACGATGAACAGCGAGATGCCTTTCGATCCCGGCGGTGCGTCGGGCGTTCGCGCGAGGACCAGATGCACGATATTGTCGGTCATATCGTGCTCGCCCCAGGTGATGAATATTTTCTGACCGCGGATCCTGTAGCGGTCGCCTTCCCGTTCGGCGCGGCAGCGAAGGGCGCCGACATCGGACCCAGCATGCGGTTCTGTCAGGTTCATTGTGCCGGTCCATTCGCCGGAGATGAGTTTTTCCAGATATGTTGCCTTCTGCTCCGGCGTGCCGTGTTCGGTCAACAGGTCTACAGCGCCCATCGTCAGCATCGGACATAGCGCCCAGGCGTTGTTCGCGGATATCCACAATTCCTCCGCTGCGATACCGACCAGCCACGGGAGGCCCTGACCGCCGTAATCCGGTTCGAACGGCATACTGTTCCAGCCGCCATCGACGAATTGGCGGTAGGCATCGGCAAAGCCATCCGCGGTGCGGACGACGCCGTTCTCCAGCGCGGCGCCCTGAACGTCGCCCGACTCGTTGATCGGCGCCAGCACGCCGCCGGCCAGCTTGCCCGCCTCTTCCAGAACGGCGTCGACCAGTTCCGCATTCGTATCTTCGCAGCCGGGCAATTTCTGGATGGCGGTCAGCAAACCCAACTCGTTGATCACGAACCGCATATCCCGGGTCGGTGCATTGTAGGCTGTCATCGGCTTCTCGCTTCTTTTTTACAACATCTTTCCAGGATTCATGATCCCGGAAGGATCGAGTGCATCTTTCAGCTTGCGCATCATATCGAGTTCCAAGGCGTCCTTGTATCGCGCCATTTCCGCGAGTTTGAGTTGCCCGACACCATGTTCGGCACTGAACGAACCGCCGAGCGAGACGACGAGGTCGTAGACGGTTTTGGTTACGTTGTCCCATTGGTCGAGAAAGGCGTCTTTTTCCATCCCGACGGGCTGCGCAATGTTGTAGTGAATGTTGCCGTCCCCGCAGTGGCCGAAGGCGACGGGCCGCGCGCCGGGAATGAGGTCGGTGATCGCCGCATCGGCGCGACGGATGAATTCGGGAATTCGGCTGACCGGTACGGAGACATCGTGCTTGATGCTGCTGCCCTCGAAGCTTTGCGCCTCGACGATGGCATCGCGAATGTGCCAGAAATCAGCGCGTTGCGCTTCGGATTGGGCGATAGCGGCGTCGACGATCTCGCCAGCATCGAAACTGTCGGCGAGCATTGTCTCCATCGCTTCCCGCATGCCGCCATTCGCACGGGCGCCGGAAAATTCGATTAAGGCGTATTCGTCGTACGCGTTGTCCAGCGGATCCCGGACACCTTCGATATACGCTATTGCCGAGGCGAGCGGCTGACGGCAGATGAGTTCGAAACTGGTTACCCGGTCGCTGCTAGCGCTACGGGCCCGGGAGAGCAACTCCAACGCGGCGTCGAGGTCCCGCAGTCCGACGAAGGCGGTCTGCACGTCCTTCGGGTTTGGGAAGAGCTTACAGACCGCCGCGGTGATGATGCCGAGCGTGCCTTCGCCGCCGATATAAAGCTGTTTCAGGTCGTAGCCGGTGTTGTCCTTGCGCAGGCGTTTCAGCCCGTTCCAAATCCGGCCGTCCGGAAGCACGACTTCCAGGCCGAGTACGAGATCCCGAGCGTTGCCGTAACGCAGCACGTTTACGCCGCCGGCATTCGTCGAAAGATTCCCGCCGATCTGGCAGCTTCCTTCGGCGCCGAGGCTGAGCGGAAACAGACGGTCCACCGATTCCGCGGCGTTCTGCACGTTTGCAAGGATGCACCCGGCTTCGACTGTGATCGTATAGTCCAGCGGATCGATGTCGCGTATCCGGTTCATGCGGCCGAGGCTGACCAGAACCGCCGTATTGTCTGGAATTCCGGCGCCGACCAAGCCCGTGTTGCCGCCTTGCGGGACGATTGCGATGTTGGATTCAGCGCAGATTCTGACCACGCCGGAAACCATGGCCGTCGAGTCGGGGCGCACCAGCATGGCACAGTCGCCGAAAAACAGGCCCCGCTGATCCGCCAGGTACGGCTCGACCGTCTGCGAATCCGTGCTCCAACCGTTCGGGCCGACGACCTGCTTGATCCGTTCCAGCGCGGCCGACTGCCTGGTGTCCACGTTGTTGAACGTAATGGCCATTTGCGTGTCCGCTAGCTCCCGGCCAAGGATTTAGGCTATCGATGCGGTGCCGGCAAGGCACCACTATTCAAGAAATTGGTAGGTCCATTCAGTCCCGTGACGCCGCTGCACGCCGCAATCGATCGTTGATTGCCCGCCCAAGGCCGGTTTCCGGAATTGGCATGACCGCGATCCCTGTCCGTTCCGGTTCGTCGAGTCGGTGCAAATGCGCGAAAAGGTTCGCCGCCGCTTCGGTCAAATCTCCGGTCTCGCTGAGATTCAATGTTGCATCCGGTGCCGGGCCGAATCCGAGCATCGCTTCACCGGGTTCCGCCGACGTTGCGTTCAACCGAACGGGTAGCGTTGGCGCGTAATGGCTCAACTGCATTCCGGGTGATTTCGGGTTCTCGTCGTTCGACGGCGCAATTTCGATCAGATGGCCTAGAACGGCCTCAATCGCTTCTTTCGTGACCCCGCCCGGTCTGAGGAGCATTGGGGAAGACGCCGAGAGATCGACAACGGTGGATTCAACGCCAACAGAACAGGCTCCGCCGTCGAGAATTAAGTCTACACGGTCGCCAAGATCCGCTGCGACGTGCGCCGCGGTCGTCGGGCTGATCCGTCCCGATCTGTTTGCGCTCGGCGCCGCTACCGGGACCCCGACGGTACGAAGCAACCGGCGGGCACCCTCATGCGCCGGCACGCGGATGGCGATCGTCGGCAATCCGGCACTGACCAATAGCGAGAGAGGCGCGTTTTCTCGTCGCGGCAATACGAAGCTGATGGCGCCGGGCCAGAACCGCGTGGCGAGGGTTTCCGCCAGCGGCGAGAGTTGCGCAATCCGGCGCACACTTTCCAGGTCTGGGAGGTGTAAGATCAGGGGATTGAAGCGGGGCCGGTTCTTGGCTTCGAAGATTTTTGCAACGGCCCGATCATTCGTCGCGTCGGCGCCCAATCCGTAAACCGTCTCCGTCGGGAATGCGACCAATTCACCGTCGCGGAGAACGCGTGCGGCGCGGTCTATGTTTTCGACCGCTATGGGCAGGAGAGACGGCATAACCCGCCTTTGTTTCCACTAATCGGGCAACGGAATATCCGTTGCGTCGTCGAGATCGATGTCGAGGATCGCCATATGAAAGTCGTACGAAACGTCCTCATCCTCGTCGTCGCGATAGACGACGCCGATGAATTCCTCGCCGAGCTCGACTTCGCAGGAGCCGTCTTTCTGTTCTTTCAAGGCGATCGAATTATTCCCAAACTTCCTGCGAAGGTAGCTTTCGACGCGCAGCAACTCTGATCTTTTCACCTGTCGTTCCTCAATCCAGCTCGATAGATTCGCCGGACGCGAACCGGCTGGCGCGAACATATACACTTCCGCGCCGGTCTAATACCAGTGAGCGCCTGAATTGACTCTCGGGATATTCATTGATGGCGGATGATGGCGGATGATGGCGGATTGTGATTCTATGGTCTCCTACCAGATGTGGGGGATGTCATGGGATCAGCACTCAAGATACGGGATGATTTGACGCCTTTGGAGCTTCGGCGCTGGGCTCGCGTGGAATCGTACGGTCGAGCGGCGGCGCGGGCCTATGGGATCGCGAATGCTTTGGAGG